>NZ_CP059897.1:1036544-1382059 GCF_014126615.1 Ciceribacter thiooxidans
GCGGAAGCATCAATCCGCTGGTCGGTGCCCTGCCGGAGGAGATCACGCTTCCACTTGAAGAGGAACCACATCTCGCGGCACTTGCGGTGCTGGTCATCGACGAGACGGAGAGACCCAGATGCGGCGGTGCCGCGATCCGCGAGCGGCTGGCGGAGGTGGTCGTGGTACTGGCGGTCCGCAGGGCGATCGCCGCCGGAACGGTGAATGCCGGCCTGTTGATGGGGCTTGCGCATCCGGAGCTTCACGCGAGCCTGGTCGCCATGCACGACGCGCCCGCGCGACAGTGGAGGCTCGAGGAACTGGCGACGATCGCGGGCATGGGACGCAGCCGTTTCATCCGCGAGTTTGCCGCGACCGTCGGCACAACCCCGGTCAGCTACCTGAATGGCTGGCGGTTGACGCTGGGGCGCGTCCGGTTGCGCGCCGGCAAGAGCGTGAAGGCAACCGCGGCTTCTGTCGGCTTCGGTAGTGCGGCAGCCTTCTCCCGTGCCTACAGCCGGCACTTCGGTCATGCACCCTCCGAACGCCGGCAGGCGAAGGGCGTCAGCTGATCGAGGTCGACGGAACGGTTCGAGCCGTAAGGCCGGGTGTGGGGCGTGTCGCCTGGCGAGAGACGGGATGGCCAACCGGACGAAGTCCAGACCTCTCGAGTCGTCAAGGCGACTGCCGTCCCAGCCTTGGCCTTGCGGGTGACAATAGACGGGTCACCGGTGGCAGCGATCCGGCAAGATCATCGCTTCGCTGAGGTATCGATCTTTTCGGCAAGCCAGATCTTGATCAGTGACTGATACGGCACGTCACGCTTGCCAGCGGCGATCTTGATCTGATCCAGCAGAGAGTTGGGCAGACGCAGCGAGATCGACGTGGATGACGGCTTCAGGTTCGGCAGACGGACCTTCGCCGCCTTGCTCCAGTCGATATGATCGGCGGAGTCGTGATGCTCCCAATACGTCCGCTCCTCGGCTTCGGTACTGAAGTGCGGCACGGGCTCAGGCTTCCTGCTCATAATAGCTCCGCTCCTTTCGGCTCATGTCGCGGGCGGAAATCACCCGGATTCTCGTTTCTTCTGCCCGCAGCGTGAAGGTGATATGGAGCAACCTTCCGTCATCGGCGTGGCCGAGCGCGTGAATTCGCTGCTCGTCCAGACTGTGCCTGGGATCTGGGACCATCAGCAGAGGTTCGTTGAAAAACACCTGCTCCGCTTCGTTCGGGCTGACGTCGTGCTTGTCGGCATTCTTACGGGCATTTCCCTCGTCCCACTCGAACCCGATGATCCGTTCCCAATCAATCATCGATGTATATTGTCATAATATACGCTCAATTCAAGGCCGGAGTCGAAGGCACGAAGAGGAGGTGCTCAGCGCCACTCGTGCAGTTTCTCGCCCTTGAGCGGCCGTGTGGTGGTGAGCGGCAGGCTGCCTCCGGCGCGGTCTGCATAGGCCATGGCGTCGGTCTCGTCGTTGAAGCCGATGAAGACCATCGACAGCGCCAGAGACTTCGGCGCGCCTTTCTTGCGACAGGAGAGTTTCACCGCGCAATGCGGATAGGCCTCGTCCAGCACTGCGCCTTCGGGCAGGGCATCGGCGAGCGCGAGATGCGCGCCCAGCCCGAGGAAGCGGTCGATCGCGGCATAGGCGGTCGCTTCCGGCAGCTGCTGGTTTTCCGTCGCCTTCGGCGCTCGACCCCAGAACAGGCTGTCGACCACGCCCTTTTCCCGCTTCGTCTTGACGACGACCAGTCCGCCGGCGGCGACAAGCTCCAGGTGGGCATCCCATGTCTGGAAGCGCTCCGGCGCCTGATGCAGTTCGTCCAGCAGGGGGCGGAGTGAGGCGGTGAGGTCGAGATAAAGGGCAGGGGGCATGACGAGGTCTCGGGGCGGGCGCGGATGGGGAGTGTTTCTCGGGCGTCTCGTAGCACGGCGGGGTCGGGGTGGATATGGGGGGAGGGAGTAAAGCGATCAATCAATCGCTGGCGTCGCGTCCGATGCCGCCTCGTCCTATTCAGCGGTTCACCTCGAATGCTGGGGGCGCCAGCAGATGGTTGCGGTGGACGGTACGGCGTCATGCGCAGGATGCGAAACAATATCCCCGCCCATCCGTATCTACTGCTGTGAGCCATGCAAAGCGGAGGGACAGACGTGTTCAGACACACCGAGACCCGCGTGAGCGGCAGGACAATTCATGCCGTGGAGGCCGGGGCCGAGACCGACGTTTCCGTCGTGCTTCTTCACGGCTGGCCGCAAAGCTGGGCGGCCTGGCGTCGCGTTATGGCACTTGCGTGCGACAGAATTCACGTGATTGCGGTCGATCTTCCGGGGGTCGGGGGATCGCTGTTCGAAACACCGTTTCGGGGGAGTGGCGACATCGCCGCGACCTTGCACAGTTTCGTGCGCAGTAGAGAACTGCAGTCCGTCGTGGTCGTCGGGCACGACGTAGGCGGGCAGATCGCTTATCGCTGTGCGCGCGACTGGTCGAGCGACGTTGCCGCCGCCGTCATCATGAACGTCGCTGTTCCCGGCATTCCTCCCTGGGAGGAGATCTGGAGGAATCCGGCGATCTGGCATTTCGCCTTCCATGCCGTACCCGACCTTCCGGAAGCGTTGGTCAGGCAACGCGAACGTCGATATTTCGACTATTTCTACGACACGATTGCACGCCATCCGGCGAGGATAACGGCGCGAGCGCGTGCCGAGTACGCTCGCGCCTATCGCGTGCCGGGTGCACTCAGGACGGGCTTTGACTGGTACCGCTCTTTCGGTCGGGATGCCGAGGAGAATGCCGCCGCAGCGCAGTCGGGAAGTCTGGTCGACGTTCCGCTTCTATACATGAGAGGCAAGGACGAACACGGCGCAATCGAGGACTATCTGAGTGGCTTTCGACGCGCAGGATTTCGAGACGTTCGTGGCGCAGTCATAGACGATTGTGGGCATTTTTCGCCCGAGGAACAACCCGAAGCCGTCTGGTGGGAGCTGACGCGTTTTCTCGCCATCCCGGAAGGTCCAGCACGCAGGTTCCAGGATGACGTCGCCTCAGGTTCGTCCTGATGATTGTCGTCTTAGGCCTTGGCTGTTTCGGCGAAGCTTCCACCAAAACGAGAGGCCCGCGGGATCATTCCCGCGGGCCTCAATTCTCAAGCCCTAGCCCGGCTCAGAACTCCACGGCCCTATCACCATCCTCGTCCTGAATCCGCGTCGGCAGGCCGATCTTGTTCAGGAGGTTGATGAACGGCTTCGGCGGCAGTTCTTCGACGTTCGCCATCTGCTTCACATCCCATTCGCCGGTGGCGACGAGCATGGCTGCTGCGACGGGCGGGACGCCTGCCGTGTAGCTGATGCCCTGGCTGCCCACTTCGTTAAAGGCTTCCTTGTGGTCGGCGACGTTGTAGAGGAAGACGGTCTTTTCCTTGCCGTCCTTGAAGCCCTTCACATAGTCGCCGATGCAGGTCTTGCCTTCGTAGTTGGGGGCAAGCGAGGCCGGGTCCGGCAGGCAGGCCTTGACGACCTTGAGCGGCACGACTTCGGAACCGTCGGCGAGCTTCACCGGCTGCTCCGAGAGGAGGCCGATCGACTTCAGCACGGTGAAGACGTTGATGTAGTGGTCGCCGAAGCCCATCCAGAAGCGCACGTCGGCGCCGTCCATGTTCTTCGCCAGCGAGTGCACTTCGTCATGGCCGCAGAGATAGGCGCGGCGGGTGCCGACGACCGGCAGGTCGTAGTCCTTGCCGATCTCGAACATTTTGTTGACCTTCCATTCGCCGCCCTGCCAGGAATAGACGACGCCGGTGAACTCGCGGAAGTTGATTTCCGGGTCGAAGTTGGTGGCGAAGTACTTGCCGTGGCTGCCGGCATTGATGTCGACGATGTCGATGTCGGTCACCTTGTCGAGATATTCGTCTTTGGCAAGCCGCGCATAGGCGTTGACGACACCCGGGTCGAAGCCGGCGCCGAGGATGGCGGTGATGCCCTTTTCCTTGCACTCGTCGGCGCGCTTCCACTCGTAGTTCCCGTACCACGGCGGCGTCTCGCAGATCTTGTTCGGCTCTTCGTGGATCGCGGTGTCGATATAGGCGACGCCGGTGTCCATGCAGGCGCGCAGCACCGACATGTTGAGGAACGCCGTGCCGACATTGATGACGATCTCGGACTTGGTCGACTTGATGAGCGCCTTGGTGGCCTCGATGTCGAGTGCGTCGAGCGCATGGGCTTCGAGCGCGCCGGGCTCTTTCATCGCCTTCTTTTCGTGAACCGAGGCGATGATCGCGTCGCACTTCGCCTTCGTGCGCGAGGCGATGTGGATGTCGCCGAGCACGTCGTTGTTCTGCGCGCATTTGTGCGCCACGACCTGTGCGACGCCACCGGCGCCGACGATGAGTACATTCTTTCTCATGATGGGGACCAACTCCTTATGTCCAATCGTCAGAGGCCGTCCTGATCCTGGTCAGGAGAGGCTTTGTTCGTAATCCGCATAGGAAAATTCGCGGACCGTTCTGATGCTGCCATCCAGTTCCCGGATGGCGATTGCCGGCATTTTCACGCCGTTAAACCAGTTTTTCTTGACCATCGTGTACCCGGCTGCGTCCTGGATCGAAATCCGGTCTCCGACCTTCAGTTCGTCCGGAAAATCGAACTCGCCGAAGATATCGCCGGCGAGGCACGACTTGCCGCAGACCATGTACCGATGTGGTCCCTGGTTGGGGGAGACCTTCGCGCTTTCACGGTAGATCAGCAGATCCAGCATGTGTGCTTCGATGGACGAATCCACCACGACAAGGTCCTTGCCGTTGTAAAGCTTGTCGAGCACGGTGACTTCGAGCGTGGTCGATTTGGTGATCGAGGCTTCGCCGGGTTCCAGATAGACCTGGACGCCGTAGGCGCCGGCAAATCGCTTCAGCCGTTCGGCGAAACGGTCGATCGGGTAGTCCTCGCCGGTGAAATGGATGCCGCCACCCAGACTCACCCATTCGGCCTTCTTGAGCAGCGGGCCGAACTTCTCCTCGATGTCGCCGAGCATCTTGTCGAAGAGGCCGAAATCCTTGTTCTCGCAGTTGTTGTGGATCATGAAGCCGGAGATGAGGTCCATGACCGGCTCGACCTGGGCGAGGTCCCATTCTCCGAGGCGGGAGAAGGGACGGGCAGGGTCGGCGAGATCGAAGGAGGAAGAGGAAACACCGGGATTGAGGCGAAGGCCGCGGATGATACCGGCCGATTGCTTTTCGAAACGCTGCAACTGGCCGATCGTGTTGAAGATGATCTTGTCGGCGTGGCTGACGACTTCGTCGATCTCGTAATCGGCATAGGCGACCGAATAGGCATGCGTCTCCTTGCCGAAGCGCTCGTGGCCGAGGCGGACTTCGTTCAGTGAGGACGAGGTGGTGCCGTCCATATAGTCCCGCATGAAGTCGAAGACGCCCCAGGTCGCGAAGCACTTGAGCGCCAGCAGAGCCTTCGCACCGGATTTCTCGCGCAGATACGCAATCTTCTCCATGTTGCGGAGGAGCTTCGTCTTGTCGATCAGGTAGTACGGGGTCTGGATCAAGGTTTGCCACGCCTCTCTGGTGAAAACGGATGCGGCTTTTCGAAACCGCATTCCCACCGAGGCCGTCCTGGCGCCCGAGGGGAAGTCAATCCACCGCGCTAGCGGGGGTCCTAGGGAATTTGGGGCGAATAGGCAACCCGAGTCAGGCACATCAGGCTTTTTTGGAGCGATCCGAAGATGGTTCACCGTGACGACGACTGGCGGTGCCGTCACGGTGAACCGCAGGCGGGGACATTCCGATCTCTCGAAACGCAGCCTCGCCCGCAAAGGCGAGGGAGACCTATCGCAGGGTCTTGCCGCTCTGAGCATCGAAAAGATGCAGCTTGTCCGTCCGCGGGGAAACGACAATCGATTGTCCAGGGCCGAAGTCGTAGCGTTCCGTCAGGACCGAGACGAGTTCGCTGCCGCCGTAGCGCAGGAACACCATGGTCTCGTGTCCGGTCGGTTCCGTCACGACGATCGTCGATTTGAGACCAGCGTCGCCGAGCGACAGGTGTTCCGGCCGGACGCCGAGCTGAACTGCCTGACCGTCGTTGGCTTTCGGCGAAAATCCAAGGGCGATCTCGTCACCCGTCTCGGTGACGAACAGATTGCCGTCGGCCTTGTAGGTGCCCTGGATGAGATTCATCGAGGGCGAGCCGATGAAGGTTGCGACGAATGTGTTGTTGGGCCGGTCGTAAAGCTCGAGCGGCGAACCGATCTGCTCGACGTTGCCACCCTGCATGACGACGATCTTGTCGGCCATCGTCATCGCCTCGACCTGGTCGTGGGTGACGTAGATGGTCGTCGTCTTCAAGCGTTGGTGCAGCTCCTTGATTTCCTTGCGCATCTGAACGCGCAGCTTAGCATCGAGGTTCGACAGGGGCTCGTCGAACAGGAAGACCTGCGGCGAGCGGACGATGGCGCGGCCCATCGCCACGCGCTGACGTTGACCGCCGGAGAGCTGGCGCGGATATCGGTCGAGATAGGGGACGAGGTCCAGCGTTTCGGCGGCGGTCTGCAAGCGCTGCTTGATGAGATCGGCAGGTTGCTTTTGCAGGCGAAGTGCAAAGACCATGTTTTCAGCGACGGTCTTGTGCGGGTAGAGCGCATAGCTCTGAAACACCATCGCAATGTCGCGGTCCTTCGGCGGCAGATTGTTGACCGCCTTTCCGCCGATCGAGATCGTGCCGCTGGTAATGCCCTCGAGCCCCGCGACCATGCGCAGGAGCGTCGACTTCCCGCATCCGGACGGGCCGACGAGTACGACGAATTCTCCGTCGGCTATGTCGACATCTATGCCGTGAAGCACGTTGAGGGCGCCATAGACTTTCCGAACGCCGGATATGTTCACTTCCGCCATTTTTCTCCTCCTGCCGGACATCTGGCCCGACGGGCACGATGTTCGGCGCTCCATTTCTGCCGAAAGGCCGAGCGTGAATGCGCGCGGGACTCCTCTCCGCATCGCCGCCCGATAGCCTTCGGCACCTCCTCCATGAAACGTTTCATTTCCTGTTGACATTTCCCTCCGGGAGTCTGATGTTCGACATCGAGGCTGAGAGGAGCGGCTTCACCCGAAATATGAAACGTTTCATTTCTTGCTTAGCAGATACTTCTGTCCGTGGCTAGCGGCAAAAGGCGGCCCTGCAAGAACCCCCTCATCGACGGGGCGAGACGTCTAACGGATATGTGGAGGAGAACACACAAATGAAAGTCGAAATCTATGATGCGCTGATGAAGCGCCAGGCCAGCCGTCGCGACGTTTTGCGCGGCACGGCCAGTGCGGCCGCCCTGCTCGGCGTCTCGAGCGTGATGGGCGGCATCCCCGGTATGGCTTTCGCGGCAGACGATCTGCGCGCGCAGCTCTTGCAGATCCCCGGCGTCGGCAAGGGTTCGCCGACGGATGCGGACTGGCAGAAGGTAGGTGAGCTCTGCCTCGGCCCGACCAAGGCGAATGTTGCGGAGGGCGAATTCGCCGGGGTCGAACTGACCTTCATGGGCCTCAACAACCAGAACCTTCACAACTTCCTGTTCCGCGGCTTCCTGAAACCCTGGGAAGCCTATACGGGTGCGAAGATCAACTGGATCGACCTCGCGCAGGCCGATTACAACGCTCGCCTGCAGCAGTCCATCGCGACCGGCACCGTCGATTTCGACATCATGGAAATGGGTGCGCCGTTCGAAGGCGATACGGCAGGCCGCGGTCTCCTGGACGAAATGCCGGATTGGGTTGCCGCACAGATTGAGGCCGACGACCTCGTCGGCTATCTGAAGCCGCCGGTCGGTACCTGGGATGGCAAGACTTATCGCGTCACCATCGACGGCGACTGCCACACCTTCGCTTACCGCAAGGACTATTTCGGCGAGGGTTCAATCAGCGGCATGGCAAATCCGCCGAAGACCTGGCAGGAGGTCAATGCCGCCACAAAGGCGCTCGTTGGAAAGACCGATCCGCTGACTGGGCTGCCCGCCTACGGTTATCTCGACCCGCTGAAGGGCTGGGGCGGTTTCGGCTTCTACTTCATCGAGAACCGCGCGACGGCTTACGCGAAATATCCGGGCGATCCGGCCTGGCTGTTCGATCCGGAAGACATGAAGCCGCTCGTCAATAATCCAGCGTGGGTGCAGGCCATCCAGGACGTGATGGACCTGATCGCCGCCAATGTCTATCCGGCCGACCAGATCAACGCCGATCCGGGCACGACCGCCTTCTCGCAGTTCCTCGCAGGCACCGGCTCCATGCTGATGTGGTGGGGTGATGTCGGCTCCAGCGCCCGTACCTCCGACACGTCCGTCGTCGGCGACGTCGTCGGCTTCGGTATCAATCGTGGTTCCGACCGCGTTTACAACCGCAAGACCGGTGCGTGGGAAGACAAGTACAACGAAGCGCCGAACATGGCTTATCTCGGCTGGGGCATTTACGTCACCAAACAGGTCACTGGTGACGAAAAGAAGCGCAAGGCGGCGTGGTCTGCCGCAGCCCACCTCGGTGGCAAGGACATCTCGCTTTGGACCTCGGCCTATCCGTCGGGCTTCCAGCCCTACCGTCAGTCCCACTTCAACTATGACGAATGGGCGGCTGCCGGTTACGACCGGGCCTATGTCGAGGATTACCTCGGCTCCAACGCGGACAGCTACAACCACCCGAATGCAGCGATCGAGCCGCGTATTCCCGGCATCTTCCAGTACTACTCCGTCGCCGAGGACGAACTGGCTAAGGGCTTTGCCGGCCAATACAAGTCGGCCCAGGAGACTGCGGATGCGATTGCCGCTGCCTGGGAAAAGATCACCGACCAGATCGGACGTGAAAGCCAGTTGAAGCTCTACCGGGCGAGCCTCGGGCTTTGATCGATTGAACCTGCAGGCCGGCGGAAGTCTATCCGCCGGCCTGCATTCGTCGGAACGAGGAAATCGATGTCTATGGTCGACGGCGATCTGCTGCACACGGTGGAGACGGACTCCATTTCGCAAGGCCGGAAGTTCTGGGGCAAGGCAGCTCTGTGGTTGAGTGTCTTCTGGCTTCTCACATCCTTCTGTCTGCAAGCCGCGCATGATCTCGGCTGGACGAGCCTGGGCTTCGAGAACTGGCGCCCGGTTCTCTATGCGTATTTCATCTGGGCGGGCGTTCTCTGTGTCACCCGAGTGGTGATTTATGGCGAGGCCGGCAAGAAGGCACTGTTCGTGCTGCCCGCGGCACTCTTCGTGATCTCCATGGTGGTGTTCCCGCTTCTTTTTGCAGTTTGGATCGGCTTTTCCGACTGGAACCTCGCCTCGCCGACGGGACGGCGCTTCAACGGGCTCGATAATCTGCGGCGTCTGGTGTCCGATCCATTCTACATCAACGCCCTCGTCAACATGATCTACTACTGCCTTGCAATCGTGGTGGAATATGCCATCGCGTTCGGGCTGGCGCTGCTGCTCAACCAGAACATCGTCGCGCGAAAGTTCTGGCGAGTTACGTTTCTGGTGCCACTGATGCTGTCGCCGGTTGCGGTGAGCTGGATGGTCGGCAAGTCCATGCTCGAAACCCGCTTCGGTCCCATCGCCCGCTTTGCCCGCTGGCTCGGTTGGGAAAACCCGTCCTTCTTCGGGGATCCCCTGACAGCCAGGCTCTCGATCATGATCATGGACGCCTGGACCTTCATACCGTTCATGATGGTCATGCTGCTCGCCGGGCTGCAGGCTCTGCCGAAAGAGGTCCTGGAGGCCGCGGAAGTGGACGGCGCGACGAAATGGCAGCGCTTCTGGAAGGTGGTCTTTCCGCTGATGCTGCCAGTTTCGGTCACCGCCGTCATGATCCGCATTATCTTCAAGCTGAAGCTCGCCGACATCGTCATTACGGTTACAAGCGGGGGACCGGGTGGAGCGACCGATTCCGTGACGAGCTTCATCTATCGCGAATACCGCGATCGTTCGAATGTCGGTTACGGCACCCTGCTGGCGCTCGCCTATCTGGTGATCATCGTGTTTGGGATGACGCTCCTGATGAAGATTGCCGACCGTATCGTGCAACGTATGACGGGAAGGCTATGATGATTTCTGTTGACCTCGACAAATTCGATCGCCGGCAGCGGATGCGCTGGTGGGCCATGCGCTTCGTCGTCTACGGCCTCCTTACAATCTGGGCAGTCATCTGCATCGCCCCGGTATTCTGGACGGTTACCACGTCGTTGAAGATTGCGGCCGACGTGATGCGCGGCCATCTCGTACCGCTCCTCGATTTTCAGCCGTCATGGCTTGGCTGGCGTTCGCTCGGGCTTTCTCCCGACACGATCTTCGAAACGTCCACGGTGCGCGCCGAATTCATGCGCCGCTTCTGGAACAGCGTGATCATATCTGGCGCCTCGTCAACGCTGGCGGTTTTCCTCGGGACACTTGCAGCATACGGCCTCAGCCGGTTCAGCTACAGGTTCGGTTACATGCGGAACTCCGACATCTCCTTCTTCTTCCTGTCGCAGCTCATCATGCCACCCGTCGTGCTCGCGCTGCCGTTCCTCGTCCTCTACAAGCAGCTCGCTCTTCTCGATACCTATGTCGGCATGATCGCGGTTTACACGCTCATGGTCCTGCCGATCGTGGTCTGGATCATGCGCGACCAGTTCGCCACCATACCGGTGGAGCTCGAAGAGGCCGCGCTTGTCGATGGTCTTTCGATCTGGGGTGCCTTCTCGCGCATCATCGTGCCGCTGGTGCTGCCGGGGATGATCGCCGCCTTCATCCTGGCGCTGATCCTGTGCTGGAACGAGTATTTCTTCGCCGCCCTGCTGACGTCCACCAACACCAACACGCTACCGGTGATGATCGCCAGTCAGACCGGCAGCCAGGGCATCAACTGGTGGTCGATGGCGGCCCTTTCCACGGCCGGCATCCTTCCTCTGGTTTTCGTCGGCGTCCTGCTTGAAAAGCACATCATCGCGGGTATGACTGCCGGGGCCGTCAAGTAGAAGCGGGAGCTGGCATGCGAAAGACGCCCACGGTCAAGGATGTAGCTGTCGAGGCAGGCGTTTCCGTGGGTACGGTCTCGCGTGTGATCGCAGGGGAGGAGGCGGTAAGGCCGGTCTACAGGGAGAAGGTCAACGCGGCGATCGCGAAACTGGGCTACCGCCCCAACGTGACCGCGCGTGCCCTGCGGACCAGCAAGACTGACGTGATCGGTCTCGTCGTACCGGACATCACCAACCCGTTCTTTGCACAGCTCGCTGCGAGCGTTGAGCGTGCCGCGCTCGAAGCCGGTCATATGGTGATGCTGGCGAGCTCTCATGAGGATCTGGAGGCAGAACAGAGCCACATCCTGGCATTCCTCGACCGTTCCGTGCGCGGGATCATCGTCGTCGCAAGCAACGGCAATTCGCACCTGGAGATCAATGCGCCGGTTCCGATCATATCGCTCGACCGCCGCTTCGGTTCGTACCCGCTGGTCTCGACTGACCATGCGCAGGCCGCATCCCTGGTCGTCGACCACCTTTACGAGCTGGGGCATCGGCGGATCGCCTATATTGCCGGTCCGCCTGAAACCGAGGCCGGGCGAATGCGCCAGAAAGGCTTCGTGACGCGGGTGCAGCAACTGAGCGAGGCCGGCGAAACGATCGAACTGGAAATCGTCACCGGGCGGTTCGACTACGAATCCGGCGAGAGAGCAGCGCGCGCGCTGCTGGCGCGAGAGCCGGGCGACCGGCCGACGGCAATAGCAGCCGCCAGCGACCAGCAGGCTATTGGTGCCCTGCGCGCTGCCCGAGACTTCAAGGTCGACGTGCCGGACCAACTGTCGGTGACCGGGTTCGACGACATCACACTGGCCAAGCTTGTCGTGCCGCGCCTGACGACGGTTCGTCAGCCGACCGATCGGTTGGCTGCGCGCGCCGTCGAGCGTCTCCTGGATCAGAAGTCACCGGACGAGGATGAAATGGTCGAGGGCTCGCTGATTGTTCGCAGATCGACGGGGCCCGTGCCGGGAAGAGGGTCAAGCCTCGCCTGAGGCACGACCTTGAGCATGAAGAAGACCAGATAGCTGCCTGAAAAAAGGGGACGAAGGACATGTTGAAAGGCATCAGGGCCGAACTGAACGGCGCCATTCTCGAAGCACTGAGCACCATGGGGCACGGCGACCACCTGGTGGTCGCGGATGCGAATTTCCCCTCCGATGCGATTGCCAGGCAAACCCGCATCGGCAAGCTCCTGACGATGGACAACATTCCCGCACCGCGTGCGATTGACGCGATCCTGTCGGTCTTTCCGCTGGACACGCCGGTTCAGCCGTCGGTCGGCCGCATGGAAGTGATGGGCAAGCCCGACGAGATCCCCGGGGTTCAGGCGGAGGTACAGGCCATCGTCGATCGCGTGGAAGGCCGCCCATCGCCGATGTACGGTGTCGAGAGGATGGCCTTTTACGAGGTGGCGAAGAAGGCCTACTGCGTGATCGCCACCGGCGAACTTCGATTCTACGGATGTTTCCTGCTGACGAAGGGCGTCATCCCGGCTGAGGACATCGTCAGATGAGTGCGCGCCGCGGCATCGTCATTCTCGGAATCTTCGCCGCCGACACTGCCTATAAGGCAAAGCGCTTGCCGCGGATCGCCGAAACGATCATGGGATCCGGCTTTGCACTCGGTCCCGGCGGAAAGGGGTCCAACCAGTCGATCGCTGCCGCCAAGGCCGGCGGGGAGGTGACCTTCATCTCGCGGGTCGGCAAGGATCCGTTCGGCGAGATGGCGCTCTCGGCCTACAAGGCGGCCGGCGTCAAGGCCAATGTCATTCAGATGGACGAGGTGCCGACGGGGGCAGCCTTCATCTTCGTCAACGAGGAGAATGGTGACAACGCCATCATCGTCGCTGCTGGGGCTGCAGGTCTGATCGGAGTGGAGGACGTCGATGCCAACCGGCAAGATATCGAGAATGCGGCGATCTTCATGACTCAGCTCGAACAACCGATCGAAGCGGCCATCTATGGCCTTTCGATCGCGAGGGCGGCTGGTGTGACGACCATTCTCAATCCCGCGCCTGCCCGGTCTCTCCCCGATGAAATCTACGCCTTATGTGATTTCTTTGCGCCGAACGAGGTCGAAGCGGCCGAGATCGTCGGGCATCCCGTCGAGACGGACGAACAGGCTCGCGCCGCAGGCGATCTGCTGCTCCGGAAAGGCGTTGGCGCGGCGATCATCACTCTCGGTGCCCGTGGCGCGCTCTATCACACGGCCGGAAGGAGCGAGTTCGTTCCAGCCTTTTCCGCCGGCAAGGTGATCGATACGACCGGCGCGGGGGATGCTTTCCTTGGCGGGTTCGCAACCGCGCTTTCGGAAGGCCGGAATCCTGTGGAGGCGGTGCGCTTAGGCTGCGCAACGGCGGCGATCGCCGTGACGCGGCCGGGTACGGCCCCGGCCATGCCGATGCGCGCCGAGATCGACGCCCTTCTTTCGAACGCCTAGACGAACACCCTCACCGACATGCGTGCGCCGCGCCGACGCTTGAGCAAGCGATCGGCGCGGCGCTCTCTCGGGAGCTTCGCGAAAGGTCAGGCGGTCAGCGCGGCCTGCTTGATCCGCTTCTTCGCGCGGTACGACAGGTACCAGGGAAGGATGGCGACGGCTGCGGCCATGAACCAGAGAACGATCGAGATCGTGCTCTGGAAGAGGATCGACGGATCACCGCCGCTGATGGCCAATGCGTTTCGGAGGTTCACCTCCATCACGCGGCCGAGCACGAAGCCGAGGATGAGCGGCGCCATGTCGAAGCCGGCCTTGCGGAGTAGCCAGCCGATAATGCCGATGCCGAGCATCAGGTAGATCGAGAAGATCGAGGCGTGGGTCGAATAGACGCCGATGATCGACAGCACCAGGATGCCGGGAACGAGCAGCCAGTTGGGAATAGTCAGCACGCGGGCGAAGATGTTGACGAGCGGCAGGTTGAGAGCGAGCAGGATGAAGTTGCCGACGAAGAGCGAGGCGACGAGACCACCAACGATCTCCGGACGCTCGGCAAGCAGCATCGGACCGGGCTGGATGTTGTAGAGCATCAGTGCACCGAGCATGACGGCGGTCGTACCCGAGCCGGGTACGCCGAGGGTGAGCATCGGTACGAAGGCGCCGCACGCGGTCGCATTGTTTGCTGCTTCCGGCGCCGCAAGCCCGCGAACGTCGCCCTTGCCGAAGGTGCCTTCGGTGTCGGAAATGCGCTTCGCGGTGGTATAGGAGACGGCGCTCGAGACCGAGGCGCCGGTCCCCGGCAGAACGCCGACGACGAAGCCGATCAGCGCACTTCTGAGTGTCGTGCCGCTGCATTTGACGATGTCGGCCCAGCGGGCGGTCATCCGGCCGAGATCGCGGATCATGGTGAAGCCGCGGCCCTGGTGTTCCAGGATGATGAGTGCCTCGGAAATCGAGAAGAGCCCGATCACCAGCACGACGAATTCGATGCCGTCGCCGAGTTCAGGCTCGTCGAAGGTAAAGCGGTAGGCGCCGGACGTCGCGTCGATGCCGACGGTTGCGAGCATCAGACCGAGAGTGCAGCCGATCAGGGTCTTGACCGGCTGGTCGCCGACCATGGAGCCGAGGGTTGCGAAGGCAAAGACCATCAGCACGAAATATTCGGCCGGGCCGAAGCCGATCGTGAGCCCGGCAAGCAGCGGCGCGAAGAGGGCGAGTCCGATCGAGCCGAGGATACCGCCGACGAAGGAAGAGAGACCGGAAAGTGCCAGCGCCTCGCCGGCGCGGCCCTGTCTCGCCATCGGGTAGCCGTCCATCGCCGTCATGACGGCGCCGGCATCGCCGGGTACGTTGAGGAGGATCGAGGAGATGCGTCCGCCATATTCAGCGCCGCAATAGACGGATGCGAGGAGGATCATCGTGCTCTCGGGCGGCAGGCCCATCGTATAGGCGATCGGCAGCAGGAGCGCGATGCCGTTGATCGGTCCGATCGCCGGAAGTGCGCCGACCATTGTGCCGATGAAGCAACCGGCAAAGCCGATCAGCAGGTTCTGCCAGGTCAGCGCGACGGCGAAGCCTTGGGCGAGATATTCGAAATTCATGACTAAGACCTTTCCCGGTTAGGGGAGACGTGTTCGGTTGTGCCGTCGGCTCAGCTAAAGAGCGCGCCGACCGGCAAATAGACCTCGAGCAACCAGTCGAAGACCACCCACCACAGCGCGGCGTGACCGGCTGCTCCGATCAGGGCCTTGAGCGGCGGAGCGCCGAAAATCAGGCCGGTCCCGAAGGTGAGCAGGAAGATCGACGCGGCAAAGCCTGCAGGTTCGAAGACGGCAACGCTGGCGACCAGCACGACCGGCACGGCCAGCACTCGCAGAAGCAGTGTCCCCGTCGGGAAGCCTTCGGCGCTTCCCGGCGAACGCAGATAAAAGAGCGCAAGCACGCCAAGGACGCCGGCGAGCATCAGCGGCACGGCCCGCGGCCCCAGCGGATCGGACGAGAAGGAATAGTCGATGCGGCTGGCGCCGATGCCGTAGGCAACGGCGAAGGCGAGCACGCAGATCGCACCGATGCGGCCGGTGAGGAGGGATGTTCTGCTATGGTCTGACATGGTCTGGTCTCCACCCTTCGAAAGGGAAATCCTGGCACGAGCGGTCAGCATAGGCAGGCGACGGCTCTGTCGTGCGGCACGGGCGGGATCTCAGGGTCGCGGGCATGGCGAGCACGAGGCTCCTGCGGCGACCCGGAAGCGGCCCGGAAACGACCTTCCGGGATTGCTCCCGGAAGGTCTCGTCGTGCGGGTTCAGGCGGCAATTACATGCCGGCTTCCTTGGCGAGGATCTTGAACTTGGCGACGTCGTCCTTGACGCGCTTGTCGAAATCCTTGCCGAGCAGCGTGAACTCGAACAGGCCGCGGGATTCGCGCTCCTTGGCAAATTCCGGCGTCTTGCTCATCTTTTCGAAGGTGGAGACCCACCAGTCGTAATCGGCGTCGGAAACGTCCTTGCCGACATAGTAGCCGCGCCAGACCGGCCAGTCGATATCGAAGCCCTGTTCGCGAGCGGTCGGGACGCCGGAGAGCTCGCCCGACAGGCGTTCCGGCGCCATGACGGCGAGGATGCGGACCTTGCCGGCCAGATGATGCTTGCCCATCTCGGCGGCGTCGCCCGAGCCGACCTTGACGTGGCCGCCTTCGAGTGCGGTCAGCACAGCGCCACCGCCTTCCAGTGCGACGTAGCGCATGGCCTTCGGATCCTGGCCGGCAGCCTTCGCGAGCAGCGAGCCCTTCATCCAGTCCTGCGAGCCGACGGCACCACCGCCGCCGATGGCGAAGCTGTTGGGATCGGCCTTGTAGGCTTCGACGAGTTCGCCGAGCGTCTTGTACGGGGAGTCTGCCGAGACGACGAGTACGCCGTAGTCCGCACCCAGCGCGCCGAGCCAGCGGACGGCGTTTTCATCATACTTACCGAACTTGCCCTGTGCGATCAGAAGCGCCGAGCCGGAGGATGCGGCGGTGATCAGGTTGCCGTCGCTCCCGCGCTTGCCGATCACGTGGTTGTAGGCAACCGCACCGACGCCACCTTCCATATAGGTCACGGCCATCGGCGTGGAGATCTGCTTTGTTTCGAGCAGTGCATTGGCGGCGAGCCGGCAGGTGAGGTCGAAGCCGCCGCCGGGCTTGGCACCGGCAAGGCATTCCGGCTTTGCCGGTTCGGCGAAGGCGGCCGTGCCGGCGGCGAGCGTCACCAGTGCGGCTCCCGCCAGAGTCTTGGTCAGAAAACGGATCATCATCTCTCTCCCATGTGATCTTCAGCGCCCGGCGATCCCGTTTTCTTCTCGGGGCCGCCTCGCGCGGTTCGTCTTGCGGCGCGTCCCTCGTCGCGTGAAGAAGGTGCCATGATCGGGGAAGAGAAACCGTATGCCTTCGGTCGTCCGCCTACGGGACGTCGTTGCGACGAGGCCCGGCCTCGGCTCGCATTCGGCAGTCGTTTTTCGGAGTGCTCCTCCCCATACCTGCCCGGCACTCTCTCCCGGATCAGGCGATCCTGTTTTAAGACGCAAACCTGTCACAATGCTGTCACGGGTATTAATGAGCCTCAGGCATACCCCGGCCCAAGCGCGCGCTTGATCGGCGGGGCCATCCGTGCCACGGTCAGCCATGCGCATTCTGCTGGTGGAAGATACTCACGATGTCGGTGAAGCGATCATCCGTCGTTTCGAAACGATCGGGCATACGGTCGACTGGGAGACGGACGGTCGTGCGGCCTCCGACATCCTCGATTTCACCGAATACGATCTCGTCATTCTCGACGTGATGCTGCCGGGCCTCGACGGATTCGAGATTTTGAAGCGGTTGCGCCACAGTCGCAACGCGGTCCCCGTCCTGGTGCTGACCGCCCGTTCCGAGATCGACGACCGGGTGAGTGCGTTGGACCTCGGCGCCGACGACTATCTCGTCAAGCCCTTCGATTTCCGCGAGCTCGAGGCCCGCGCCCGCGTGCTGATGCGTCGGCGTAGCGGCGGCGAGGCGACCAACATCATCGCCTGCGGCGACATCGTGCTCGACCGCGCCAACAGGAGCGTGCGCGTCGGCAAGCGGGAAGTGCAGCTGAAGCGTCGGGAAATGACGCTGCTGGAGATCCTGGCGACGCGCCCCGGCCGGGTGTTCAGCAAGGACCAGCTTCTCGACCAGCTCTTCGGTTTCGAGGAGCCGGCTGGCCCGAACGCTATCGAGCTTTACGTCGGACGGCTGCGCAAGAAGCTCGAAGGTGCTCAGGCGCGGATCGTCACGGTCCGCGGCCTCGGCTATCAACTGGTCGCCGATGTACAGGCCTGAATCGTCACTCTTCTCCCGTCTTCTCCTGCGTGTCGCAATCGTCCTGGCGGTCGGCGCCGCCATCCTGATGAGCGCAGCCTGGCTCTATGTGCGGACTGCCGCAGACGAGGCCTATGACCGTCTCCTTCAGGGCGCCGCCCTGCAGATGCTCGAAGGCCTGACGGTCGAGGACGGCAAACTCGTCGTCAACCTGCCTTCGTCGGCCTTCGAATTGCTCGGGCTCGCCGGCCGCGACCGCATTTTCTACCGGGTGATCGACCCTGCCGGAGAGACGATGACCGGCTACGAGGACCTGACGCCGGAGGTCGATCTTTCGCGCGCAAGGCCGGGTCCGATCCTGCTCAACATGCACTATCGCGGCGAGCCTCTGCGGGTCATCGTCGCCGGAAAGGCGATCTCGGACCCATCCACCTCCGGCTGGGCTCATGTCGTGATCGGACAGACGACGCAGGCGCGGCAGGTACTCGCCTCAGAGCTCTCCACCCGGGCGCTGGCACTCGTCGCAGCCATGAGTGCGCTTGCTCTCGCCGGCACAGCGTTGGCGATCCGCTATTCGCTGCGGCCGGTTTCCGCCCTCGGCGAGACACTCGTCGCGCGCGATCCGCAGGACCTGACGCCGCTCACCGTCGATGTGCCGCGTGAACTCTCGCCTTTCGTCTCGTCGATCAATCATTTCATGCGACGGCTCGATGAGCGCGTGAAGCTGCTCCAGCGGTTCATCGCCGACAGCGCCCACCAAATCCGTACGCCGCTCACAGCACTTTCGGCGCAGGTCAGCCTGATCGATGAGAATAGCCTGCCAGACAGCGATCGGCGGCATCTGGAGCGGGTCCGCAACCGCGCCGGCGAACTCGCCCGCTTCACCAATCAACTGCTGAACCATGCAATGGTCATCCATCGCTTCGATTCTGCCCAGCTCGTGCCGCTCGACCTGACGCGGGTCGCCCGCAAGGCCTTCCGGGCCGCCATACCAATCACCATAGATCCCGACATTGTCGTCTCCTTCGAGGCCCCGGACGAGGATGTCGTCGTGCTCGGCGACGAACTCAGCCTGCGGGAAGCGATCGTCAACGTGATCGACAACTCGCTACGCCACGGTACGGTCTCGCGGCTCGAGGTGCGGGTGGTCCACACACCGGAATTCGGACTGGTCGAGGTCGAGGACGACGGCCCCGGCATTCCGGAGGCGGACTGGGGCCAGGTGACCAGACGGTTCGTGACATCGAAATCGGGCGAGGGGAGTGCCGGCCTCGGCTTTGCCATCTCCTCGGAGGTGGCGGCAGCCCTCGGCGGCGAACTGACGTTCCGTTCAAGGAATGAGGAGCACGGCTTCACCGTGGTGTTGAAATTGCCGCTGCGCGGCCAGGGGAAGCCATGAACCGTTTCGCTGCCGCTGTCGTCCTCTTCTTCGCCGGACTCTGGTCTGCGCCGGTCCTTGCGATCGAGGGCGAACGCGCAGTTTTTCCTGCTCCTTCAGGAGAAAACGCGAAGCTCGTTATCCATGGCGCGACCGACCTCAACGCCATCCGTCCGCTGATCCTCGACTTTCAGGAAACCATGCCGAACGTCACGGTCGAGTTCACCGATTACGTGACCAACGATCTTTTCCGCGAGGCGGAAGAAGCCTGCCGCGAGGGTCGAGTCCACGGAGATCTCTGGCTTTCATCGTCGGTCGACCAGCTCGTCAAGCTTGCCAATGACGGTTGTGCCCGGCCGCACCGCTCCTTCGTCACGGCGCAGGTGCCCGACTGGGCGAACTGGCGGGAGGAGGTTTACGGTTTCACCTTCGAGCCCGCCGTCATCGTGTACGACAGTTCGCGCGTGCCGCCGGAGGATGTGCCGCACACCCATGAGGAACTCTCCGAACTTCTGCGGCGGAAGCCGGATGTCTACCGCGGGCGCATCGGGACGTATGACGTGCAGGCCTCGGGCATCGGCTATTTGCTTGCCTTCAACGATGCGCGCCAGGCGCCGACCGTCTACGGCCGACTTCTGGAGAGCTTCAGTCGTGCAGAAGCCGTCACCCGCTGCTGCAACAACGAAGTGCTCGGCGAGATCGCGAGCGGCAATCTTCGCATCGCGTACAATATCCTGGGCTCTTATGCTTATGCAGCTTATCTGCAGAACCCGAATTTGAAGATCGTCGTGCCGCGCGACTACACGCTGGTGCTGTCGCGCGGCGTGCTGATTCCGGAGAAATCCGGACGGCCGGACCTGGCGGCCCGGTTCCTCGACTACCTGCTGTCCGGCCGGGGCCAACGCGTCGCCCGCGAGAAGGCTTTCTTCTTTTCCGAGCGGGCACCGCTGCCTACCGGTGTGGATGGTCCGCCGGCGCTGATGGACTCAGGCATTGGTCGGCCGATCCGCATCGGACCTGCCCTGCTCGCCGCCCAGGACAAGGCGCAGCGCGAACGCTTCATCGCCGGCTGGATGGACCTCTTCGCACGGCCGGTGCGCTGAGCGGAGCTGTAGCGGAAAAATGCCGGCGGTTACGCCGGCATTATCAGTCTGTGACGTTTGAAGATCGCCCTTTCCGTCGTCACGCCGGCCGTTCGGTGGCGCTCGGCCGCCATTTGATCAGATGCTTCTCGGCGACATCCAGAATGCTGTCGATGATCAGGACGAAAAGGGCAAGGATCACGATGCCAGCGAAGACGCCGACCGCATCGAAATTGCCTTCCGCCTGAGCGATAAGATAACCGAGCCCGGCGGAGGAGCCGAGATACTCGCCGATGATCGCGCCGACGACGGCGAAGCCGACCGAGGTGCGCAGCGACGACAGGATCCAGCTCGCTGCGGCCGGGAAGTAGACGTGGCGAAGCAGGTCCGAGCGCCTGGCGCCGAGAATGCGGGCGTTGGACAGCACCACCGGGTTGACTTCGCGAACGCCCTGCATGGCGTTGAAGAACGTAACGAAGAACACCAGCGTCACGGCGAGCGCCACCTTGGACCAGAGGCCGAGGCCGAGCCACAGCACGAAGATGGGCGCCAGAACGACGCGGGGGATCGCGTTCAGGCCTTTGATGAAAGGGTCGAGGATGCGCGCCGCCGAGCGGCTGAGGCCGAGCCAGACACCCGCAGCCACGCCGAGTGCTGTCCCGACAAGGTAGCCGAGCACCGTCTCCGTCAGCGTGATGACGACGTGATTGTAGAAACTGCTGTCCATGACCCAGGACACCACCTGATTGAAGATGTCGAGGGGCGCCGGGAAGAAGAAGGGGTCGATGAAACCAGTTGTGACGCCGGCCTGCCAGCCTCCGACAATGACCACCAGCAGTACGATCTGGACGAGGCGTTCAGTCATGGCGTTCATAGCTTTTCTCCACTTCGCCGCGGAGCGACGACCAGATGTTGCGGTAGAGATCCATGAAGCGTGGATCGAGCTTGATTTCGGCGACGTCACGCGGACGCTCGAGATCGACGGGGAAGCTGTCGATCACACGCGAGCGCGGTCCGGCCGCAAGGACGACCACCCGATCCCCGAGCGCGATCGCTTCTTCGAGGTCGTGCGTGATCATCACCACGGCGCGTCGTTCTTCCTGCCACAGACGCAGGAGTTCGTTCTGCATCAGGTGGCGGGTGTGAATATCCAGCGCCGAGAAGGGCTCGTCCATCAGGATGACCTTGGGGCCGGTGATCAGCGCCTGTGCCATCTGCACGCGCTTGCGCTGCCCGCCGGAGAGCTGATGCGGATAGCGGTGTTCGAACCCTTTCAGTCCGACCTTCGCCAGCCATTTCATCGACTGCTCGCGTCGCTCCGCAGTGCCCACGCCTTTGAACATCGGCCCGAGTTCGACGTTCTCTAGCGCCGTCTTCCACGGAAGCAGCGCATCCTGCTGGAACAGGTAGCCGATGTCGTTCTGAACCCCGCGCACCGGCTGGCCGTCGATCGAGACGGTGCCGCTCGACGGTTTCAGCAGCCCGGCGATCGCGTTCAGGATCGTGCTCTTGCCGCAACCGGTGGGTCCGACGATGGCGAGAAACTCGCCGTCGGCGACGCGGAGGTTCACATCCTGCACCGCCACATAGGCGCCGAAGGACATGGTGACGGAGTCGATGGAAACCATCGACTTCGCCTGCCGCGGACTGTCCGCCGGGGGTGTTGTCTTCACTACGGCCAATGCCATGACCTCCTCCTGTCAGTTGGCGGCGACGTTGCCGACCTTGTCGACGAACTCGTTCGTGTAGGTCTTCGTCAGGTCGATTTCGGCGGCTGCGACCTTCTCGTTGAAACTCTTCAGGACGGCCAGCGGCGTCTTGATGTCTTCGGCGCTGATACGACCGTCCTTCGAGAAGATGGCCTTCGCGTTCTCGACCGCCTTGATGTAGGTGTCGCGGTCGCCGGAGATGAATTCCTTCGGCAGCTTGTCGACGATCTCTTCCGCTGAGTGGCTGTTCATCCATGCGAGCGCCTTGACCGTCGCGTTGGCGACCTTCTGGACAGTCTCGGGATTCTCGTCGATGTAGCTCTGCGTGGCGTAGAGAACGGAGGTCGGGTAGATGCCGCCGTAGATCGCCTTGGCGCCATCGTCGCTGCGACCGTCGATCAGGATCTTGCCGACGCCCTTGGCCTCGATGAAGGTCGCCGCAGGGTCATAGTTGACCAGCAGATCGACCTTGCCCTGTTCGAGTGCGGCGACCGCCGCCGAGCCGGAGCCGACGCCGATCAGCGAGACGTCGTTGGCCGACAGGCCGTTGCGCTGGAGATAATAGCGAACGAAGAAGTCCGACGACGAGCCCGGTGAGGTGATGCCGATCTTTGCACCCTTGATCGTCTCCGGCTTGCCCGGATCGAATGCGCTGCCCTTGCCGCCGGCGAGTACCAGCCCGGAGTTGCGGGCAAGCTGCACGAAGGCGACGACGGACTTCTTCTGCGACTGCATCTGTATCGTATGATCATAGAAGCCGACGGCAATGTCCGTCGATCCGGCGACGAGTGCCTGGAGCGTCTTTGAACCGCCCGATGCGAAGTTCTCCACCGTCACCTCGAGGCCCTCCTTCTCGTAAAGGCCAAGGCCCTGCGCGACGGGGAAGGGCAGGTTGTTGAGATTGTAGGAGCCGACGCTGATCCGGACGGGATCCGCGAGAGCCGAGCCGGCAAGGGCGACGCTGGCGGCGAGCGCGAGCATGAGCTTGTTCATTTCATTCTCCTCCTGTTTGTGGCGCTCTCCCGGCAGCCACGGTCATTATGCCGCGCAAAACAGTTGCGTGACAGGTTTTGCAAAAGCATGTCCTTCGAAGAGCCGTCTGGCGGTTCTCAGGATACCGGCGGCGATCTTGCCGTCCCGCTCGTAGAGCTTGACATCGAGGTGCCCGCTCGGGTGCTCGATGGACAGCACGACCGGCGCGGTACGTCTGCCGATGAGGCGGGAAGCGACCGTGTCGCCGGCGATACAGGCGGTCGCGATCCCGACCGCGCCGGTCGTCGCCAGCGACGGGTGACACTGGTGCGGCATGAAATATCGGACATTGATGTCGTGCCCCGGGTTCGGCTGCGAGACGAGCACGGGCTTCGGGGTGACCTGGTTGCGCACGTCGCCGAGACCCATCCGTTCTCCGGCTGCGATGCGCAGCTTCTCCAGCCGATCGAGGAGCGCTTGATTGGCATTGAGTTCCGCCGCCGTCTCGATCCCGCTGACGCCGAGCGCCGCCGCTTCGAGCAATATCATCGGCATCGCGCAGTCGATGCAGGTGACGGTCACGCCATCGATCGTGTCGATCGACTTTCCGGTGGGAAAGAGCTGGCCTGTCCGCGCACCGGCGGCGTCGATGAAGGTGAGCGCGATCGGTGCCGCATGGCCGGGTACGCCATCGATTGCGGCGTCACCGAGATAGGAGACGCTGCCGTTCGGTGTCGGAACCTCGGCTTCGATGAGTTTGCCGGTGTTGACGTTGTGGATCCGCACCAGCGTCGTCTCTCCACGAACCGGAACAAGTCCGGCCTCGATGGCGAACGGGCCGACCGCGGCGAGCATGTTGCCGCAATTGGGGGAGGTGTCGACGATCTGCTGATCGATCCGGATCTGGGCAAAGAGATAATCGACATCGGCGCCGGGAATGCCGGGCTGCCCGACGATGGCCACCTTGCTCGTCACGGGGTTGCCGCCACCGATGCCGTCGATTTGCAGCGGATGACCCGAACCCATGATCGAGAGCAAGATATGGTCGCGCTCACGAGCGTCGGCGGGAAGATCGCTTGCCAGAAAGAACGGACCCTTCGAGGTACCGCCTCTCATCAGGACGCATGGGATCGCCAGCAGGTCGTTCATCGCTTGTGCTTCCGTTTGAATTATGTCATTCGGCGTATTAATCGGCTATATTTGATCCAATTATCGGAAGAGGTTTTTATTTGTGAAATGCTAAGATTTGGGAGATTGATGCAGAATGAGCATTAATTGTGAGATCCTCGATCTTCGGGCTTTTCTCGCCGTCGTCGAGCTGGAGAGCTTTCACCGCGCGGCCGACGCTTTGAATCTGTCGCAGCCCGCCTTGAGCCGGCGCATCCAGAAACTGGAGCAGGTCATCGGCGCGCCGCTCCTGGAACGGACGACCCGCCATGTGTCGGCGACGGCGCTCGGGACCGAACTGGTACCGCTCGTGCGGCGGATGCTCGAAGAGTTCGATGGCTCCCTGTTCGCCGTCCGGGATGTCGGAGCCAACCGGGGCGGGCTGGTCACGATCGCCTGCCTGCCGACGGCGGCCTTCTACTTCCTGCCGACCGTTATCCGGCAGTTCAACGAGGAGTATCCGCACATCCGCTTTCGCATCCTCGACCTGCCGGCGACCGACGGTCTCCAGGCGGTTGCACGCGGGGAGGTGGAGTTCGGCATAAACATCATGGGAACGTCGGACCCGGATCTGACCTTCGACCGGCTCGTCGAAGATCCCTTCGTGCTTGCGGCGCGGAAGGATCATCCGCTCGCGGCCAAATCAGCCGTCGGCTGGGCGGATCTCGAACCGTACCATCTCATCACCGTTCATCGGTCGAGCGGCAACAGGACGCTGCTCGATGCAGCGCTCGCAAAATCCAACATCAAGCTTCGCTGGTTCTACGAGGTTACCCATCTGTCGACCTCGCTCGGATTGGTGGAGGCAGGGCTCGGGATCTCGGTCCTGCCGCGTATGGCGACGCCGCAGGACGACCATCCGTTCCTGATCACGCGGCCCATTCGCAACCCCGAGATATCTCGTACCATCGGGGTGGTTCGTCGCCGGGGCGGCACCTTGTCGCCGGCGGCGGAGCGATTTCTCAACATGCTCATCGGCGCATGGGGACGCGATTGAGCGGCAGCCGGAAACTGGCCGCCGCGAAGCGAGGCGCGTCAGAGTTCGACGCGCACCACCTTGTTCTCTCTCGCCGACTTCAGCGCAGCGTCGGCGAGCGCCAGCGCGATCAGCCCGTCTTCGGCGGACGGCGACGGGGCGGTGCCTTTCTCGAGGCTGTCGATGAAGGCGGAGATTTCCGCCGCATAGGCGGCCGTGTAGCGGGTCATGAAGAAGTCGTGCAGCGGCGGACGGGTATAGCCGTCCTTCGTCGCGATCTCGATCGAGACCGGCCGCTGGTTCTCGGCCGAGACGGCGCCGAGCGAGCCGTGCACCTCGATGCGCTGGTCGTAGCCATACGTGGCGCGGCGAGAGTTCGAGATGACCGCCTGGCGGCCGCTCTTTGTCGTCAGAATCAGCGAGGCGCTGTCGTAGTCGCCGAGTTCGCCGATCTTCGGATCGACGAGAACGGAACCGGTCGCGACGACCGTCTCGATCTCCTCGCCGAGGAGGAAGCGGGCCATGTCGAAGTCATGGATCGTCATGTCGCGGAAGATGCCGCCCGATACCTTGATGTATTCGGCCGGCGGAGCGCCCGGATCGCGGCTGGTGATCGTCACCATCTCGACCTTGCCGATCGTGCCGGCGTCGATCTCCCGGCGCACCGCCTGGAAATGCGGATCGAAGCGGCGGTTGAAGCCGAGCATCACCTTGGCTCCGGTCTGGCGCACGGTTTCGAGGCATGCCTTCGCACGGGCGACATCGAGGTCGATCGGCTTCTCGCAGAAGATAGCCTTGCCGGCCCTGGCGAAGCGCTCGATGAGGTCGGCGTGGGTGTTGGTCGGCGTGCAGATGACGACCGCGTCGATGTCCTTGTCGGCCTCGATCTCGTCGATCGTCCGGACGGCGCAGCCGGCAGCGGAGGCGATGGCGTTCGCCGCTTCGGGGAAGGCGTCGGCGACAGCCACCAGCTTCGCCCGCTTGTCCTCGGCGATCGCCTTTGCGTGCACCTTGCCGATTCGTCCCGCGCCAAGAAGCGCCAGTCTCGTTACCATCTTGCTTTCCTCCCTGCGCCGCGTCCTATAGGCGGGCGGCATCGCTGACCTGCGGAGAGATTCCGGGGCGCTCAGGTGCCGCCGAAATCTTCATTTGGAATATACGTTCCATTTTGCTAGATTGCGGCATCGCTTATGTCAATAGACTTATGGGAAGGATGACGATGGCAGAGACCGGCGCGCCGATGAGCATCAAGGGCTTCGAGGAGAGGCTCCTGCAGGTCTCCGAAAAACTGCCGAAACGGTTGCGGCAATGCGCCGATTACGTCGCCTCCAATAAGGACCGCATCGCCGTGTCGACGGTCGCCGAAATGGCGGAGGGTGCCGGCGTGCAGCCGTCGGCCTTCATGCGGTTCTGCCAGATTCTCGGCTTTTCCGGCTTCTCCGAGATGCAGAAGCTCTTCCGCGAATCCTATGTTGGCGGTTGGCCGGACTATTCGACCAGGCTCCACCACCTCCGCGAAAAGGCCGAAGGCAGCCCCTCGGCACTGCTCGCCGAATTCGTCGAGGCGGGACGCACCTCGCTCGAAGGCCTGCTGAAGACGGTCGATCCGGCAGCCCTCGAAGAGGCGGTGAAGACGCTCGCTGCCGCCGAGATGGTCCATATCATCGGTATGCGCCGCTCCTTCCCGGTCGCGAGCTACATGGCCTACGCCTTCGAGAAGATGGGCGTGCCGGCCATGCTGCACAGTGCCGTCGGCAAGCTCGACAACCGCCATGCGGTGCGTTCCGGCGACGCGTTGCTCGCCGTGACCTTCGCGCCCTATTCCGCCGAAACGCTGGACATCGTCGAAGCGGTTTCGGCGCGGGGCATCCCGGTGGTGGCGATCACCGACACGATCGTCAGTCCGTTGCGGAAATTCAACGCCCAGACCCTGCTCGTCTCCGAAGTCGACTTCGGCGCCTTCCGCTCGCTTTCGGCGACGCTCTGCCTCGCGATCACGCTCTCGGTGGCGGTTGGAACGGCTCGGCAAGAAAATTGAATATCTGTGTTGAAATTTCCAGAAATGGAATTTAAAGTTCAAAACCTGTAAGGCAGCGGACGGGCGGGGAGCGCTGCATGAACGACAGGCGATCCGCATCGCCTGCAAACAGGGAGGCAGGCTTTTGACATCACTCGATCTGATCACGATCGGCCGTTCCTCGGTCGATCTCTACGGGGTGCAGGTCGGCGGCCGGCTCGAGGACATGGCCTCCTTCAACAAGTATATCGGGGGCTCCCCGACCAACATCGCCGCCGGAACGGCAAGGCTCGGCCTCAAGTCGGCGCTTCTCACCCGTGTCGGCGACGAGCACATGGGCCGCTTCATCCGCGAGCAGCTGGTCCGCGAAGGCGTCGACGTACGCGGCGTGAAGACCGATCCCGAGCGCCTCACGGCGCTCGTTATCCTCGGCATCCGCGACCAGGACCAGTTTCCGCTGATCTTCTACCGCGAGAACTGCGCCGACATGGCGCTCTGCGAGGACGACGTCGATCCGGCCTTCATCGCCGACGCGCGCTGCGTCTGCGCGACCGGCACGCATCTCTCCCATCCGAACACCGAAAAGGCCGTGCTCAAGGCGCTCAGGCTCGCACGCGAGAACGGCGCGAAGACCGCGCTCGACATCGACTACCGGCCGAACCTCTGGGGCCTTGCCGGTCATGGTGCTGGCGAAAGCCGCTACATCGAATCGGGAGCCGTCACCGCCAAGCTGCAGTCGACGCTGCCGCTCTTCGACCTCATCGTCGGCACGGAGGAGGAATTCCATATCGCCGGCGGATCGACCGACACGCTGGAGGCCCTGCGGACCGTCCGCCGCATCACGCCGGCGACGCTCGTCTGCAAGCGCGGCCCGATGGGCGCCGTGGTTTTCGAGGGCGAAATTCCAGACAGCCTCGACGCCGGCCAGAAGGGCCAGGGTTTTCCGATCGAGGTCTTCAACGTTCTCGGCGCCGGCGACGGCTTCATGTCGGGCCTGCTGAAGGGCTGGCTCACCGGCGAGGACTGGCCGACGAGCCTCAAATACGCCAATGCCTGCGGCGCCTTCGCCGTCTCCCGCCACGGCTGCACGCCGGCCTATCCGAGCTGGGAGGAGCTTCAGTATTTCTTCGAGCGCGGCATCCGCAACAAGGCGCTGCGCAAGGATGCCGCCCTCGAACAGGTGCACTGGTCGACGAACCGCAAAACCGACTGGCCGGTCATGCGCGTCTTCGCCTTCGACCATCGCATGCAGCTCGAAGCCATGGCCGAGGAGGCAGGCGCCGCCCCGGAACGCATCGGCGCGTTCAAGGAACTCTGCCTGAAAGCGGCCCAGCAGGTTGCCGCGGGCGGCAGCGGCTACGGCATTCTCTGCGATGGACGGCTCGGCCGCGACACGCTCTACCGGGCCGCGGGCTCCGGTCTCTGGATCGGCCGCCCCGTCGAATGGCCGGGCTCCCGACCCCTGACGCTGGAGCCGGAGATCGGTCCCGATTTCGGCGGTCTCTGCGAATGGCCGGTCGAACATGTCGTCAAGGTGCTCTGTTTCTATCATCCCGACGACCCGCCGGAATTCAGGGCGAACCAGGAGGAGACGGTCGCACGGCTCTTCGCCGCGGCCCGGCGCAACCGGCTGGAAATGTTGCTCGAGGTCATCCCGTCGAAGGTCGCTCCGACGGATGACGACACGGTCGCGAAGATCATCGACCGCTTCTACGAGATCGGCGTTTACCCTGACTGGTGGAAGCTGGAGCCGATGAAGACCGAAGCCTCCTGGGCCAATGCCTGCGAAGCGGTTCGCCGAAACGATCCCTATGCCCGCGGCATCGTGGTGCTCGGTCTCGATGCTCCTGCCGCGGAACTGGAGGAGAGCTTCGCGCTTGCCGCCGGCTTCGATCTGGTCAAGGGTTTCGCCGTTGGGCGGACGATCTTCGGCGACGTGGCCCGCGGCTGGCTTGCCGGTGCGGTCACCGACGCCGAGGCGGTCGAGGAAATGGCGGGACGTTACAGCAGTCTTTGCGCGGTCTGGGACAATGCGCGCGCCAAGGGAGGAAAGGCATGAAAACGGTGAGACTGACGGCTGCACAGGCGATGGTGCGCTACCTCGCCAATCAGATGAACGAGCATGGCGAGACCTATATTGCCGGGGTCTGGGCGATCTTCGGCCACGGCAACGTCGCCGGCATCGGGGAAGCGCTTTACGGGGTTCGCGACCAGCTTCCGACCTATCGCGGCCAGAACGAGCAGTCGATGGCCCATGCGGCGATCGCCTATTCGAAGCAGCTTCGCCGCCGTCGCGCCATGGCGGTCACCTCCTCGATCGGGCCGGGCGCGGCGAACATGGTGACGGCTGCGGCACTCGCCCACGTCAACCGCCTGCCGGTCCTCTTGATTCCCGGCGACGTCTTCGCCAATCGCGGTCCAGATCCCGTCCTCCAGCAGCTCGAGGACTTCGGCGACGGCACGATGTCGGTCAACGACTGCTTCAAACCGGTGAGCCGCTACTTCGATCGTATCACCCGGCCGGAACAGTTGTTGACCGCCTTGCCGCGGGCGATGCGCACGATGACCGATCCGGCCGATTGCGGCCCGGTGACGCTCGCCTTCTGCCAGGACGTCCAGGCAGAGGCCTATGACTACCCCGAGAGCTTCTTCGAAAAGCGGGTCTGGCGCCAGCGCCGCCCGGAACCGGATGCGGCGGAATTCGAAGCCGCCGTCGCGGCGCTGAAGGCGGCGAAGAACCCAGTCATCGTCGCCGGTGGCGGCGTGCACTTCGCCGGCGCGACGGAAACGCTGAAGGCCTTCTCCGAAAAACACGGCATCCCCGTCGTCGAGACGCAGGCCGGCAAGTCGGTGCTCGCCTGGGACCACCCGCTCAATTTTGGTGCTGTGGGGGTCACAGGGACTGGCTGCGCCAACATCGTCGCGGAAAATGCCGATCTTGTCCTCGGCGTCGGCACGCGTTTCCAGGATTTCACCACCGGCTCCTGGGCGCTCTTCAAGAACCTGGCGCGCAAGATCCTCGCCCTCAACGTCCAGCCCTATGATAGCGCCAAGCACGACGCGATCGCCTTGACGGCGGACGCGAAGATCGGGCTCGAACGCCTGTCGGAGGCGCTCGGCGGCACGGTCTTCCCGGCGCCCGATGCCGATCTCAAGAACGCCTGGTTCGCAAGGGCGGATGCCGTCACCGCTGCGCCGAAGGACGGCAATGCGCTCCCGACCGACATGCAGGTGATCGGTGCCGTGCAGCGCGCCTCGCGCGACAACACGGTCGTCATGTGCGCGGCCGGCACCATGCCGGGCGAACTGCACCAGCTGTGGAAAGCGAAGCTGCCGCTCTCCTACCACATGGAATACGGCTTTTCCTGCATGGGTTACGAGGTTGCCGGCGGCCTCGGCATCAAGATGGCCGAACCCGATCGCGACGTTATCGTCATGGTCGGCGACGGTTCCTACATGATGATGAATTCCGAACTCGCGACCGCCGTTGCCATGGGCGTCAAGATCACAGTCGTGATCACCGACAATCGCGGCTACGGCTGCATCAACCGGCTGCAGATGGAAACGGGCGGCGCCGAGTTCAACAATCTCTATGCGCATACCAACGTGAACCCTATCGCGATCGATTTTGCCGCGCATGCGGCGTCGATGGGCGCCGACGCCCGCAAGGTTTCATCCATCGCAGAACTCGAAGAGGCGCTGGAGGCTGCTCGCGAGGCGGAGGTTGCGACCGTGATCGTGATCGACACCGATCCCTATCCCACGCCGGATGCCGGCGGCTTCTGGTGGGACGTCGCGGTCCCCGAAGTCTCCGCCCGCCGGGAAGTCAACGAAGCCCGCACCCGTTATGAAGCAGCGCTGAAGGAAAGACGCTAGACATGATCCTCTACGGAACCAATCCGATCGCCTGGTCCAACGACGACGACCGCACGCTCGGCGCCCATATCAGCCTCGACCAGTGCCTGGACGAGACGGCGAAGATCGGCTTCGACGGCATCGAGAAAGGCCACAAGTTCCCGACCGACCCGGCGGGTCTCAAGGCCGTGCTCGAGCCGCGGGGCTTGCGCTTCGTTTCCGGCTGGCATTCGCTGAACCTGCTGACGAGCACGATCGAGGAAGAAAAGGCGGCGATGCAGCAGGCGCTCGACCTCCTGAAGGCCATGGGCTCCAAGGTCATCATCGTCTGCGAGACCTCGAACGCCATCCACGGCAACGACGCGGTGGCCGTCAATGCTCGGCCGAAGCTTGGCGACGCCGACTGGAAAACCTTCGGCGCCGGCGTCGAGGCACTTGCGGAATATGCCGCGGGGCAGGGCATCACGCTCGTCTACCACCATCACATGGGGACGATCGTTGAGAGCGAGGACGAGATCGACCGGCTGATGGAGAACACCGGGCCGCACGCCCATCTCCTCCTCGACACCGGTCATTGCCTCTTCGGCGGCGGCAACCCGGAACGGGTCGCGAAGAAGTATATGCACCGCGTCGGCCACATCCATGCGAAGAACCTCCGTCCGGCGATCGCGAAAGAGGTCCGTGAGGAGAACCTCTCCTTCCTCGAAGGCGTGCGCCGCGGCGTCTTCACCGTTCCCGGCGATGCGGAAGGCGGCGTCGACTTCGCGCCGGTCTTGCGGATTGCGGCGGAGCATGGTTACGAAGGATGGCTGGTGATCGAAGCCGAGCAGGACCCCGATGTCCGCAATCCCTTCGAATACCAGAGCCTCGGACTGAAATCGCTGAAGGCCATGGCGAAGACCGCCGGCCTGGACAAGGAGACGGCGTGAAATTTCTCGACCCGCAGCATCCGTTCTTCCGGCCGCTCTGGCTGCGTATCCTGACGGTCGTTCTTCCGGCGATCTGGGCCGTGGTCGAGTGGTCGAACGGAGCGACGGGCTGGGCGGTCATCTTTCTGGCTGCCGCCGGCTATGCCGGCTGGCAGCTGTTCCTGTCGCCGGACGCAAAGGCCCCGTCAACTGACGAAAAGCCTGCCGAAAGCCGGGAAACCGATAAGGGAGACGAGGCATGAGCGATCTTCTGCGCAAGCCGCAGGGCACGAACGGCAAGGTTCATGACATCACGCCGGAAAGTGCGGGCTGGGGCTATGTCGGCTTCGGGCTCTATCGCCTGAAGGCCGGTGAAAAGGCGGCCGAGAAGACCGGCGAGACGGAGGTGATCCTCGTGCTGGTCGAGGGCAAGGCGGAGATTTCGGGCGGCGGTAAGGATTTCGGCGCGCTCGGCGACCGCATGAATGTCTTCGAGCGCAAGCCGCCGCATTGCGTCTACGTGCCGGCCGGCAACGACTGGTCGGCGACGGCTGCGACCGACTGCACGCTCGCCGTCTGCACCGCACCCGCCATGCCGGGCCGCGAGGCACAGGTGATCGGGCCGGAAGGCATCGCGCTCACCGAGCGCGGCAAGGGTGCGAACACCCGCTACATCTATCCGATCGCCATGGAAGACCGCGACGTCGCCGACAGTCTGCTCGTCACCGAGGTCTTCACGCCGTCCGGCAACTGGTCGTCCTATCCGCCGCACCGGCACGACGAGGACAACTATCCCGAGATGACCTATCTCGAGGAGACCTATTATCACCGCCTGAACCCCGCCCAGGGCTTCGGCTTCCAGCGCGTCTTTACCGAAGACGGTTCGCTCGACGAAACCATGGCGGTCTCCGACGGCGATGTCGTCCTGGTGCCGAAGGGTCACCATCCCTGCGGTTCGCCCTACGGCTACGAGATGTACTACCTGAACGTCATGGCGGGGCCGCTCCGCAAATGGCGCTTCAAGAACCATCCGGACCATGACTGGATCTTCAGGCGCGACAACCCGCAAGCCTGACCTGCAGTTCATCGGAAATCCTGCTTCTGGGAGGAAGGCATGAGAGGTCTCGGAATCGGTCTCATCGGCACCGGTTACATGGGCAAATGCCATGCACTCGCGTGGAACAATGTCGCGAGCGTCTTCGGTGACGTGGCACGGCCGCGGCTGGTGGCGCTCGCCGAGGTGAACGCCGAGCTCGCGGCGAAGAAGGCCGCCGAGTTCGGCTTCGAAACCGCGACCGGGAACTGGCACGACCTGCTTGCCAATCCGGAAATCGACGTGATCTCGGTGACGACGCCCAACGCCTTCCACCCGGAAATGGCGATCGCCGCCCTCGACGCCGGCAAGCACGTCTGGTGTGAAAAGCCGATGGCGCCTGCCTACGCCGACGCCGTCCGTATGCGTGACGCGGCGGTGAGGAGCGGCCGCACCGCCGTCATGGGATACAACTATATCCAGAACCCGATGATCCGGCACATCAGGCGGCTGGTCGATGAGGGCGCAATCGGTATCGTCAACCATGTCCGCGTCGAGATGGACGAGGATTTTATGGCCGATCCTTGCGTGCCCTTCTACTGGAAGAGCGAGGCCGCCTCCGGCTACGGCGCGCTCGATGACTTCGCCGTCCATCCGCTCTCGCTGCTCTTCACCCTCTTCGGGCATGTCGCGACGGTCGTCGCGGATCTCGTGAAACCCTATGCGGAGCGGCCGCTGAAAGAGGGCGGAAACCGGGCGGTGGAGAACCACGATGTTGCAAGTGTCTTGATGACGCTTGAAGGCGGCATTTCAGCCGTGCTGATGGCGAACCGTTCCGCCTGGGGTCGCAAGGGGCGCATCGCGCTTCAGATCTTCGGTTCTGCGGGCTCTATCCTCTTTGACCAGGAGCGGATGAACGAGTTCCAGATCTATCAGGCGGATGGCCGGCCCGAGGAACAGGGTTTCCGTACCGTTCTGGCAGCACCCCATCATCCGCCCTATGACCGCTTTATTCCCGCACCCGGCCACGGCCTCGGCTTCAACGATCTGAAGGTGATCGAATGCCGCGAGCTGATCGCGGCGATCGGCGGCGACAAGGCGCACGTCGTCGACTTCGAGGAGGGATTGCGGATCGAGCAGTCCGTCCACGCCATGGCGCGCTCCTTCGCCGAACGGCGATGGGTGGTCGTCTGACGGCGGGGGTTACGCCACAGTACATTGACATCTTATGAGATGTCTATAATCTATTCGCATGAGATTGGTTCTCGACACCAACGTGATCGTGGCGGCATTCCGTAGCCGCAACGGAGCGAGCAACCTGCTCCTGCGTTTCGCCGATCGCGGCATGGTGACGCCGCTTTGTTCGACGGCATTGTTTTTGGAGTACGAGGCTGTCCTGAGCCGGGAAGAAATTCGCAAGGCAACCGGCCATAGCCTTGAAGGGGTCGCCGCGGTCATGCGCGCGCTCGCCGCCATCTCCGAGGGCGTCGATATCTCCTTTCGGACACGGCCGATGCTTTCCGATGTTGCGGATGAGATGGTGCTCGAGGCCGCGTTGAACGGACAGGCCGAGGCGATCGTGACGCACAACGTCAAGGATTTTCGTCCGGCGCTCAGGCTTGGCGTCACTGTTATCACGCCGGGAGAAATTGTCAGGATGCTGAACACATGACCCAGACCCAACGCTACAAATACCCGTTGCAGCTCCCTCAGTCGCTCAAGGAGACGGCGACCCGTCTCGCTTTGGAGGATGGCGTGTCGCTCAATCAGTGGATTGTCTCGGCAGTGGCGCAGAAGATCGGGGCCGTCGAGACGGCCAGTGAGTTTCTGAAGTCGCGAGCCGGTGCAGCAACGCGCGGCGACTTGACGAGCTTGCTCGACAAGGCGCCGGACACGCCGGCGCTTCCTGAGGACAGCATCTGATAAGACAGTCGCGGGAGGCACCCGGGTCGCCTGGGCCGCGCCGTGTCGGCCGACGGTTATCCGCTGTGCGAAGCCCGGAAGAACAAAGGCGGCGCCGGAGCGCCGCCAGTCGGTTTGACGGGGAGGAGTTCGTCAGACCTTGCGCTTCTTCTGGCGATAGACGTCGGCGACGACGGCCGCGACGATGATCATGCCCTTGATGATCTCCTGGTAATAGGCGTCGACGCGCAGGAAGGTGAAGCCGGAGGTCATCACCCCGAGGATGATCGTGCCGATCACCGTGCCGGTGATGCGGCCTGCACCACCTGCCAGCGAGGTGCCGCCGATGACGGCCGCCGCGATCGCGTCGAGTTCGTACATCACGCCCATGCCGGCCTGTGCGGTCTGGGCGCGAGCGGCGGTGACGACGCCGGCGAGGCCCGCCAGCATGCCGGCGATCGCGTAGACCTTGATCAGGTGCTTTTCGACGTCGATACCGGAGACGCGGGCGGCCTGCACGTTGGCGCCGATCGCATAGGTGAACTTGCCGTAGCGTGTGTAGCGCAGCGCGATGTGGAAGATCAGCGCGACGACGAGGAAGACGATCACCGGCCAGACACCGGACCCGATGAAGTTGAATTGGTCGGTCAGGCCCGAAACCGGCTGACCCTTGGTATACCACTTCGAAATACCGCGTGCCGTCACCATCATCCCGAGCGTGGCGATGAAGGGCGGGATCTTTGTCCTCGCGATGAGCTGTCCGTTGATGAAGCCGGCAAGCATGCCGATCAGGATGCCGACCCCGATCGGGATGAAGAAGGGCAGGTCGGTGAGGCTCGGATAGAGCGCCCGCGACCATGACGACGCCTGGGCAAGGCTCGCGGTAAACATTGCGGTCATGCCGACGACGGAGCCGGAGGAAAGATCGATGCCGCCGGTGATGATGACCTGCGTCACGCCGACGGAGATGATCCCGATCACCGACACCTGAAGGATCATGATGGTCAGGCGCTGCGGGTTCATCAGGAAGCTCTGGCCGACGAACAGCCAGCCGAGCAGTTCGAAGACGAGCGCGATGCCGATCAGCACCAGGAAGATGTTGGCCTCGGAGGGCATCCGGCGCGTACGCGTTTGGCCCATCTTCAGGTCGACATCGCCCTTGGTCGCGGTCTGTTGATTCATTCTAACCTCCCTGTCGGTCCCCAGACGGCGTCAGCTCGACGCCAGGTCCATGACCTTGATCTGTGTGGCTTCCGCCCGGTCGAGGAAGCCCGTGACACGGCCCTCATGCATCACCATGACGCGGTCGCTCATGCCGAGGACCTCGGGCATTTCCGATGAAATCATGATGACCGCAACGCCCTTCCGGGTCATCTCCGTGACCAGGCGATGGATTTCGGCCTTGGCGCCGACATCGATCCCGCGGGTCGGTTCGTCGAGGATCAGGATTCTGGGGTCCGTCAACATCCAGCGGCCGATCAGCACCTTCTGCTGGTTGCCGCCGGAAAGGTTTTCGATGCGCTCGTCCATGCTCGGGGTTTTGACCCGGAGCTTCCGGCACATCTCCTCGCAATCGGCCGAAAGACTGCTTTGCTGCACGAAGCCGTTCCGGACATAGCGATCCTGGAGAACTGCGAGCTGCATGTTCTCGAGAACGTTGAGGATCAGCAGGCAGCCGGTATCCTTGCGGTCTTCCGTCAGGAATGCCATGCGGTGGCGGATCGCTTCCGTCGGGCTGTCGATCGCGACGGGCTTGCCGTCGATCGTGATTTCGCCGGAGGATGCCGGCGTCACGCCGAAGAGCGTTTCGGCGACGTTCGACCGGCCGGAGCCGACGAGGCCGGCGACGCCGAGGATTTCGCCGGCGCGCACGTCGAAGGAAACATCGTGGAACACGCCGTCGAGCGTCAGGTTCTTGACCGAGAGCACGACGTCGCCGAGCGGAACGTCCTCCTTCGGGAACATCTGGGTGATTTCACGGCCGACCATCATGCGGATGATGTCGTCGCGGGTGACGTCGCTCGACGCATGTGTGCCGATATACTTGCCGTCACGGAAGACGGAGAATTCGTCGGCGATCTCGAAGAGCTCGTTCATCTTGTGGGTGATGTAGACGATGCCGATTCCTTGCGAGCGCAGGCCGCGGATGATCTGGAACAGGTGTTCCACCTCGCGCTCGGTCAGCGCCGAGGTCGGTTCGTCCATGATGAGGACGTCGGATTCGTAGGAAACGGCCTTGGCGATCTCGACCATCTGGCGATTGGCGACGGAAAGCTCGCCGACAGGCGTCTCCGGATGGATCGATATGTTGAGGCGGTCGAAAAGGGCTGCCGTGCGGCGGTGCATCTCGGCGTGGTCGATGAAGCCGAAACGATTGAGCGGCTCGCGGCGGATCCAGATATTCTCGGCGACCGTCATGTAGGACATCAGGTTGAGCTCCTGATGGATCATGGCGATACCGTTTTCCAGCGCGTCGAGCGGCGAGTTGAGCTCGATTTCAGCGCCTTTCAGCCGTACCGTTCCCCGATCCGGCTGGTAGATGCCCGCGAGAATCTTCATCAGCGTCGACTTGCCGGCGCCGTTTTCGCCCATCAGCGCATGCACGCTGCCGCGCTTCAGGCGGAAGGATACGTCATCGAGGGCGACGACGCCCGGGAATTCCTTGCGCACGCCTTCGGCTGCAAGAAGGTACTCGGCGTTCGGAACCGCACCGCTCTTGCGGACGGCGGCCATGGTGGACGGGCTGACCATCGCGACTTCTCCTCCCTAAGCATCGGGAATGCGGGCGGACCCGCACTCCCGCAGTCTCGCTGGCGAAATCAGTTCTTCGCCTGATAGTCCTTCAGATTTTCCGGGGTGACGAGTTCGAAGGGAATGTAGACCTTCTTCTCGACAGCCTCTCCCTTGGCGAGCTTCAAGGCGGCGTCCACCGAACCCTTGCCCTGACCGGCGGCATTCTGGAACACGGTGACGTCGAGGTCGCCGGCTTCCATGGCTGCGAGCGCGTCCTGCGTGGCGTCGACACCGGCGACCACGTAGTCCTTCATGTCCTTGCCGGCGGCCTTGAGCGCCTGGATCGCGCCGATCGCCATTTCGTCGTTATTGGCGATGACGGCATTGAACTCGAGACCGGCGGACAGCCAGTTGGTCACGAGGTCGGCGCCCTGGGTGCGCGACCAGTTGGCGGTCTGTTCTTCGACGATCTCGATGCCCTTGCACTCGTCGGTGGCGACGACGTCATGGACGTCCTGGGTCCGCATGCGCGCGGCCTGGTTGGAGAGTTCGCCCATCATCAGCACGGCCTTGCCCTTGCCGCCGAGCAGACGGCAGACTTCCTTGGCTTCGAGCGTGCCGGAATCGGCTTCGTTGGAGGCAACGAAGGCCTGTTTCTCCGGCAGTTCGTTGACGTTGACCGGCTCGCGGTTGACGTAGACGAGCGCAACGCCGGCATCGGCGGCAATCTTCGACATCGCGGCGGTGGCGTCGGTATCGACCGGGTTGACGATGATGGCGTCGACGCCGGCGGCGATGAAGTTCTGGATCTGGCTCTGCTGCTTGGCAACGTCGTTCTGGGCGTCTTCGATCTGCAGGGTCACACCGTCGAGCGTCTTGGCATAGTCGGACATGCCGTTGCGCAGGACCGTCAGGAAGTTGTCGTCGAACAGCGCCATGGAGACGCCGATGGTTTCCGCGTGGGCGGCCGTGCCCATAAGGACGGACAGCGCAGCGCCAAGAATATACTTCTTCATTTCTTTCCTCCTCAGTGGTGCCCGGCGTCACCTTGTTCCTGCCGGAAGCCGGATTTTCCGGCCCTGTGCATTCGGCCCGCGCTCCCCACGCGATGTGCAAAACGGAATAAACAGACCGTGTTCGTCAAAATGCAGATAATTTATTCCATTTTTTCGGAGGGCCGTCAACGGGCGAATATGAGCCTGCGGCAAAGAATCCGGTGAATTGTGGAAAAGGGAACGACGGAGAGCAGGCGGAACTGGAATTCCTGTTCCATTTCTCACGGGGGTGAGACCCCGCGGGCAACGACCGCTTCACCCGTCATCGGCGGCTGTGGCGGCCGCGCGGGGTCGAATGCAGGCATCTTGCGCGCGACCTGGCGGAACAAAAAAGCCCCGCGATGAGGTCGCGGGGCTGCATCATTCGTCGGATCCGGCCGGAACTTGGGCTGCGGTCAGCCTTGATGAAGCGCCAGCAGCTCGGAATAGACGGAGAGATTGCTCGCCAGAACCGGATGCCCCTCCATCAGGGCTTCGCCCTCGGCCGGGAACGGCAGATAGTCGCCGCCGGCTTCTTTCACGAGGCAGTAGCCGGCCATGCAATCCCAGGCGCGCATATGGGGTTCGTAGTAGCCGACGAGGCGACCCGCGGCGACGTAAGCCAGCATCAGCGCGCCGGACCCGTTGCGGATGAAGTTGCCGCCGATGCCGAGCAGGCCCGCAATGATCTGGCCGACCCGTTCGGGAGCCACATAGGTGTTGCAACCGATTCCGGTCATCGCGTTCTGGATGGTGCGGGTGGGGTCGAGTGTAAGCGGCTTGCCGTTGAGGCTCGCTCCGCGACCCGCCGCCGCGGCATAGAGTTCACCGTCGCAAGGCACATGCACCACGCCGACCACCGGGACGCTGCCGCGAAGGACGGCGATCGAGACGCACCAGGTCGGCATCCCGTTGACGAAGGGCGCCGTCCCGTCGATCGGGTCGACCACCCACGTGAAACCGGAGGTTCCGTCGACGTGCCCGAACTCCTCGCCGAGGAAGCCGTCTTGCGGGAAGGCGGACGCCACCCGGTCGCGGATCAGCGTCTCGACGTTGCGGTCGGCGATCGAGACGACGTCCTGAAGATCGCGCTTCGTCTCGATCACGAGACTGCCGCGGTTCTCGAAATAGTCGAAGGCAAGCCTTCCGGCCTCCTCCGCAATCGACCGGGCCAGAGAAAACCGTTGATCGACATCGGTGTCTTGCATGCTCATGCTTCTTTCCTTCGGGTAGAGATGTCAGGCCGTGATCAGTGCAATGCCACGGTTCTTGAAAGCCACTGTGACGTCGGCGGCAAGAGCGAAGCTGCGCTCGACGGAATGATCGATGACGAAGAAGGCGCCGAAATCCGTTTCGACCTCGTATTCGATGTGGTCGCCGAGATAGGCTGAGTGCACGACTCGGCCCCTGAGCCCGGGTTCATCGCCGCCGCCGAGGCGGATCGCGCCCGGCCGCACCGCCAGCCTGGCGCTTCCGGGCTTCGCGTTGTGTCCCGGCAGGTGGTGTTCGAGACCGCCGACCTTCACGAGCGCTCGACCGGCATCGACGGAAAGAACCTCGCAGGAAACGACGTTCGCTTCACCCATGAAGTCCGCGATGAAGGGCGAGGCGGGCGCCTCGTAAAGTTCGCGCGGTGCGCCGGACTGTGCGATCACGCCGTCCTTCATGACGATGATCCGGTCGGACACGGCGAGCGCTTCGTCCTGGTCATGAGTCACATAGACCGCGGTAAAGCCCAGCCGTTGCTGAAGATCGCGGATATCGGTGCGCACCTTGCGGCGCAGGCGCGCGTCGAGGTTGGAAAGCGGCTCGTCGAGGAGCAGCACCTGCGGCTCCAGCACCAGTGCACGTGCGACGGCGACGCGCTGTTGCTGCCCACCGGAGAGTTCCGCGGGCAGGCGCCCGCCCATTCCGGCAAGGCCCACGAGTTCCAGCCCGTGCTCCGCCTTCTCCCGCGCGACCTTCTTGCCGAGACGGGAGGACTCGAGACCATAAGCGACGTTCTCGAGCGCGGTCATGTGCGGGAAGAGCGCATAGGATTGGAACACCATCGACACGTCGCGAGCATTCGCCGGCAGCATGGTGACGTCCTTGCCGCCGATCAGGATGCGTCCCGAGGTCGGGTGTTCGAGGCCGGCCAACATGCGCAAGGTCGTCGTCTTGCCGCAACCGGAGGGCCCGAGCAGGGTCACTAGCGTACCGGGCTCTATGGTGAGGGAAAGATCGGGAATTGCGGTGAAGGCGCCGAAACTCTTGCGAACATTCTCGAAGACGACGGAACCGGGCTCATGGCTGGTCATGCGGTTTTCTCCTGGCCGATGGCGACAGAGGGAGTGCGGGAGCTGCCGGCGACACGATTTTCGCGGCGCAGGCGACGCTCTCCTACGAGGAACTGGAAACCTGTGATGACGGCAAGCATCACGACGATCAGCATCGAGGAATAGGCGATGGCCACGCCATATTCGCCGTTCTCCACGAGGCCGACGATGTAGGACGTCGCCATGTTGTATTGGGCACTGACGAGGAAGATGACGGCGCTGATCGAGGTGATCGCCCGCACGAACGAATAGACGAGCGCGGCGTTGATCGCCGGCCTCATGAGCGGCAGGATCACCTTGCGGATGGTGCGGAAGCTGTCGGCTCTCAATGTCAGCGACGCCTCGTCGAGACTCTTGTCGAGCTGGCTCATCGCCGCGATCCCGCCGCGTACGCCGACCGGCATATTCCGGAAGACGAAGCACGCAATCAGGATTAGCGCGGTCCCAGTCATTTCGACCGGCGGTAGGTTGAAGGCCATGATGTAGCTGACGCCGATCACTGTGCCCGGAATGGCGAAGCTCATCATCAGCGCGAATTCGAAGAGGTTGCGGCCGGTGAATCTCTGCCGGACGATGATATAGGCGGTGAGCAGCCCGACAGCGGCGGTGAGCGGCGCCGAGACGAGCGCGATCTCCATCGTCGTCCAGAAGGAGTTCCACGCAACGCCGGTCCAGGCGATCGCTCCGTTTTCGAAGCCGACCGAGAAGGCCCGCGCGTAGTGGTCGAAGGTCAGCGAATTGTCGAGGCCCCAGGTCTTCACGAAACCGCCGAACAGGATCATCCCGTACACGACCACGGTAAAGATCATCCACGGGATCGCCACCGCATGCACGGCGATCGAGAGGCCGCGGGGCAGGGCGATGTGAACGCCGTTGTCGCCCTTGCCGGTCACTGTCGCGAAATTCTTGCCGGAGAGCCAGACGCGCTGCGCGACGAACGCGGAAAGCGTGAAGCAGAGAAGCACAATCGCGAGTACGGCGGCGCGGGACGGATCGTTCTGCGATCCGACGACCGCGAAGAATATCTCCGTCGACAGTACGCCATGGCTTCCCCCAGCACCAGCGGGTTGCCGAAATCGGCCATGCTTTCGATGAAGCCGATCAGGAAGGCATTGGCGAGGCCGGGCTTCATCAGCGGCAACGACACGCGGACGAACGTCCGCCAGCGGTCTGCGCGCAGGGTCTGCGAGGCCTCCTCCATCGAGGGGCTCACACCTTCGACGACGCCGATCAGCACCAGGAAGGAGATTGGCGTGAACGAGAGAACCTGTGCGATCCAGATGCCGGTCAGACCGTAAAGCCACCGGCCGGGCTCGAGACCCAACAGGTCGGATATCGCTTCGGTAACGACGCCGGCACGCCCGAAGAGCAGCGTCAGGGCAAGGCCTATGACGAAAGGCGGCGTGATGATCGGCAGGACGGTCAGCAGCCTCAGCCCCTTCTTGTAAGGAAAGCGCGTGCGTGTCGACAGAAGCGCGAATGCGAGCCCGAGCAGGGTCGAGCCGAGCGCCGTCATGATCGCGAGAGTGAGGGTGCGCCAGGCGACACCGCAACGCTCGCCGCCAGACACGCAACCGAGGCTCCAGATGCCCGGGTCCTGAGCGTTGCGAATGAAATTGTCCGGATTGAAGGAGCCATCGAAATCCTGCACCGCGCCGACGAACATGCTGCCGATCGGATAGAAGACGAAGACCGTCACCAGAAAGATGAGCATGGAAATCGAGCCGACGATGAAGGCGTCGCCCTTCATCGCACCTTGCTCGGCAAGGCCGAAGGCGACAAGAAGCACGAAGACCATCGACATCAGGACGGCGCCGGCCCCCATGGACGGCTGGCCGTCGGCAAGCATGCCGAACAGCTGCTCGCTGATCGTCCAGGTCCAGCCCGTGAAGCCGATCGCAAGGCCCTGAAGCGAGAGGAACAGGAGCCCGAGAGATCCGGCGAGAACCAGGCCGCGGCCACGCCGCGCCGGATCGCGCAGGGTTCGGGCGAGGCCTGCGAGCGCGAGGAACAACACCGCGCCGGCGAGCCAGATCTTGCCGTGGCTCGTTATCTGCAGCAGCCCCGGTGCGGTATCTGCCGTGGCAGGGAAGTCGGCGATCCAGCCGAAGCCGAAGAACCCGCCCTCGATCCGGTACCAGGGCACGAGCGTCAGTGCCGCCGCCCCCAGCGCAAGGACGATGTCCAGTTTGCGATTGCCATTCATCACGGCGAACCTCGCTCTCGTCACGTTTGAAAATCTCTGAGAATGGGCCGCACCCCGGCTTGTCGCCCGGGTGCGGCGGTCATTGCCTCGTCAGTTGGCGATCGCGCCGATCTCGCGATCCCAGCGCTCCAGCAGCGCCTTGCGCTTGGCCGAGTCGCCGTAGGTCTTGAAGTCGTAGTCGATGAGCTTGATGTTCTCGAACTTCGGCGCCTGTTCCGGTACTTCGGCCGTCTTGTTGGACGGGAGCTGGAAGGACTTCGCGTCCTTCATGCGCGACTGCACTTCGGGCGAGAGCGCCCAGTCATACCAGACCTTGGCATTGTCGAGATTGCGGGCGCCCTTGACGATCGACATCGAGCCGATCTCGTAGCCGGTGCCTTCACAGGGAGCCGCAACCTTCACGGGGAAGCCTTCCACCGCCTGGGCGACGGCGTCATGCATGAAGACGATGCCGAGGCCGGTCTCGCCGCGTGCGGCCGCCTTGACCGGCGCCGAGCCGGACTTGGTGTATTGCGAGACGTTGGCATTGAGCTTCTTCAGGTAGTCGAAGGCCTGGTCCTCACCCATGATCTGCACAAGGGTCGCAAGTGCGGTATAGGCGGTGCCGGAGGAGTTCGGATTGGCGATCTGGATCTCGCCCTTCAGCTCCGGCGCGAGCAGATCGGCCCAGCAGGCCGGTTCCTTGTAGCCCTTCGTCTTGAAGATTTCGGAATTGTAGCCCCAGCCGAGGGCGCCGGCATAGACGCCGACGGTCCGGTAGCCCGAGCTTTCCGCCTGCTTCTGCGCCCAGTCCTGCAACTGGTCGAGCGCCGGGGACTTGTATTCGAGCGTCAGGTCCTCGGATGCCGCCTGCAGGTGCGGGTCACCAGTGCCGGCCCACCAGATGTCGGTCTTCGGATTGCGGGCTTCGGCGCGGATCTTGGCATAGGTTTCGCCCGACGACAGGCGGACCATGTTCACCTTGATGTCGTGGCTCTTTTCGAAGTCGCCCTTCATCTGTTCGCAGATGACGACATCGGCCGAGCAGATGAGATTGAGTTCGCCCGCGGCGCGGGCCTCGACGGCACCGAGTGCGGTGCCGGCGAAGAGCAGGATCGAGAGGGATTTCAGTCGCATGGCTTTCCTCCTGTTGCGTTGCGTCTGACATTTGTTCGGGACCGAGCCGTGGTCGTTGCGGGCACGGCCGGGCCCTTCGGTGCCGCGCTGCCGCGGTCCGTTACGTGGAATCTAGTTCGGTTCTGGAACTCTGCGGGCCGTCAGCGGACGGCGAGTATGTCCGTGTCGAAGCGTCTCAATAATCGACTTCGCTCTTCCGGCGAGCCGAACGTGGCGAAGTCGTAGTCCACCATCTTGATCATCGAGATGTCGGGTGCCGTCGCCGGCAGCGCCGCCTTCGCATTCGACGGAACCTGGTTCTGCCCGGCCGCGATCCCCGTCGCCTGACCCTCGGGACTGAGGGCGAAATCGACGAAGGCACGTGCCGCGTCAAGGTTGTGGGCGCCCTTGACGATACTGACGGCGCCGATCTCGTAGCCCGTTCCCTCGCAGGGCGCGACGATTACCAGGGGAAAGCCTGCCTCCTTCTGCGTCACCGCGTCATGCATGAAGGATATCCCGATCAGGGTTTCGCCCCGGGCGGCAGCCTTGACCGGATCCGCACCGGCCTTCGTGTAATCGCCGATGTTGCGGTCGAGGATCTCCATGAACCGGAATGCCTCCTCTTCGCCGAAGAGCTGCACGAAGGTCGCAAGGGTCGTGAACGCCGTTCCCGAGGAGTTGGGATTGCCCGCAAGGATAAGGCCGCGATAGGCGGAATTGGCGAGATCGCGCCAGCAGGTCGGCGCCGGCACCTTGTGTCGGGCAAGAAGCTCGGAATTGTAGGCAAAGCCCAACGCCCCGGCATAGACGCCCGCCGACCGGCCGCCGGACATCGCGTAGAAGTTCTGCGCCCACGGAAGGAGATCCCGTTCCTCCGACGACGTGTATCCGAGAAGAAGGTCTTCGGACGCGGCCTGCAGATGCGTGTCACCTGTGCCGCCCCACCAGACGTCCACCGTCGGCTGGTCGCGTTCGGCGCGGATCTGGTCGAGGATTTCGCCCGTGCTCTTTCGCACCATCGTGATGTCGGCGCCGGTCTTCGCCTGGAAGGCAGCCTTCATCACCGAACACCAGCTCTCGTCGACGCCGCAGAGGACGTTGAGGGATGCCGCCGTTGCGCCCGGCTGCGTCGAGCCGAGCCAGACGGCCACTCCCAGACTGATGACGACGACTGTTCGCACCTTGACGCTCCTCCCTCGGAACCTCCCCGTTCCGATCCTGCGAGACAACATGGCAGATCCCGCGCAAGCTGCAATTTAAGAATGGTTACCGATATTTCGCCGCAGTGCCGAAGGGCGTTGCAGGCGTTACAAAAGTTACAAATGTGACGAACGGCCATAACCAGCGAGCCTTTGAACATTGCGCTCCGTCTGCCTATGATGGCGGGGGAGGACTGACGCATGTTGAAGGAGAAGGTGAGGATTCTGATCGTCGAGGACGATCCGGATATGGCGGAGCTCATCTCCGATCTCGTCGAGACCGAAGGTTGGCAGCCGGTCACCGCAGGCTCGGCGGAGGAGGCGGCCGGGCTGCTGGAGCATGAGACCGTCCATCTGGTTCTGGTCGATCACAATCTTCCGGGCACCTCCGGTCGCGCCTTCGCCCAGCGCCTTCGCGCGCAGACCAGCGTGGGCATCGTCATGGTCACAGCCGCGGGAAGTGCGACCGACCGCGTACTCGGGCTCGAAACCGCCGCGGACGATTACGTCGTCAAGCCGTTCGAACCGATCGAACTCACTGCCCGCATCAAGGCGGTGCTTCGACGGACCGTCCCTTCGCTGAAACAGGAAAGGGAAGGTGAGCGCGAGCAGCAACCCTCATCGTCGCTCCGCCTCGGCGACTGGGCCGTCGATCTCAAGGGCCGCCACGCGGTTTGCCTCGTCGACCGCAGCCGCACACTGACGACGGCGGAATTTGCGCTGCTCGAGATCTTGGCGGAGCGTCCGAACGTGCCGGTGAGCCGCGCCCAGATCCTCGATCGCCTCGGGGCGGAAAGCGATCGCTACATCGACCGCAATGTCGATGTTCTGATCCTGCGGCTGCGGCGCAAGATCGAGCGCAACCCGGATTTGCCGCGGCATATCCAGACACGCCGGGGCAAGGGCTACGTCCTCCACACCGACGATGCCGAGCCGGTGCTGTGATCAGTCGTCCGTTCCTTTCCTCCATCGCATTCCGACTGCCCTTTGCCATTCTCTTCATCTGCTTTCTGGCGCTCAGCCTGGCGGTTACGGCGATCTACGGTCTTCAGAAGGCACGCGACGAGATGGCGGCCTATGGGCTCCAGGCCTTTTCCGGTCTTGCCAAGGCCTCGCTGGTCTCACGGCAAGTATCCGACCTCGTGTCCAGCGCCCCCTTCCTCATGAATGCGACATCGCCGTATCGCGTCTCCAGTGAAAGCCGTGCTGTGGTGATCCAGGTCGACAATCTGTTGAAGACCATAGAGAGCCAGTCGCGCGAGAACGCGCAGAAGAGCTTTGCGAGCCGGGAGGTTCTGATGCTCCTGCAGACGATCCGCACGCAAACCGTGCATCTGGTGGACGATGCCGAGGCTGCCCAGAGGCACAAGGCGGATGCGGCGGCGGCACTCGGCGAAATCGCCACCGGGCAGATCATCGTCGATACCGGTCTGCGGCGGCGCCTCAACGGGATCGTTCAGGCGGCATCGAATTCTGACAGCCTCTTCCAGCTCGGGGAACTGCTGCGCCGCTACGTCGCGGAAACCTCAGCACCGTCGGTCGTCGTTGCGGAGGCGGACCTTGAACCCTACAAGCGCGTATTCGACGCGCAGACACGCTACCTGCTCGAAATGTTCGCGATCCGGGGAGCCGTAACCCGTCTCCATTCCGTCTCCCGCCAGCTCTCGCATGCGACGGAAACCCAAAGCGAGGTAATAACCCGCAGCCTCAACGAGGATCTCGCCACGACGTCGGCGGCGCTGAGCCGTCTGCTGGTGATCGTTGCCGTGGCCTCGCTCCTGGTTCTCGTCGTCGCGGTGGTTTCGATACGCTCCGTCATGCGCGTCTCGCGCGGCATCGTCGCGCTCTCGAACGGCATGAACGCCCTCGCCAAGGGTGAAAGCAATGTCGCGCTGCCTGCCTATGATGGCTCCGAGACGGAACTGGTGCGGCTGCTGGTCGCCTTCTCGGCGTTCAAGGAAAGCGTCGACCGCGTGTCGCGGCTGCGACGAACGGCTGAGGCGGCCGCCCGCACCATACGCTCGACCTTTCGCACCATGAACGAAGGCATCGCGCTCTTTGATGCCGCCGGTCGCCCCATCACCATGAACCGCCGCGTGATCGAGCTCGTCGGACAGTCGGGCTCCGCGCGCAAGCTTCCCTTGCGCCGGTTTGTCGAACAGATCCCGGAGATCGACCCGGCCCTGTTGCCACAGGCGGACGAGGCGGGGCGGCTTGCCGAGCGCGCCGTGCTGCGCCATCGCTCGGACAGCGGACGTATCATCGAGATATCACTGTCCCGACAGCCGGACGGCGGCATCGTGCTTCTCGCGCGCGACGTGACCGAAACAGATCGCCAGGAGGCGGAAGCCGCCAAGGCCCAGCGCCTCGACGGGATCATGCGCATGACCCATCAGGTGAGCCACGAAGTCGGCAACATGATCGGCATCATAACCGGCAGTCTCGGGCTCCTGGAACGGGATCAGGGGTTCAACGATCGTCAGAAACGTCACATCGCCCGTATCCGGAAGGCGGCCGACCGCGGCCGGGCCCTCGCCGCGAGCATGCTGTCGGTGGGCAGCCAGCATCCGATCAGCCCGAGCACGGTCGACCTTTCTGCCCTTCTGCGCGGCATGGCCGACATTCTGGAGATCGCCGTCGGCCCGAAATGTCATATCCGGCTCGATCTCGCGAGCGATCTTCCGACGATCGACGTCGACGCTGCGCTCTTCGAGCAGTCGGTTCTCAACCTCTGCCTGAATGCCGCTGCAGCGATGCCGGATGGCGGTACTATCGAGGTCGGGGCGAGGGCGGATGGTAACGTCGTTTCGGTGTCCGTGAAGGACAGCGGTGTCGGCATGTCGCCAGAAGCCGTCGACAAGGCCTTCGAACCGTATTTCACCACCCGAAGCGAAGACGGCGGAGCGGGCCTCGGGCTTGCGATGGTCTACGGCTTCGTCCGGCAGAGCGGTGGAGACGCAAAGATCGAGTCCAGGGCTGGAGTGGGAACCACCGTGACGCTGGAGCTTCACCCGAGTTCGAGTGTCGTCGTGCCGTAGATGCCGCCCATCGCAAGCCTCGGCGCCGGCCCCCGGTACATTCGCTTGGTCGCGAACCCTTCCGAAAAGCCGAGCGCCCAGAGGTGTTCGGCGAACGCTTCCTGGCCGACAGGGACGTCGATATGAAGCGTGCCGCTGCCCGAAGCCGCGGCGCAGGCTGCGAGAAGGGCCTTTGCATCTTGGAGGCCGTCAGCGAAGAGCGGCCCGATCTTGAAGCCCTCGTGACACTCCCGGACGACGGCATAGCCGTACACGTTTCCGTTGCGCAGTACCGCGCGGGCGTGACGTGGCTGAGCCAGCCATGCTCGCAAGAAGTCGTCCCGTTCGGCCGGAAAGTGAGGGCGGTCATAGGCGAGGATCTGGGGAACAAGCTCCGGTGTCACGGTGACGATATGGGCTCCTGGTTGCGGGTGCGCGGGGCGCCCGCTCCAGCGCAGCGTGTCGTAGGCCGCGACGAAGCCCATGCGGGCGTAGTTCGCCTGCTGCGCCGGGACGCCGTCGAGCCCGATCGTGCGCGCCCCAAGCCGGGCCATGCCAGCGTCCCAGACCAGCTTGCCGTAGCCCCTGCCGCGATGCTCCGGACGGCAGATATAGAGGCCGATGAAGCCGAAGCCCTCTCCGTAGGCGACGGCGGAAATGCCGGCGACTAGCTCGGCGTCGAGGAAGCAGCCGAGGAAGCCTTCAGGGTCAGCCGTCTGGAATGCCGCAGCGTCGGCAAGCCCGGGGTTCCAGCCTTCGTCTCTTGCCCAGACGACGAGGCGCTCGACCCCGGCACCGTCGAGAACGCGGATTTCCGGTTTCGGCTGGTCCATCACACCCCCATGGTTGACGGCGCGAAGGCCTCCATCGCCCCGTCATATCGCTTGTCGACCGGCCGAGCATAAGCGCTTCGCTTGGCCGTGGACAAGCCCATGGCCACCAGCGCTTCCGCCTGCTTGATGGCGGACGCGACACCGTCGACCACGGGTACGGCGAATTCGCGCCGGAGATCGAGGCAGAGATCGGCCATGCCGGCGCAGCCGAGCACGATCGCCTCCGCCCGATCCTCCTTCAGCGCCGCTGCGATTTCGCTGCGCAGCCGGTCGCGGGCGTTCGATTGCGGGTCTTCGAGCGAGAGCACGGGAATGTCAGCGGCGCGCACCCTGCATCGCCCCGCCATGCCGTAGCGGTGGACGAGCGCCTCGACCGGCAGGCGTGACCGTTCCATGGTCGTGACGACGGAGAAGCGCTGGGCGATGAAGGAGGTCGCGGCGAGTGCCGCTTCGCAGATGCCGATGACCGGGATTGCGGCAAGCGCGCGCGCCGCGTCGAGTCCGGTGTCGTCGAAACAGGCGATGATCGCGGCAGCGGCGCCCTCTCTCTCCGCCCGGGCGATTTCGAGCAGGAGTCCCGGTACCGCGAGCGCCTCGTCGTAGTAGCCCTCGATCGAGGTCGGCCCCATCGAAGAGGTGACCGCGTCAATGACGGTCGAGGGATTGGCGACGCGACGGGCGGCATCGCCGATGGTCGCGGTCATGCTGGCGGTCGTGTTCGGATTGATGACGGCGATGCGCATGAGCGGGCAAACCTCAACCGTCGCGACGACGGCGATTGATGAAGGAGATCAGCGCCAGCGTCCCGCCGATCACGAGGAAGGAGAAGAGCGTGGTCACCGTGCCGAGCGCATAGAGAACAGGCGTGGTGACGTTGGTGGTCATGCCGTAGATCTCGAGCGGCAGCGTGTTGTAGGTGCCGGACGTCATTAGCGACCGGGCGAACTCGTCATAGGAGAGGCTGAAGCCGAAGAGGCCGATGCCGACGAGGGAGGGCGCGATCATCGGCAGCACGACGTGGCGGAAGGTCTGCCAGGCGCTCGCCCCGAGGTCGCGGGCGGCCTCCTCGTAAGCGGGCGAGAAGCGGTTGAAGACGGCGAACATGATCAGCACGCCGAAGGGAAGTGTCCAGGTGAGGTGCGCGCCGAAGGCCGACGAGTACCAGGCCGGCTGCAATCCGAGCTGGCTGAAGAGCACGCCGATCCCGAGCGAGATGATGATCGAAGGGACGACGAGGCTTGCGACGGAAAGATAAAAGAGCGCCGAGGCGCCGACGAAGCGGCGGCGAAAGGCGAGCCCCGCAAGCAGCGAGACGAGGACGGTGACCACCATTACCATCAGGCCGAGCGCGAAGGAGCGGCGGAAGGAACCGCCGAAATCTCCGACCGCCTGCTGTTCGAAGAGATTGGCGAACCAGTGCAGCGACACGCCGCTCAGCGGGAAGGTCAGGCCGCCGTTCGGCCCCTGGAAGGAGAGGATGAGGATCGCCGAGAGCGGACCGTAGAGGAACAGCACGAAGAGGGCGAAGAAGATGGCGAGGACGTTGAATTCGCGCGAACGCTTTTCCCGGTACATGTCAGAGCTCCCTGCGGATGTCGACGACGCGCAGGATCGCTGCGACCATCAGGAGGACGAGGACGAGCAGCACGACCGCATTCGCCGCCGCTGCCGGATATTGCAGCAGCGACATCTGGTTCTTCATCATCAGCGCGACCGAGGCACTCTGGCCGCCGGACATCACCTGGACGGTCGAGAAATCGGCCATCACCAGCGTGACGACGAAGATCGTGCCGATCGCCATGCCGGGTTTTGCAAGCGGGATCACGACGTTCGCCAGCGTCTGCCAGCCGGAGGCACCGGCGTCCCGTGCCGCTTCGAGAAGGGAGCGGTCGATACGCATCATGGTGTTGAAGATCGGCGTCACCATGAACAGCGTATAGAGATGGACCATGGCGAGCACGACGGCGAAATCGGAATAGAGGAGCCATTCCACCGGCTCCGTGACGATGCCCGAGGAAACAAGCGCGCTGTTGATCAGCCCGTTGCGCCCGAGGACTGGTATCCACGAGATCATGCGGATGATGTTCGAGGTGAGGAACGGCACCGTGCAGACGAGGAAGAGCACGGTCTGCATCGCGGCGCTGCGAACGTGGAATGCGAGGAAATAGGCGACCCAGAAACCGATGAAGAGGGTGATCGCCCAGACGATCGCCGCAAACTTGATCGTGTTGAGATAGGTCTTCCAGGTGACCCAGGAGCCGAGCGTCTCGGAATAGTTGAAGGTGACGAAATCCGGATACATCTGGGCGAAGTCGTAGTCCCAGAAGGACACGGTCGCGATCATCAGGATCGGCAGGAGCAGGAAACAACCGAGGATCAGCGCTAGCGGCGTCGCCTGCAGATAGGAGACAAGCCCGAGCGGGACGCGGATCACGCGTTTCGGCTTCGGTTCGCCGACGCCGAGAAATCGGACTGTGGTCATGATTGTCTCACCCTTCGATTGGTCGCAATAAATGCCCCTCATCCCCCTGCCGGGACCTTCTCCCCGCAAGCGGGGAGAAGGGGGAAACACCTCCCCCTTGAGGGGGGAGGTCGCGGCGTAGCCGCGGGTGGGGTGACCCATTGGCAACGATCACCCCACCCCGGCGCTATGCGCCGACCCTCCCCCTCAAGAGGAGGGTGGACAATCAAGCCGCGATGAACTCGTTCCAGCGGCGGACCATGTAGCGGTCCTCGTCCATGACCGAGTTCCAGCAGGCGACCTTGCCCATGCGTTCCTCGAAGGAACCGCCGTCGCGCACGGCACCGGCTTTTTCCATCACCTTGCCTTCAGGAGACATGATGTCGCCTGCGGCCGGCTTGCCCTCGATCCAGTAGCCCCATTCGTCGGCGGACATGAATTCCTTCGCCGTCTCCATGCAGGCGGAATAGTAGCCCTGCCGGTTGAGGTAGCCGCCGACCCAGCCGGACGTGTACCAGTTGATGTATTCATAGGCCGCGTCGAGCTGCGCGCCGGAAAGGTGCGAGGCGAGGCCGAGACCGCCGCCCCACGAACGGTAGCCTTCTTTCAGCGGCTGGTACTTGCAGGCGATGCCCTTGGAACGCACGGCGGCGACCGCCGGAGACCACATGGACTGGATGACGACCTCGCCGGAGGCCATCAGGTTCACGCTCTCGTCGAACGACTTCCAGAAGGCGCGGAACTGGCCGGCCTGCTTGGCCTCGATCAGGAAATCGATCGTCTTGTCGATCTCTTCCTTGGTCATGTTGCCCTTGTCGGCGTACTTGATCTTGCCCATGGCCTCCATGATCATCGCCGCATCCATGATGCCGATCGACGGAATGTTGAGGATCGAGGTCTTGCCCTTGTAGGCCGGGTCCATGATGTCGGCCCAACTGGAGATCTCGCGGCCGACGAGGTCCGGACGGATGCCGAGCGTATCGGCATTGTAGATCGTCGGCATCATCGTGAAGAATTCGGTCTCGCCCTTGGCAAAGGTCTTGGCGTCCTTGCTTTCGACATAGCCGACGGTGTGCGGCGCGGTCCCTTGCGCGATCACACTGTCGGGCAGGAGCTTGCCGGTTTTGAAGAGCGGCACGACCTTGTCGTAATACTTGAGCTTCTTCGTCTCCATTGGCTGGATCACGCCGGTCGGGTAGACCTTCTTCAGGATCCAGTATTCGATGTCGGCGATGTCGTAGGAATTCGGCTGGGTGACGGCACGCTGGGCGGCTGCGTCGCTGTCGGTCGCCGTCATCTCGAGCGTGATGCCGAGATCGGCCTTGCACTTCTCGGCGATGGCATTGATGTTCGACACGCCCGTGCCGAACTGGCGCAGCGTGATCGGGTTCTGTGCCCAGATGGTCGGGAAGCCGGTGATCGCGCCGGAGCCGGCGGCGAGACCGGCCGCGGCGGAGGCGGTCTTGAGCAGGTTGCGGCGGGTGATGCCCGTCTTCTCGGTATTGGTCTCGGTCATGCGCAGTTCTCCTCTGGTTTTTCTTGGTTGCTCAGGGATTGCGGTGTTGCGGGCGGCCGAGGACGATCGCGTCGCTCTGGCTCCAGGAGAGCGGCAGGGCCTCTCCGATTTTCGGTTCGCGGGCAAAGAAGTCGGTATCGCGCGCAACGACGGTGAATTCGTCGAGGCCGGCCCCCGTGATCGAAAGCCGTACGGTTGCGCCGAGATATTCGATGTTGCCGACGATCCCCTGGAAGCCGTAGCCTTCCGCGATCGGATCGCCGAGGCGGACACGGTCGGTGCGGACCGCAATGTCCGCCAGCGCGCCGATTTCCGCCGCCGGTCCATTTGCCCGGAAACGGCCCCCGTTCGGCACCTCGATGACCGGCCCCGCGGCGTCGGAGGCGGCGACGCGGCCGGAGATCACGTTGTGGTCGCCCATGAATCGGGCAACGAAGGCGGTCGCCGGCGCCTCGAAGACGGTGCGCGGCGCAGCCGCCTGTTCGATCCTGCCGTCGTTCATCACCACGATGAGATCGGCGAGCGCCATCGCTTCTTCCTGGCTGTGGGTGACATGGACGAAGGTGATGCCGAGTGAGGTCTGGAGCTTCTTCAGTTCCGCGCGCATCCGGACCTTGAGGAAGGGATCGAGCGCCGAAAGCGGTTCGTCGAGAAGCAACACCGCCGGATCGGTGATCAGGGCGCGGGCGAGCGCCACGCGTTGTTGCTGGCCGCCGGAAAGCTGCGCCGACCGTCGCGTCGCATAGGGTTCTAGCTGCATGAGCGCCAGCATCTCGAGCGCCTTGGCGCGGCGCGCCTCACGCCCCATCCCCTTCATCTTGAGGCTGAAGGCGACGTTGTCGACGAGATCGAGATGGGGAAAGAGGGCGTAAGACTGGAACATCATCGCCGTCCCGCGCCGGGCGGGCGGCAGGTCGGTCACCATCGTGGACCCGAGCAGGATGTCGCCGCTGGTGACCGTCTCGTGGCCGGCGATCATCCTGAGCGTCGAGGTCTTGCCGCAGCCCGAGGGGCCGAGGAGGCAACAATACGTGCCGGCGCGGATCTTCAGGCTGACGGCATCCACGGCCGTCGTGGTGCCGTAGATCTTGGTGATCGATGCGATGTCTATGTCTGCGGCTTTGCTCATGCGCGCCCTCTCCAGGTCCGCAAAAGAGCATGCATCGCCCGTGCCAGTTCTTGTCTGGCTGCTTCAACTAATTGAAAAGGAAAGGCTATTGCGCTTCGATTGTCGTGCATGGAGCCGCGTCCGGCCTGCTGTGCACAGATTCTGGACGGCTGATGGCGATCTTATGGGCAGATTGTACACAATCTCCCAGCATCTTTGCATTCATCGCCACATCGGCTAGTCTGCGCGAAATGCGAAGCGGGACACAGGCCATGGATGTAACGGAAAAGGCGGGCGCGATCGAGAGCTTGCAGGACGACCGGTCTGCAGCGATCCGCGAGTCGCTGAGGAGCGCGATCGTCGACCGGCGCCTCGCCCCCGGCACCAAGCTGACCGAGAGCGAAGTCGGTGCACTGTTCGACGCGAGCCGGACGGTGGCGCGGGCCGCGCTGCAGATGCTCGCATTCGAGGGGCTTGTGAGGATGGAGCGCAACCGCGGCGCCTTCGTCTCCAGCCCGTCACCGGAAGAGGCCCGTCAGGTCTTCGCGTCGCGCCGGCTGATCGAACCGGGAATCGCGATCGCTGCCGCTGACCGCATCACGGCGGCCGAAGTCGCGGCCTTCCGGCGCCATCTCGACGAAGAGGCGGCGCACATGAACGAGCGTGGTCCCGCCGCACGCCGCGCCGAGATCAAGGCCTCCGGTGACTTTCACCTGATGGTGGCCTCCATCTCCGGCAACCAGGTTCTCAAGCGCTTCATGGAAGAACTGATCGCACGGTCATCGCTGGCGATCGCACTCTACGGCCGCACCGGCGTTTCGAGCTGCGGCAACAACGAGCACGCTGACATCCTCGATGCCCTGGAACAGCGCGATGGGAACAGGGCGGCGCATCTGATGCTGCATCACATCGACCACATCGAGGCCGATCTCGATTTCCGCGCGGCGGAGGGTCTTGCGCTGCGCGACGCGCTCGGCATCTGAATCAGGGGAGGGTTCGGTCCCGACCTTCATTTCTTCGGAATGATGCTGATCCCGCCGCTCGCCTCGAGGATTGCGAAGCGGATCTGGTCGAGGCTGGTGAGACCCTGCCGGCGGCCGGCGGCAAGCAGGTCTTCCTCGTCCAGGCGTGCCCAGCGGAGCGCGCTCGTATCCACTTCGCCCTCGCGGACGAGAACCGTTGGTGTGCCGTCGACCATGACCGCAAGCGTCGGCAGCCATTTCTTGACGTAGGAGAGCGCGATATCGATGCCGAACAGGGTGAGGATGAGGATCGCGGCATTTGCGATGGAGAAATCGTCTCCCAGCATCGCTTGCTGCGTGGTCTCGGCGATGATCAGCAGCAGCACGAAATCGAAAGCCGTCATCTGTGCGATCGTTCGCCGTCCGGAGAAGCGGATGGCGATGAGCAGCACGAAGTAGATGGCAAAGCCGCGGATGACCGAATCCATGCTCGCTCCTATGGCCAGACGAAGGTCTCGGCCGAGACGGACTTGCCGTTGAGGCCGAGCGGATAGGCAACCTGCCCCGGATGAAGCGGTCTCAGGTTGATCGACACCAGGAGCGGCTTCGTCGCCGATGAACCGAAATGATAGACCGTCGAAGACTGCCCCGGATCGGTGCGGGCAGGGGGAGGCTGCATGGTTTCGATTTGGAACTTCGAAAAGAATGCCGCTGCGAGCGTCAGGTTCTGGTCGCTCGACGGTGCGAGCGTGATGCGGATCTCGTCAGGCGCCTCCCACCGCGAGAATCGGGGCACATCGGCAACGGAGCGGTCGGCCACCAGCGTCGATCGCGAAAGCGGACCGCCGGACCCGCTCAGGCCGAGGCCGACCGCCACGAGGATGAGCGCGAAGAATATCCATGCAACCCGCTCGAGGCGCCAGAACTTCGCCTGAAAGGCGCGATGCTCCTTCAACTGGAGGCTCTCCCGGTCGTTGGTCATTTCTATTCGTTCCTTCTTGTCGCGCCGTAAACGCGCAATCCGGGCCAGGCGTTCCGGCCGGAGCGGGGAACCCTTCTTCGTTCCAGATGTTGTCGCGGTGAGGAGACACGCAAATGCAGGGTCTGATTCCCTTCGTCCTCGTCAATCTTGCAACCGGCTTCCTGATCGGCGTCGCTGTGGGTGTGTTCGTCGTCCTGCGGGCAGGTCTCATGCCCGGCGGCGACTTCACAAGCGACCCGCTCGGCGCAGTTCTGCTGCTTTACGCCTTCGGAGCACCGTTCAGCCTCGGTTACCTTTCGACGGCGCTCTACTTCGACGACCGCAATTGACGTGACGGGAACAAAACATAGGCCGGCGGATTGAGGTGCGGTATCCATCCGCGCAAGGGGACTTTCATGGACAATCGCAGCGCCGGCCTCGAGATCGTCGCCGGCTATGGCCACGCTCTCGGCGCGACCTCCGACGGCGAGGGGACGAACTTCGCGCTCTTCTCGTCCCATGCGGAGAAGGTGGAGCTCTGCCTTTTCGACGAGACCGGCCAGATGGAGGTCGCCCGACTGGCCCTCCCGGAATATACCAACGAAGTCTGGCACGGCTATGTGCCGGGCGTGAAGCCGGGCGCGCTCTACGGCTATCGGGTTCATGGGCCGTACGATCCGGAGAACGGTCACCGGTTCAATCCGAACAAGCTGCTCGTCGATCCCTATGCCCGCGAGCTCGTGGGTGAGATCAAGCCTTCGAAGGCGAATTTCGGTTATGAGATCGATAGTCCCGAAAAGGACCTCTCCTTCAGTACGCTCGACAATGCCGCCTATGTCCCGAAATGCCGGATTCTCGGCGCCAGCCGGCCGAGCGACAAGGAACGCATGGACTTCCGGGTGCCGTGGGCGCAAACCATCGTTTACGAGACCCACGTTCGCGGCTTCACCAAACTCAACCCTGCGGTTCCGGAGGATCTGCGGGGCACGTTCGAAGGCCTCGGTCATCCGGCTTCGGTGGACTACATCCGCAGCCTCGGCGTGACCTCCGTCGAGCTCATGCCGATCCAGGCCTTCTTCGACGACAACCACCTGCTCGACAAGGGGCTGCGCAACTACTGGGGCTATAATACGATCGCCTTCTTCGCACCGGCTGCGCGCTATTTCGGGCCCCGGGGTGCAGTCGGCTTGAAGGCTATGATCCGGGCCTTTCACGACGCCGGCATCGAGGTCATTCTCGACGTTGTTTACAACCACACGGCGGAAGGCAACGAACTCGGTCCGACGCTCTCGATGAAGGGTATCGACAATTTCGCCTATTACCGCACCATGGCGGACACGCACCGCTACTACGTCAACGACACCGGAACCGGCAATACGGTGAATACATCCCACCCGCGGGTGCTGCAGATGGTGATGGATTCGCTTCGCTATTGGGCGGAGGAATTCGAGGTCGACGGTTTCCGTTTCGACCTCGGCACGATCCTCGGGCGCGAACCGCAGGGCTTCGACCGGCGCGGCGGCTTCTTCGACGCCGTCACCCAGGACCCGGTGCTCGCGACCAGAAAGTTGATCGGTGAGCCGTGGGACATCGGGCCGGGCGGCTACCAGGTGGGCGGCTTTCCGCCGGGCTGGGCGGAATGGAACGACAAGTATCGCGATTCCTGCCGCGACTACTGGCTCGATGCGGACAATTGCGCCCCCGACTTTGCGGCGCGTCTCCTCGGCTCCGGCGATATCTTCGACTTTTCCGGGCGGCGCCCGTGGACGAGCGTCAATTTCATTACCGCCCATGACGGCTTCACGCTCAACGATCTGGTGTCCTACGACCACAAGCACAACGAGGCCAATCAGGAAGGCAACAACGACGGCCACAATCACAACCGGAGCCACGGCTACGGCGCGGAGGGTCCGACCGACGACCCGGCGATCAATGCGGTCCGTGAGCGGCAGCGGCGGAACTTCCTCGCCACGCTGTTCTTCTCCCACGGCACGCCGATGCTGGTGGCCGGCGATGAATTCGGCCGCTCCCAGATGGGCAACAACAACGCCTATTGCCAGGACAACGAAGTCAGCTGGCTGCACTGGGAGAACCTGCCGGAAGGCTGTCACCAGCTGCGCGAGTTTGCCCGCAAGGTGATCGCGCTTCGCCGCGCCCAGCCGCTCCTGCGGCGGTCGAACTGGCGCGATGGCACGCTGATCGACTGGTTCAACCACAAGGGCGGTCCGCAGCGTCCCGAGCACTGGCTCGGCGGCAACGCCCTGACCCTTCGGCTGCACCGGTCCGACCTCCAACAGCAGGCAGGTGTCTGGAGCGATATTCTGCTGATCTTCAATCCGGAGAACCGCGACCTTCAATGCCGGTTGCCGAAGACCGGTGGTGCGGGGTGGGTGCTCGAACTCACGACGAGTGACGGTCAGACCGGAGAGACCACGAAGGAAGGGCAGACGCGGGTGATCCCCGCCCGGTCGATGGCGCTGTTTCGTCGCCCCTGAGCCATTCGGCTTCATCTCTCGGGCCTCCCGAGGCGGAACAAAGATCGGCCGCGGATGTTCGGGTCCGCAACCATCTTGCGCAGGAGGCCACCCATGACCGTGACGGCAAGCCGCGTCCGCGAAAGGACCGCTCCGGAGATCAATCGCAGGATCGACGACGAACTGCGCGAGCGGATACGCTTCTTCGCCAACATGCCGCAGTATATCGACGCGCGCCTCAGGACCCTCGACGAGGAATGGGATGTCGAACGGGTGCTCGAAGCGAACGCGGCGACGTTCTCCCTTCTCGGGCTTGCCCTCGGCTCGCGGGTGGACAGGCGGTTCTACGGGTTCTCGGCGCTGGTCGCAGCATTCCTCCTTCAGCATGCGGTCCAGGGCTGGTGCCCGCCGCTCCCGGTCCTGCGGAGGCTCGGCTTCCGGACGACGGCCGAGATCGAGCGGGAGCGCTATGCCCTCAAGGCGCTGCGCGGCGACTTTGTCATGTCGGGCAGCATGAAACGTGACCTCTCGACGATCCTGCGGGCGGTCGGGCTCGAATGACCCCGCGGATGATCGCCGGGCCTCGGTGGAGCCGGTGGCCTACGAAACCCTTCCCCGCGCCGCGAGAAAGTCGAGGAGGGCGCGCACCCGCGAGGGAAGCGGCCCGCCCTGGCCGATGTGGATGGCGTGGAACGCCTCCCGGTCGCCGGGATTGATATTCTCCAGCACCGGCACCAAATGGCCCTGCGCGATGTCCTCTCGGACCGTGAAGCTCGCAAGCCGCGCCAGGCCGTTCCCCTCCAGCGCGAGCCGGCGCAATGCCTCGCCGTCGCTCGCCTGTAGGCGGCCGACCGCCGGAATGACGACGGTCTCGCCGTCCTTCAGCATAGGCCAGCCGTCGACCGCCCGAACATAGCCGAAGCCGAGCCGGCTGTGCCGGTCGAGATCCTCGATCGTCTCAGGCGTGCCGAAGCGTGCAAGATAGGCGGGTGACGCTACGACGGCCATCCTCGTTTCGCCGAGCTTGCGGGCAACGAGGCTGGAATTGCGCATCGGGCCGGCCCGCACCGCGACGTCGGTCCGTTCGGCAAGCAGATCCACGATCATGTCGGTCTGCACCAGATCGAGTGTGATTTCGGGATAGCGTTCGAGGAAATCGGGAAGGATTGGCGCCAGAATGTGGGTTGCATACGATGCGCTGGTGTTGAGCCGGATGCGGCCGACAGGCTGCTCGCCGGCACCGGCGGCGCGCTCGGCGTCCTCGATGTCGGCGAGGATGCGTGTCGCCCGCTCGTAGAAGGCGCAGCCCTCCGGGGTGAGCTGGAAGGCGCGGGTCGAACGATTGACGAGCCGATTGCCGAGCCGCGTCTCGAGCCGGGTGACAAGCTTGCTGACCGCCGACGGCGTCATGCGGCAGGCTCGTGCCGCCGCCGAGAAGCCGCCTTGCTCGACGATCCTGACGAATACTTCCATTTCGCCGGAACGATTGACTTCCGTTCGTGCCATTGGTCTTTCAATTCATAAATGATGTGCCAATCAGCATACTATCGCATCTCTCCCGTGAGATCTATCTCCTGTACCGGGCGTCACCATCACAGGAGAAATCATGCCGCTCGCTCTCTATGCACTGACGGCCGGTGCTTTCGGCATCGGCGTCACCGAATTCGTCATCATGGGACTGCTGCTCGACGTAAGCGCCGACTTCGGCGTGTCGATCGCCGCGGCCGGCCTGCTCATTTCCGGCTATGCCCTCGGCGTCGTCGTCGGCGCCCCGGTTCTGACCGCGCTGACCGCACGCTGGCCGCGCAAGATGGTCCTTATGGCACTGATGGCGGTCTTCATTGCCGGCAATGCCGCCTGCGCCTTCGCCCCCGACTACAACATTCTCATGGCCGCCCGCGTGCTCACGGCCCTTGCCCACGGCACCTTCTTCGGCGTGGGTTCGGTGGTCGCGACCGGGCTGGTTTCCGAGGATCGAAAGGCCTCGGCGATCGCCGTCATGTTCACCGGCCTGACCGCCGCCAATATCCTCGGCGTGCCGCTCGGCACCTGGATCGGCCAGCACTTTGGCTGGCGCGCGACGTTCCTCGCCGTCACGCTCGTCGGACTTGTCGCACTGATGATTATCGCGGTTCTCGTGCCGCGCGACGAGCGTCCGGCCGACGCCGGCGACTGGCGGAGCGATCTCGCGGCAATTCTCCGCGTCTCCGTGCTCCTCGGGCTCGTCACCACGGTCCTCGGCTATGCCGGTGTCTTTGCAGTATTCACCTACATAGCCCCGATGCTGACCCGGATCTCCGGCTTTGGGGCCGCGGCCGTGTCGCCGATCCTGCTGGTCTTCGGCGGCGGACTGGTGATCGGCAATCTGGTCGGCGGACGTCTCGCAGACCGCAACCTTCTCGCGACCGTCTTCGGGACGCTTGTCGTGCTCGCCCTGGTGCTCGCCCTGATATTCGTGGGTTTCGGTTCGCCCGTCACGGCCGTCGTCCTGGCAGGCGCACTGGGAGCCGCCGGCTTCGCGACCGTCGCGCCGCTGCAGATGTGGGTCCTGTCGCGGGCGGATGGCGCGGGCCAGAGCCTCGCCTCCTCCTTCAACATCGCTGCCTTCAACCTCGGCAACGCCATCGGCGCTTGGGCCGGCGGCGTGGTTATCGATCATGGGCCCGGTCTCGCCTTCGTGCCGCTCGCCGCCGCACTCTTCCCCGCGGCCGCGGTCGTCGTCGCGCTCACCGCCGCCGCGATCGACCAGCGCTCCGTTTCCGCCGTCTGACTTTTCTCCAGCGTTTGAAAGGACAACGCCATGGACTATCGCTTTCTCGGACGCTCCGGCCTCAAGGTTCCGGTCTTGAGTTTCGGCGCCGGCACCTTCGGCGGCTCGGGGCCGCTCTTCGGTGCCTGGGGCAATACCGACGACAAGGAGGCCCGCCGCCTCGTCGACATCTGCCTCGAGGCCGGCGTCAATCTCTTCGACACGGCAGACGTCTATTCGGACGGCGCGTCCGAGACCGTGCTCGGCGCGGCGCTTAAGGGACGCCGCGACCGGGCGCTGTTTTCGACGAAGACCGGCCTGCCGATGGGCGAGGGGCCGAACGATGCCGGCACGTCGCGCTTCAGGCTGATCCGCGCCGTGGAGGACGCGCTAAGACGGCTCGACACCGACTACATCGATATCCTGCAGCTGCACGCCTTCGATGCGGCAACACCGGTCGAGGAGGTCCTGTCCACGCTCGACACGCTCGTACGTGCCGGCAAGGTCCGCTACGTCGGCGTGTCGAACTTCTCCGGCTGGCAGATCATGAAGGCGCTCGCCGTCGCCGACCGGTACGGCTGGCCGCGCTATGTGGCAAACCAGGTCTATTACTCGCTGGTCGGCCGCGATTACGAGTGGGACCTGATGCCGCTCGGCGCGGACCAGGGGCTCGGTGCGCTGGTGTGGAGCCCGCTTGGCTGGGGACGGCTGACGGGCAAGATTCGCCGCGGCGTGGCCCTGCCCGAGGGCAGTCGGCTGCATGAAACGGCAAGTTTTGGTCCGCCGGTGGAGGACGAGCACCTTTACCGCGTCGTGGATGCGCTGGAGACGATCGCCGAGGAGACCGGCAAGACCGTACCGCAGGTGGCGCTTAACTGGCTGACCCGCCGGCCGACTGTCGCTTCCGTGATCATCGGTGCCCGCAACGAGGAGCAGCTTCGCCAGAACCTCGGCGCGGTCGGCTGGACGCTCACGGACGACCAGGTCGCGAAGCTCGACGCGGCAAGCGCCATCACGGCACCTTATCCGCATTTTCCCTACCGCCGCCAGGAAGGCTTCGCCCGCCTCGCCCCGCCGATTGCGGGGTGACGCAGAGGAGTGTGCAAAGAAATCTCGCCGTCGTATCCCAACGGGCGCGACGGCAACCTCTAAACCGAGGGAGATATCGTCACATCAGATCGTTTACGAGTGTCAGAGGTTGTTCCGCTCGTCCGGGCTCTGTTCGGTCTGGATACCCGCATGCGGCCAGATGCGTATAGCTTCCAATCGCAGGTTCGAAACGGCCGAAATTGCACCATCGTCACTCATGTCGAGTTCACGTGCGACTGTCTCGACCAGTCCTCGGTTCAGCAGGAGGTTCAGCACACCCGACATCTTGCGGGCAATGTCAGCACCGTAGGCTCTCTCGGCTTTTTCCACTGCTGCTGCGGGAATGTGGTGGTGCGCCTCGACCAGCCGACCAAGATCGATGGCATCACGATAGCATACTGCCCGGTCGAAACACCTGTCGGAGTTGGCGAGCAGTTTCTCAGCGAACATGTCTTCAATGCTCAGGACGGGTACGAGTAGAACAGGGTCGATAGCCCCGTGCAGTTCGATGCGGGCTTCTCGTACGATCTCGAACCTGATGCGCTGTCCCTTGTACTCGAGGAGAGTTCGGATTCCGTAGCCGTCTGCATGGATCTCCCGGAGAGATTTCACCGGCACCGGAAAGATCACGCCTACACCCTGTTCCAGGAGAGCATTGCGGAGCTTTCGATACCCGTCGACGTCGGCGCACAGGAAGTCGAGATCGAGCGACTGGCGGTATTCGCCGTTCTTCAGGACGATTGCAGTTCCTCCGCCGAAGAAGCACCTGCTGCCCATCAAGAGGTCACGGTTCGCCGAGCGGAGGAGTTCTGCGATGTTCTCATGTTGGGGACGATAGAAGGTCATGAAATTCCCTACCGTGGTCACAGCAGAACGCGTTCATTTCGGTGCCGCGTGCAAGACCTGCGCGATCAGGCGGTCAGCATCCGGCCGTTGCCGAACTCTTCGGTAAGTTCCTCGATGAGAAGGCGTTCCTTGTCGGTAAGGTGTTCACGGTCCACAAAGCGCCAGTTGCGTTCATAGAGAAAGAATACATCTCGCGCAGGTATCGGACGCGCAGGATCACGGTTCCAGACGAGAGCCCCAAGCTCCGGGAATTCCGCAGGCACGATCATCGATCCAAAATGCGTCTTCATCGTCGCAGTTCCTAGCAGAAAAACGCGGAACAATCAAATAGTTCGACAGACCAGCACCGCTGATCGTCGGCGCGCTCATGGCAGTAGGCGCGCCGTCTCGCCGCCGCAGAGCGCTTACGCCGACGTGTGCGGGAACCTTTGCCTTTCCTCGAGCACGTTGAGGTCCATGTGGTTGCGCATGTAGCGCTCCGAAGCCTTCTGCAGTGGCTGGTAGTCCCACGGATAGTAGGAGCCGTTGCGCAGGGCGGTATAGACGACCCAGCGCCGCGCCTGGCTTTCCCGGACGGCGGCGTCGAAGGCCTGAAGGTTCCAGCGCTTCTGACATTCGGCGGTAAGGCTGGCGAGATCGTCTCCGTGACGCCGGTCTCCGGCGAGGTTCTGCAACTCGTCGGGATCAGCCTCTACATCGAAGAGAAGCGGAGGGTCCTTCTCACAGAGCGTCAGCTTGTACGGGCCGGCCCTGAGCCCGACGAGCGGCGCCTCGGAGCCCTCTGCGGCATATTCCATCGGCACGGGCCCACGGTTGTCTTCCCCCGGACGACGGGACCGAGATCCTCGCCGTCGGTCCAGGGGCGTACGGAAGCGATGTCGATACCGGCCATGGCCGCGATCGTCGGCGTGACGTCGAGTGTCGAGACGGGCGCGTCGACGAGCCCGGGTTTCCAGCCGGCGGCCGAAATCATCAGCGGCACGCGTGCCGAGCCTTCGAAGAAGCACATCTTGAACCAGAGCCCGCGTTCACCAAGCATGTCGCCGTGATCGGAAACAAAGAGGATCACGGTATCCTCACGCATGCCGGTCCGCTCCAGCACGTCGATGATTTCGCCGATCTTCTCGTCGACATAGGAGATGTTGGCGAAATAGCCGCGCCGCGCCCGCCGCACGTCCTCCTGGGTGATCTCGAACGCGTCGTGGTCGCAGGCAACGAGCAGGCGCTGCGAATGGGGATCCTGCTCCTCGAACGGGATCACGCCGACCTTCGGGTCGAGCGCGGGGCAGTCCGCATAGAGGTCCCAGAAGCATTTACGGGCGACATAAGGGTCGTGCGGGTGGGTGAAGCTGACCGTCAGGCACCAAGGCCGGTCATCGTTGCCGCGCGCGAGATCGTAGAGCTTGCGCGTCGCATGATAGGCGACCTCGTCGTCATATTCCATTTGGTTGGTGATCTCGGCCGTGCCGGCCCCGGTCACCGAGCCGAGATTGTGATACCACCAGTCGATCCGCTCGCCGGGCTTGCGATAGTCGGGTGTCCAGCCGAAATCGGCCGGGTAGATGTCCGTCGTCAGCCTTTCCTCGAAGCCGTGCAACTGGTCGGGTCCAACGAAATGCATCTTCCCCGAGAGGCAGGTCTGGTAGCCGGCCGCCCTGAGATGATGGGCATAGGTCGGGATGTCGGAAGCGAACTCGGCGGCGTTGTCGTAGACGCGTGTGCGACTGGGCAACTGGCCCGACATGAACGATGCCCTTGCCGGCGCGCAGAGCGGGCTTGCCGTGTAGGTGTTGGCGAAGCGCACAGAGCGCTCCGCCAGCGCCTTCAGGTTCGGCGCGTGCAGGAAGTCGGCGGGGCCGTCGGGAAACAGGGTTCCGTTCAGCTGATCCACCATCAGGACGAGAATATTGGGTCGCGCCATGACGTCTTTCCTGCTCAGAGCCCGAGGGACGCCTTGACGGCCTCAAGGCCCGGCGCGCCGTCAAACGTCGTCACACCCTCGAGCCAGGGCCCGAGGGACTGCGGGTTCTCCTTCAGCCAGGCGGCCGCTGCCGCCTTCGGCTCCTCGCCGCCGAGGATCTTCCCCATCAGGGTATTTTCCATGCCGATGTCGAAGGTGAGCTGCTTGAAGAAGCGTGCCGAGTTGGGGCACATCTCCGTCCAGCCCTTCCGGGCGAGCGTGTAGACCTCGGCACCTCCGTAGTTCGGCCCGAAGTAGGCGTCCCCGCCGGAGAGATAGGTGAGCTCGAACTGATTGTTCATCGGATGCGGCGCCCAGGCGAGGAAGACGATCGCCGCCTTCTTCTCGGACGCTCGCTGCACCTGGGCCAGCATCGCCTGTTCGCTCGATTCGACGAGCTTCCATTCGCCGAGGCCGAACTCGCCCGCGTCGATCATCTTCTGGATGCTGCCGTTGGCTGGCGCGCCGGGCTCGATCCCGTAGATGGAGTGGTCGAATTCGTCGGCATGCTTCTGAAGGTCGGAAAAGTCCTTTACACCCTCGTCGGCGACGTAGGACGGCACGGCAAGCGTGAACTTCGCACCTTCGAGGTTCCGGCCGATGACTTCGATGGCGTCGGCCTTCTTCAGGTCCTCGATGAAAGCGTTCTGCGCCGGCATCCAGTTGCCGAGAAAGACGTCGATCTCCTTGTTCTTCATCGCCTCGTAGCCGATCGGTACCGAGAGCGTCTTGACGTCGGCTTCGTAGCCGAGCGCGGAAAGCAGGACGCCGGCGACGCCGTTGGTCGCGGTGATGTCGGTCCAGCCGGGATCGGACATCCGGATGGTCTTGCACGCCGCGTCTTCGCCGGCGCGGGCCGTTCCTGCGACGGAAACCGAAAGAAGGATCGCCAGGGTGATGCCGGCGGTAGCAGGATTCTTCCTCATTTTCATTCCCCTTGTTATTTGATTTCCGTATTCGTCGGTCTATTTTCTCTCCCTGTGAAGACGGGTTTTCTCGATGTTTGCCATAAGGATTTTCGATGCGAGAGCGACCGGTTGACCTCGGCTGGATGCGTGTCTTCGTCGAGGCGACGAGACAGGGCAGCCTGACGGCGGCGGCAAACGTGCTGAACATGTCGCAACCGGCGATCAGCTACCATATCCGCCGCGCCGAGGAGGAGGTCGGCGTCGCGCTCTTCGAGCGCGTCCACCGCGGCGTCGAGCTCACCCCGGCGGGGCGGGCGCTGTTCGAGATCGCCCGGAGGGCGGTCGGGGACATCGACGACGCCGTGCGCGGGTTCCATGCCGAGCGCGACCGCGCGACGGTCCGGCTGCTGACGGACTATGCCTTCTCCGCGCTCTGGCTGATGCCGAGAATGCACGCCGTGCGGCGCCTCCATCCCGAACTGGACATCCAGATCGTTGCGACACAGCGGTTCCAGCAAGCCCGCCTCGGCGACAACGAAATTGCCGTCGTCTTCGGTGCCAAGAGCGACGTGAAGGCGGACGCCAGCCTGCTCGTGCCGGAGGTCGTGACGCCGGTATGCACACCCGCATTCGCCGAAAAGAACGGGCCGTTCGACGACCTGTCCGCGCTTGCCGGGTCGACGCTGATCCACCTCGACAGTCCCTCGCAGGCGCCATGGTTCGAATGGACGACCTATCTGTCGCACTTCGGCGCGAAGAGAGAGGCGCAGGCCGGCCACGTCGACCTCACCTTCAACACCTATTCTCTCGTCGTGCAGGCGGCGCTGACGGGACAGGGAATTGCGATCGGATGGGAAGGGCTCATCGACGCGCCTATGGCGTCCGGCATTCTCCGCGCCATCGGTCCGACGCTGCAGGCAAAGGGACGCGGCTACTGGCTGGTGGCGCCGGACCAACCAGGCCGCCACGTCGAATGGCTGGCGAAGTGGCTGGCGAGCGAGGCGAAGGACAACGGCTGGTCTGCGGGCGTTTGACATCAGTCGCAATTGCATGCTTGCCTCCTGCGTTCGGCTGCCTGCCGCCCGGGCACGCTGATGCGTTCACGCGCGGTCTCCCGCCGTGGCATTTGGCATTTCGGTTTCCCCTTCTGTCCTTTCGGACGCGGGGATTGGACGGGGCGCTGAAAGCTGCCTCGTAAGTTATTTTTTATGGCACCTCTCGGCGCCCCGTTCGGCGTTCTGTCCCGCTGCATGCGTCTCTCTGGCAAGGCGGCGCCTTTGCCGAAACCTTGAAGTCTCGACATCGGCCGGCGCGGATCGGCGTCGAGCGCGCATCCGTGCGGTGACGGACCTTCGCTGACGCCTGGCCGGTGGCCCGGGAAGATCCCGCCGGATGGTACCGTCCGGCCTGACCCTCGCCGGCAGACGAGCCGGGATCATTCACGATCCTCGGGCTCACCCCGCCGTCTTTTTCACCGGGGGGCTTTTTCAAGCTCCCAGGGCGCCTGTCTGTGTGCCTCTGAGGCACGTCCGCGTTAGCGGCGGTGACGGCGAGCCGGTCCGGACCGGCTCGCCTTCCGCCTCCCGCGGGGGGAGACCGTTGCAGCGGCCGGGGCTTTCGACCTGCGACAGTCGTCGACCCCGGCGCCGATCCCGCCTCGCCAGACTTCGCATGGTCCGGTGTATCCGACGGCGGAACGGGGTAATTCTACGATAGGTCGGAAGGGGATGAATGAAATCGAGGGGTGGCGATTGATTTTGTTGGGGAATTTTAAGCGACGCCGGACGAGGGGACGGGTACGGCGTTGCGTGGCGTGAGATCACAGGTACACTGAAACAGTGTCGAACGAGGTACGGGCCTTGAACAGCATTCCCAGCCTTGAGGAAATCCAATCTCTGGAAGAAGCCCTTCACCGCCCGGAAACAAGGCGGTCCAGGGAGGCCGTCGGGGCGTTGCTCGCTGAAGGTTTTGTGGAATTTGGAGCATCCGGGACTGTGTACGACCGAGCCGCCGTCCTCGATCTTCTCATGCAGGAGAGCGGTACCGAAGGCGAGCTCCGGACGGCGAACTACGTCCTGAGACCCATCTCGAACGACGCTGTGCTTCTGACGTACGAGACGGAGCGCTCGTATCGGGATGGTTCAAGGAGGTGTGTGCTTCGCAGCTCCGTCTGGAAGCATGACGGCCTCAGGTGGCAAATGCTCTTTCACCAGGGTACAATCAGGTCTTGATGTCCGCCTTTGCCCTCGTTCGCTTTGCTCCGTAGTCCCGGAGAAAAACCCTTGATTGCGGCGCCCGGGTGCGCGCCCCCTCTGTCATTTCGTGGAGATTTCTCCCTCACCACAGCAGGCCGAGGCCGGCGATGGTGATCAACAAGGTGGCCACGACCAATGCCAGCAGGATGGCGAGCGCGATGTGACGGCTGCGAAGCGACCGGGGCACCGCCGCCTCGTCGCCGCGCATCGCCGTGTCGAAGTTTTCGGAGCGGTCGACGCGCGTGCCCGCACGTTCGCCGGCACGCGCGAGACGCGCCTCCTCGGCGGTCATGGGCGTTCCGGCGGCCTCGCCGTCGGTCTCCAGCGGCGCTGCGGCCGGATCAAAGCCGCGTCGCTTGTCTCCGGTCAGCCCCTGCTGGATGTCACCGCGGACCTGGGCGGCGGTATCGTCGCTGCGCCGGTGTCGGGAATCCGTCATCGTGCTCTCCTCGCTCCGAACCGTCAGTGGCTCGCCTCGAGATCGGCCTCGTCGCGGGCGAGGAAGGTCTTCACCGTCTTGCCGGTATTGGCGGCAAGCCAGTTCGCCATCGCCTCCTCCTGCTGCAGGATGGTTTCGAAGACCGCCTTGGATTCGGTATCGCCCATGGCCTCGGCGGCGGCAATCAACACGCGGTAGCTCTCGATTTCCATGTGCTCGAAGGTGTAGCCGGCGAGGGTACCTTTGACGACCTCGTCGCTTGCAAACATGCCGCCCAGGCCCTGCATGGTCGCAGAGAACTTGCCGGCGGCGACCTTCAGCATGGACGTGTCGTCGTCGAGGCGATCGAGAACCCGTTCGAGCGCCTGCGACTGGCCGCGGGTCTCCTCGATGTGGTGCTCGATGCGGGTCCGCAGTTCCGGGTAGTTGTCGAGCCGTTCGGCTTGCGAGCTCAGCATCGTGAGCGCTTGCTCCTCCATTGCGTGGGCATCGCGGATCCAGCCGATGTAATTGTCGCGCAGTTCGCTCATGGTCTCATTTCTCCGGTCTGTTTCGGGGAGGCGTATCGATCTGTCGAGTGGGGAAGAACCCCCGGAGGTCCTCAAGGGTTCCCTGCATGTTCGGCGATGTGTCGCAAGTCCTCGACGAATGCGTCTCGCGCGGCGGCGACATCGGCATGGCCGCGGACCCGCAACAGGTAGGAGGGGTGGATGGTCACCAGCACCGGCGGACCGGAAGGCGGAACAAACACCTGCCCGCGCGCCGCGGTGACCTTGATGCCGTTGCCGAGGAGCGCATAGGCCGCTGTCGCGCCGAGGGCGACCACGAGCGTCGGCCGCAGCACGTCGAGTTCGGCTCCGAGCCACCAGGCGCAGGCCCGGACCTCGCCGGCATTGGGACGGGAATGCAGCCGTCGCTTGCCACGCTGGGTGAACTTGAAATGCTTGACCGCATTGGTGACGTAGCAAATGTTGCGGTCGACGCCGGCCTCGGCGAGGCACTCGTCGAGCACGCGTCCGGCCGGGCCGACGAAGGGTCGTCCGGCGATGTCCTCCCGGTCGCCCGGCTGTTCGCCGACGAGCACGACACGCGCATCCCTCGGGCCTTCGCCAAAGACGAGCCGGGTCGCATCGCGGTAGAGGTCACATCGTTTACAGCCCGAGGCTTCCTCGCCGAGCGCCGCCAGGGATGGCGCATTCGCGTGGTCGGCGGTGAGGGCGGGTCCGGCCGCGGGGTGTCGGCTCTGCCGCGCCGCAGTCGAGCGTATTCTGCTGTCGGCTTCCATTTCACCCGAACGACCCCGTGCCTTGCTTGTTCCGGCGGGACCATTTCGGGAACCTTTTACCCGTGCCCCGGTTTGGCAGATGAGCGCCGTATCCGCCCGAGAGCGTCATGGCGGCCGCAAGCCGCCCGGCCTCTCGCAGATCCCGGCGTATTCTCCACCATGAAAGGAGCAATGCCATGAAAGTTTCCGACATCATGTCGCGCGACGTTCAGGTCGCAAATCCGCACCAGAGCGTCGCCGAGATCGCCAAGATCATGGCCGAGCGGGAGATTGGCTTTATGCCGGTCGGCGAGGATGACCGCCTGATCGGGACCGTCACCGACCGTGACCTCGTCACTCGTGCACTCGCCGACGGCCTCGGCACCGATGCCAAGGTTCGCGAGGTGATGACACGCGACGTCAAATACTGCTTCGAAGACGAGGATATCAACGAGGTGACCCGCAACATGGGCAAGATCAAGGTCCGCCGCCTGCCGGTGGTGAACCGCGACAAGCAGCTGACCGGCGTCGTGTCGATCGGCGATGCCGCACTCGGAGATGCGCAGGCAGCCGGTTCGGGCCTCAGCAAGGTCGCCCGGCCGGGCGGTGCGCACGCGCACTAGAAGCCATGCATCGACCAAGGCCGGCGCGGGAACCGTTCCGCGCCGGCTTTTTCGTGTCCGTCAGTTGGCCGGAGCGATCCTCGGGGGCGGCTCGACGGCCTCCGGCCGCGTCCCCCGACGGCAGAGATAGACCTCCCGCTCGGGATGTTCCTCGATGACGAAGCCGGCGCTTCGCAGCATCGCCTCGGCCGCCGCCCGGTTGGGGATGAACCAGTTTGTCGGATCGGCGGCGTAGCGGTTTTCCACGAAGGAGAGACGCGGAAAGGCCGCATCCTCGAAGATGTCCCATTCGGAAAAATCGTGATCCTCCGCCACCGCCGTGACCCGGTCGGGGCCGCGCTGCATCGACTGGAAGAGGAGGAGGTCACCGACGGCATGTTCATGGAGAAGGTCGAGCGCCAGCAGCGGATGGCGCAGGTGATAGAGAACGCCCATGAAGATCACGAGGTCGAAACGATTGCCGAGGCTCCCGACATCGTAGACCGACATCTGCCGGAATTCGATGTCGCCATGCCCCGCCTTCTCGGCGGCGAAACGCGCCTGATCGAGATAGCGCGGATCGCTGTCGATCGCGACCACGCGGCCGGCATTGCGTTCCTTCATCTGCAGCGAGTAGAAACCGGCATTGCAGCCGATGTCCAGGACGCTGCGGCCTTCGAGATCGTCCGGGACGACGTGGCGGAAGTGCTTCCACTTGAAGGCCGGATAGTCGCCGAGGAAATGGTCGGGCGCGGTCTCGATCCCTTCGATGCGCAGATTGTGGAACCACGGGCCGAGTTCGTCGATGCGCCGTTCGGTCTCGGACAGTTTTCGTTCGGGGACGGCCATAACATCAGCTCCAGACGTTTGCCAGGTTCCCGGCGGCGCGCGCCGGCCGCCGTTCGGTTCCGTCGGCGACCGTCTGCTCGAACCAGTCGATCGTCCGGCGAAGGCCTTCCTCCAGCGGCACTTCAGGCGCCCATCGCAGCAGCGAGCGCGCACGCGCGATGTCCGGGCGGCGGCGCTTCGGATCGTCGACGGGCAGCGGTGCATTGACGATCTCGACCCGCCGCGCCGTCATCGACCGCACGAGCTCGGCGATCTCGGCGATCGAGCATTCGCGCGGATTGCCGAGATTGACCGGCACTTCCGGGTTCTCGGCGACCTCCATGAGCGCGATCAGCCCGCGGACCAGGTCCGAGACGTAGCAGAAGGAGCGGGTCTGGTCGCCCTTGCCGTAGACGGTGAGCTTGCGGCCGGTCAGCGCCTGCACCACCAGATTGGAGATCACCCGGCCGTCGTCCGGCTGCATGCGCGGCCCGTAGGTGTTGAAGATGCGGGCGACACGGGTGTCGATACGCTTCATGCGCTGGTAGTCGAAGCAAAGCGCCTCGGCGGCGCGCTTGCCTTCGTCGTAGCAGGCCCGCGGCCCGGTGCAGCTCACATGTCCGCAATAGGTCTCCACCTGCGGATGTACCTCCGGATCGCCGTAGACCTCGCTGGTGGAGGCCTGCAGGAAGCGCGCCTTGCTGCGCTCGGCGAGTGCGAGCAGGTTCGCCGTCCCGCTCACATTGGTCATCATCGTGTGGACCGGGTCCGCCTGGTAGCTCGGCGGCGAGGCGGGGCAGGCGAGATTGTAGACCTCGTCATACCGGCCGTCGACGGCGAGTGGCTCGCAGATGTCCCGCTCGAGGAGCGAGAAACGCGGATGATTGCAGAGCGGTGCCACATTCGCGAAGGAGCCTGTCAGGAAGTTGTCGATGCAGAGCACCCGATGGCCCCTGGCGAGCAGGGCGTCGCAGAGATGGGAACCAAGGAAGCCGGCGCCGCCGGCGACGATGATCGACTTGACCGTTTTCTGTTCGGCTATACGTCGCATCTCATTCCCTCCGTTGGGGTCGTGCCGGCGGTGGCGGACAGGGCCGCCCGCTGCCGCCGGCTGTTGCGTTCGAGGCTCCGGAGAACCCCGGTGATTTGCCGTGCCCGCGCAGCGGCGGAATGGTCCCGCAGCACGATGTCATGGGCCCGTGCGCCGATCGCCCGCCGGGCCGCTTCGCCGGTTTCCGAGAGGAAGCACACGACGTCGCGGCCGGATTGCGCAAGCAGGATCGCCTCGCCGTCGGGAAAGAGCTCCTCGATCCCTTGCCAGCGATCGCTGATGACGGGCGTCGCGCAGGCGCCCGCCTCGAACAGCCGGACGCTCGGCGACCAGCCGAGGGCCACCATGTCTGCGCGGGTGAGATTGAGCGTGAACCGCTGGCGACCATAAAACGTGGCGTGCTCGGCCGGTGGCAGATGTTCGATCCGCTCGACATTGGCCGGCCAGTCGATGTCGTCGGGATACTGCGCGCCGGCGACGACGAAGCGCATCTGCGGAAGCTCCCGGGCAGGGGAAAGGAGCAGCGCTTCGAGCGCCGGCTGCCGGTCCGCGCTGTAGGTTCCCATATAGCCGAGATCCCAGAGGGGAGCCTCCTCGGTCGGCCGGTACCGTGCAGGATCGGCCGAGCAGTAGAGCGCTTCGGCCCGCCGTGCGCCATACCGGTCCTCCAGTCGGTGGAGGACCTCGCCGCCCGAAAAGGAGAAATAGACGTCGAAGCGCGGGATCTGCCTGCGGGCCAGATAATCCTCGCTGCCCCGTTCGATGCCGGCGAGCGTCACCGGCGTATCGATGTCGTAGAAGCAGAGCGCCTGGAGCTGCATATCGAGAAGGGCGTCGATCACCTCCACCCCGTCCGGCAGATAGGAGCCGACGATGACCGCATCCGCCTGCCTCAGGCGTCCGGAATAGGTGGACAGCAGTTCATCGACATCGCGGTAGAAGCGCAGCGTGCAGAAATCCGGCTCGGCCAGATCGCGCCGGTTCGCATACCAGGGCACATCGCATTCGAGGAACAGGACCTCGTGTCCCTCGCCGTGCAGGCCGCGCAGCAGCGAGCGATAGGTGGTCGCGTGGCCGTTGCCCCAGGAGGAGGAGAGCGTGAGGCCGATGAAGACGATGTTCAGCGGTCTGGTCATACGGCACGCTCCCTCATGGTGGCGCGGCGGCGAAGGCTGTGCTGATCGTGGAAGAGATTGTCTGCGATCACCGCGCGCTGGGCGTAGGTATGTTCGGCGAGCACGCGGGCGAGGGCGGCCTTTCCGATCGCCTCGGCCCGCGCGGGCGTGAGGTCCTGCAGGATCTCGGCGACATCCTGCCCGTCGCGGGCGACGAGAACCTCCTCGCCGGGCACGAGGAAGAGCTCGATCCCTTCCCACGCATCGGTGATGAGGCAGGCGCCGGCACCGGCTGCCTCGAAGACGCGCGTCGCGGGGGAAAAGCCGGTTCTCGCCATCGACTCGCGCGAGATGTTGAGAACGGCCTTCGGCGATGTATTGAAGGCGTTGTGGTCGGCAGTGCCGACATGCCCAACGTAGCGGACATTGTCGCTCATCGGCTTGCCGTCCCAGCCTGCACCGCCGAGCAGGAAACGCGCCCGGGGCACACTTGCGGCCGGTTCGAGGAAGAAACTTTCCACGCGCCTTTCCCGGTCCGGCAGGCGATTGCCGAGAAAGGCGATATCGGCCGCAAAGCGCGGGTCCGGCGGCACGGGGTGATGGGTCGCCGGGTCGAGTGCGTTGTAGATCGGCACGCAGTCGCGGGCGCCGGCGGCGCGATAGGCGTCGACCACCGGCGGTCCGCCGCCATAGGTGAGGACGAGATCGAAGCGGCCGATCATGCGGTTCAGCGGATGATCGGGCGCGGCGGCGAGCTCGGCGAGTGTGGCGGGCGCGTCGACGTCCCAGTAGACCGTCAGCGCATCCGGCGCGGCCTTTTCGAGAAGGAGGGCGGCGAGCGCGTCGTCCTCGTAGCCGACGCCGCTCGCCTTGACGACGATGTCGGCGTTCCGGGCTTCCGCGACCGCCCCGAGCAGGCCCTCGCGAGTCGCCGGATAGACGACGGAGGTGCACCAGTCGGGCGGGTCGATGTCGCGATGGTCCTGCCGCGAATAGGCGTCCGGTTCATAGAAGGTGATGTCGTAGCCGCGTTCACTGAGCGCCCGGAGGAGGCCGCGATAATAGGTCGCGGCGCCGTTCCAATAGGCAGACAGCAGGCTCGATCCGTAGAATGCGATCTTCATTCGTCAGGCTCCCTTCAGGCGATGAGACGTCCGGCGGAGGAACGTCCGAACGCGGCGACGGTGGCAAGCAGTTCATCGACGCGATGGCGGCAGGTGTGGCGGGTGCGGATGGCTTCGAGCCCGTTCTCGACGAGTGAGGTCCGCAGATCCTCGTCGTTCAGGACGGCCCGCATCAGCCGGGTCATCTCGGTGCCGTTGCGCGCCACGAGGAAATCCTCTCCGGGACGGAAGAGATTTTCACTGTCCGGCCAGGGCGCGGAGATCAGCGGAATGCCGCAGGCGAGCGCCTCGAACACCCGGATCGTCGGGATGCCGGGGAGGCTCTCGACATAGGGCCGGCGCGGAATATGCACCGTCAGCCGGTGTCGGGCGAAGGCCGCCGGCACGTCGGCATTGGCGATCCAGCCGCCGAAGGCGATCCCGGTTTCCGAAAGGCGGCGCAGGGCATCCGGCGGGTAGCGCACGCCGTGGACGGTCGCGGCGACCCCTGTGCGCTGCACCGGCCGGACGAGGAACTCGCTGATTTCAGCGGAGCGTTCGTCGTCGCCCCAGTTGCCCACCCAGACGAGGTCGCCCGCCTTTTCGACATCCGGCAAGGGCCTGAAGAGCGTGTCGTCGGCGGCCTCGTGCCAGGTGAAGACCCGGTCGCCCCAGCCGGCGCCGCGGTACTGCTCGGAGAGCGTTTCGCCGAAGGCGAGCACCCCGTCGTAATCATCGAGGCGAAGCGCTGCGATCTCCCTGCGGGCCGAGACGGCGCGATGATGGGTGTCGTGGAAGAAGAGCAGGAAGTCATGATCGTGGCGAAGGCGGCCGATTTCCGAAACCAGCGCCGGATCGTTCCATTCATGGACGACGACCACGTCGGCATCGGCGAGCACGGCGGCATGGTCGAAAGCGCTCCCGTAGATCACCACGCGCAGCTCGGGATAGGCGCGCCGGAAGCTCCGGGTGCCCGCTTCGCCCTGCTCGTCCATCAGGTTCTGCCGGCTCCAGGAATCGGCCGGTTCGAGCGCCAGCGCCTCATGCCCCCGCGAGACGAGGTTGCGCATGACGCCGCGCAGGAAATGTGCGTTGCCGTGGTTCCAGTCGGAGAGCAGAGAGTGGGTGTAGAAGACGAATTTCACGCGGCACCTCCTGCCATTCTCACCGGCTCGCTGACCGAGGGTGCGAGCCGCCGATAGAGCTCGACCGTTCGTGCGGCCTGCCGCTCGAGAGTCAACGCGCCGGCGCGGCGTCCCGCTTCGTCCGCGAGGGTCCGACGCAGGTCACCGTCCCGCACGAGCCGCTCCATCGCGTCGGCGAAGCTTCCGGCGTCGGCCGGGTCTGCAAAGAGCGCGGCCCCGTCCCAGAGTTCGCGAAAGGTCGGGATATCGGAAAGAACGAGCGCGGCGCCGCGCGCTGCGGCCTCGAGGACGGCGAGCCCGAAGGGTTCATACAGCGACGGCGAGACGAAGACCGCCGCCCGGTCGGCGAGCGCCAGCGTTTCGCCGGGAGAAAGCCGTCCGAGATGACGGGTGTTTTCGAACACCATGCCGTCACCGGACGGTCCGATGTTCGCACCGGCGGTAATGACGGGCCAGCTCACCGCGGCCGCGGCGCGATCGAGGACCCCGCCGTTCTTTCCCTCGTCCCACCAGCGCCCGGCGCTGAAGACATAGGCCTCCCTGGCGGCGCCAGCGACGACGGGGTCGTCGCCGTTGTGGATCGTGACGAGGCCCGGAAGGCGACCGTAGCAGGCGGTGAGGAGGTCGCCGTGCGCGGCGCTCGGGACGACAACCGCATCGGCGCGATCGAAGCCTGAACGGTTCAGTCTTTCGAGCCAGTCCCAGTCGGCCGGAAGGGGAGAGTTGCGGACGGTGGCGAACCAGCTGACGACGCAGGAGTGGGAAACGACGAGAACCGGCCGCTCGGTCTCGATCCCCGCCGCCTGGGTCGGCAGATTCAGATGCAGAAGGTCGACGTCATATTCGTCTCCGAGCCCGGCAAGCAGGGCAGTGAGGCCGGCGAGTTCCTCGGGCCGGTCGGCCATCCAGTCCAGGGGCTGGTCGAGCCAGACGAGTGCATGCGCGTCGTGCGCCTCGGCGACCTGCCGTTCGTCGGGCTGGGGCCCGCAGCCGACGAGGACGACGTCGACGCCGTGACGTCGCAGTCCGCGGACGAGATTGAGCGCATAGCGCCACACGCCGCCGACCGCGTCCACGGTCATCAGAATGCGCCGTGGCGGCGGGGTTCCGAAATTCCGAAACGTCATGCGGTCCTCCGCTTGGCGGCCTGGGGTCGTTCGACCGGAGGATGGGCGAGGAACCATTCCGCGAGCCGGTGAAGCCCCGCGCGCCAGGTGACGCGGGCCTGCCAGCCGAGCTCCCGGGCGAGGGCGCCGGTGTCGGCGACGAAGTAGAGCTGGTCGCCGGGTCTCCAGTCGTGGAACTCGGTTTCGACCGGTTGCCCGGTCACCGCCTCGACCTCGCGCAGCAGTTCCAGGATGCTGACCGCGTTGCGGGGGCCGCCACCGAGATTGAACGCGCGGCCGTGGACGTCATCGATGCGGGCATGGACCATACGGTAGGCGGCCACCGCATCGTCGACATAGAGCACGTCGCGAACCTGGCGCCCGTCGCCGTAGATGGTGACCGGTCGGCCGGAGAGGGCGCAGAGCAGGAAATGCGCGACCCAGCCCTGGTCTTCGGTGCCGAGCTGCCGCGGGCCGTAGATGCAGCTCATCCGCAGCACGGCCGCCGGGATGGCGAAGGATCGCGCGTAGTCGAGTACGTACTGGTCCGCCACACCTTTCGAGCAGCCGTAGGGGGTGCAGAAGTCGAGCGGCCGGTCCTCGCCGATCCCGCGCTCCCGCACGGACGGATTGTCCGGCAGATGGCGGCCCTGGATCGGAACGGTCGCGAGATCCGAGAGCGAGCCGTAAACCTTGTTCGTGCTCGCGAAGACGACCGGCGCCTTCCGTCCGGCTCTGCGCACGGCCTCGAGCACGTTGATCGTACCGCGGCCGTTCACCTCGAAATCTTCGAGCGGATCGGCGAGGCTCGTCGTCACGGCGGTCTGCGCGGCGAAATGAAAGACGGCGCCCGCCTCGGCGATCACCGGCATCAGCGCGTCGAGGTCGCGGACGTCGCAAAGCGCGGTGTGCACGCGCCGGCCGTAGCGGTCGCTCAGATCCTCGAGATTGCGGTCGACGCCCGGCCGGCTCAGATTGTCGACAATGACGACGTCACGGCCCTCGTCGAGGAAGCTTGCGGCGAGATTCGAGCCGATGAAGCCGCTGCCGCCGGTGATTACCACAGGCCGGATGCGGCCGCCGAGAGACGGTGCCGCGCGACCGTGGACGTCGGCCTGTCTTGTCGTCGCGTTCGGGTTTTCGCCCGTCATGATACCAGCCCCTTCTCCTGCAACTGGCGCTGCATCTCCTGGCTGCGATCGACGGCACTGCTGCCGCGAACCCATTCGACGAACGGTTCGAGGGCATTCTCCAACTTGAGCCGTGGCTCGAAACCGAGGAGTTCCTGCGCCTTGGAAATGTCGGCGAAGCAATGACGGATATCGCCGGCCCGAGCCCGTCCCAGGATCTCTGGCGTGGTTTCGGGGACCCCCATCGCGGATGCGAGCATGGCGGCGACGTCGGCGATGGCATAGGCATTGCCGCTGCCGATGTTGAAGACGTGTCCCGCGGCTGCGGGCTTTTCGAGAGCAAGGCGGAAGGCGCGGGCGACATCCTTCACATGCACGAAATCGCGGCGCTGCAGACCGTCCTCGAAAATCACCGGCGGTTGACCGTTGGCGAGCCGTGCGGCGAAGTTGACGAGGACGCCGGTATAGGGATTGGAGAGTGCCTGGCCGGCGCCGAAGACGTTGAACAGGCGCAGCGCCGTGGCGTCGATCCCGTAGGCACGGCCGAAGATCAGTACCGCCTGCTCCTGGAAATACTTGGTGAGCGCGTAGATCGAGGCGAGGCTTGCGGACTTCTCTTCGTCCGTCGGCACCGGCGTGAGCGGTTGCCCGTCGGGACCCGTCGGTTCCCAGTGCCCGAGGCGCATCGCTTCGGCGGAGCGCTGGATACGGTCGTGCCGGCGCCCTTGCTCGTCGACATAGAGACCCTCGCCGTAAATGCTCATCGACGAGGCGACGACGATCTTGCTGACGGGAGTGTCGATCAGTTCTTCCAGGAGGACGGCGGTTGCGAGATCGTTTCCACCGACATACCGGACGATCTCGTACATCGACTGCCCGACGCCGACTTCCGCGGCGAGGTGAACCACCGCCTCGATACCGACGAGGGCGTTTCTGACCGCGTCACGGTTCCGGATGTCGGCATATATAACCTCAACCTCCGCGGGAAGATCGATCGCCTCGTCGGTGTGGACCTGCTCGACGAGAGAATCGAGGACGCGCACGTCGTGCCCTTTTGCAAGGAGTTCCGCGACAACGTGGCGCCCGATGAAACCACAACCACCAGTAACAAGAATTTTCGACATGGCCACCGCCTGACTGTTTAAGACACCCGGCCCAACAATGCGGGCAAAGCATTGTTCCCCCCTCGGTTCATCATCAATGTCATTTTCTTTGCTGCTCTCGCGCGGCCCCTTGCGACCGGAACAAAAGGGTCCTCGCGCCTGTTGTTGAGGGCCGGAGTCTGCGAAGGAGACGAGAAGATGGAGGCAATGTTGCCGACCGAAGCGATGATGCGTGCAGCGGTGATCACCGGGGCGGGACGGATGGAGGTGCGGCAGGCGCCGCTGCCCGAACCGAAGGCCGGGGAGGTTCGTATCCGTCTCGAGGGTTGCGGTGTCTGCGCCTCCAACCTCGGGCCGTGGTCGGGGCCGGACTGGATGACGTTTCCGACCGAGAACGGCGGGCTCGGACACGAGGGCTGGGGCTGGATCGATGCCGTCGGTCCGGGCGTCGACGACCTGCAGCCCGGCGACCGTGTTGCCGCGCTCTCCTATCACGCCTATGCCGAATACGACGTGGCGGCGGCAGATGCCGTCGTGAAGCTTCCGGATTCGCTTGCGGGCCAGCCGTTTCCGGGGGAGCCCCTCGGATGTGCGATGAATATCTTCGAGCGCAGCGGCGTCGAGGAAGGCCAGACCGTCGCGATCGTGGGCCTCGGCTTTCTGGGTGCGCTTCTGACCCAGCTCTGCGTCGATGCGGGCGCGACCGTGATCGGCATCTCCCGGCGACCGTTCGCGCTGGAGGTCGGTCGCCGTGCGGGCGCTCAAACGACGCTGGCCTGGAACGACAGCGGCGCGGTTCTCGACGAGGTCAGGTCCTTGACCGACCGGGCGCTCTGCGACGTCGTGATTGAGGCCGTCGGCAAACAGTCTTCGCTCGATCTTGCCTCGGAACTCACCGGTGAGCGCGGCCGGCTGGTGATCGCCGGCTACCACCAGGACGGACCGCGACAGGTCAACATGCAGATGTGGAACTGGCGCGGCCTGGACGTGATCAACGCACATGAGCGGGACCCGGCCGTCTATGTGAGCGGTATCCGCAAGGCCGTCTATGCGGTGGCGAGCGGCAGGATCGACCCGGGGAGGCTGTTGACGCATCGCTTCGATCTCTCCGAACTCGGAGAGGCGCTGAACGCGACGCGCGATCGTCCCGACGGTTTTCTCAAAGCGGTGGTGGTGCTGTGAGCGTGGCCTATCCGATAACCCGACCGGTACCGCAGGAGATCGGCAGGCGGATCGCCTTTCTTGGCGTCGGCTGGATCGGCCTCTCGCGCCTGCAGGCGATGGTCGATACCGGTCTGTGCCGCAAGGTCGTGCTTTGTGACCCGTCGGACGAGCGGATCGCCGAAGCTTGCCGGGCCGCCCCTGCGGCGGAATGCGTTTCGAGCTTCGACGCCCTGCTCGATCGCGACCTCGACGGCGTCGTGATCGCCACGCCGAGCGCCGTCCATGCGGAGCAGGCGCTGCGGGCGATCGACCGGGGTCTCGCGGTATTCTGCCAGAAGCCACTCGCACGCACGGCCGACGAGGTGCGGACCGTCATCGCGGCGGCTAAGGCAAGGAACGTGCTGCTCGGCGTCGACCTCTCCTATCGCCATGCCGAAGGGGTCCGCGTTCTGCGCGACCGCGTCAGGGGCGGGCAGCTCGGCCGGATATTCGACGTCGAGCTGGTGTTTCACAACGCCTACGGCCCCGACAAGGCGTGGTTCTACGACAAGACGCTCTCCGGCGGCGGATGCCTGATGGATCTCGGCATTCACCTCGTCGATCTCGCGCTCGACGTGCTCGACTGGCCCGAGGTCGGCGAGGTCCGCGGCGCCCTGTTCGCCGAAGGACGGCGTTTGACGGGCGCCCGCGAGGTGACCGAGGATTTCGCCAGTGCGACGATCTCGCTTGCGAACGGTGTGAACGTCCGGCTCGCCTGCTCGTGGAAACTCAATGCCGGATGCGACGCCGTGATCGAGGCGAGCTTCCACGGCACCGAGGCATCCGCCTCCTTCCGCAATCTCGCGGGTTCGTTCTACGATTTCGAGACCGTCCTTCTCCGCGGCACCTCGCAGGAACGTCTCGTCGCTCCGCCGGACGAATGGGGCGGTCGGGCGGCCCGTCTGTGGCTGACGCAGCTTGCGGCCGATCCGGGCTATGATCCGGAAATCGAGCATATGGCGCAGGTCGCAGAAACGCTCGACCGCATCTATCTCAGCACCTGAAGACCGGGACTCAGGGCCGGGAGTTGGCGATCTCGGTGGGCTCGCCGAGCTCGGCCTGCAGCCGCTGGCGGGCACGGAAAAGGCGGCTCTTCACCGTTCCGACCGCGCAACCGCAGATGACGGCGGCGTCCTCGTAGCGCTCGCCCAGCATCACCACCAGGACGATGATCTCGCGGTGGTGCTGCGGCAGGCGCGCAAGGGCGCGCTTCACGTCGGAGACACGCAGGGTGCCTTCCTGGTCGGCGGCAATCTGCGGCATCTGCGAGACGCACTCCTCGATGCCCACCGGCTCGCGACCGGCGGTTCGCCTGCGGGTGAGAAAGGTGTTGCGCATGATCGTGAAGAGCCAGGACTTGAGACGTGTGCCGCGCTCGAACTTGTCGAGATTGCCGAGTGCCTTCATCAACGTTTCCTGCACGAGATCGTCGGCTTCGTCCGGTTGTCGGCACAAAGATCTGGCAAAGGCTCGCAGGGCCGGTATGAGGTCGACGATCTCGTGATGCGCAACAGTTCCTTGCGGATACGTGGTCACGACCGGTAATCCTCTCGGTTGGCAGCAGTGCGGGTGTTCCCGATCAACGCGACAGTCCGGTACAGGTTCCAAGACTTCTACGTCAAGTTGCCGACGCCCCTCCGCGCCGAATGCATTGAAAAGGACCGCGCCGCGTCATATTCTCAGTTTGAGGAGAGGAATTTCCCTCACCACATTCCATCGTGCGCTTCGCCCTTGTGAACGCGCGGCAATCTCCGGGGACCAGGATTGACCGAAACCCAAGAGCGAAAGGGCCGCAGGACGGCCGACAGGGCCGTCGACGCGAAGCTGCGACAGCTTCTGGCCGAGATCGAGAGCTGCCCCGTTCCCCCGCGCATTCAGGAGCTCGCCGAGGAACTGCAGGTCGCGCTCGACCGGATGGCGGACAAGAACTAGCTCTGCGTCTCAACCGGCGAAGTGTGGCTCGGCAAAAACCAAGCGGTCGTCGATCGGCAGCAGGCGACCTTTGAGGTCGAGATGACGCAGCACAGGCGCGTTGCCGGTTTTGCGCTCCGAGCGGAGTTTTTTCGCCGCGGCGAGCGCCAGGTGATAGCTCGAATATGCCGGCGAGCGCAGGCCGTGCCCGACGAAGCACCAGCCGTTCGAATGCGGTACGATATCCAGAAATTCCTGTTCCATTTTCCTCTTCTCCCGTGTCTTTTCCGACTTCAGCCGTGCCGACCCGCAGCGAGGCAGACGGCATAAGGCGCAAGCTCGAGCGCGCCGGTCCGTGCCATCGTTGCATCCTTCGGCCATCGGTGGACGATCCGGCCGTCTACGGCCGGCACTTCTGATGATGAACCGGTCAGGTTGGCCCGCAGTTCCAGTTTTCCTTCATCAAATACCCAGTCGATGGCGATGAGCCCGTCCTTCTGCGTCAGGATCCTGCCGCCCATCTCCGTCGCGCGGGCGGTGAGCGGCCAGACAAATCGTCGTCGCGCCTCGACGAGATCGCCGACGAAGGCCCGGTACGCCCGGCCTTTCGGTGTCACGGCGGCCGCCCAGTCGAGTTTGGACGTTTCGAACGTTTTCCGGTCGTTCGGGTCCGGCAGTCCCTCGATGTCGACCGCGTGCTCCGATCCATGGCCAAAATTGCGCGCCTCGCGGAGCCTGCCCTGGTAATCGGCCTCGTGAACCTCTCGCGGGTGATCGCAGAAGAAGACGAAAGGCTGTTCGCAGGCGAATTCCTCGCCCATGAAGAGGAGCGGGATCTGCGGCGAAAGCAGAAGCACCGCCATCAGGGCGTCGACGAGCCGCGGATCGGCGGTGGACCGCAGCCGCTCCCCGAAGGCGCGATTGCCGATCTGGTCGTGGTTCTGCAGGAAGTTGACGAAGGCGCTCGGTGGCAAGTGCCCGCTCGGCTCGCCGACCGTCTTGCCGTCGAGCGTGGGGCGAGGCTCTCCCTGATAAACGAAGCCTTCGGCGAGTGAGCGCCGGAGCAGGCGGAAAGGATCGGCCGAGAAGTCGAGATAATAGCCCGCCGTCTCGCCGGTGGCGATCACATGGGCCACGTGATGGAAATCGTCGTTCCACTTGGCGACGAAGCGTCTCGTTCCGTCGGACTGCAGCTCCATCGGCCCGGTGACGTTGCGGGCATCCTCTATGATCAGGTGGATCTCGCGGCCGGGAAAGCTCGCCGCGACGCGGGTTCCGAGTTCCGTCAGCAGAGGCGTCCTGCCCGGCTTGTCGACGAAATGGTCGATGGCATCGAGGCGAAGGCCGTCGATGAAGAATTCCTCCAGCCAGTAGAGCGCGTTCTCGAGCACGAAATCGCGGGTGGGCTGCCTGCCGAAGTCGGGTGCCGGTCCCCACGGGGTCCCCCTCTCCGGATCGAAGAAGTCCGGCGCGTAATGGGTGAGGTAGTTCCCGTAGATGCCGAAGTGATTGTAGACGACGTCGAGCACCACCATCATTCCGAGGCCGTGGGCAGTGTCGATGAAGTGTTTCATGTCGTCCGGATCGCCGTAGGCCGTGTGGGGCGCATATTGCAGCACGCCGTCATAGCCCCAGCCGCGCTCGCCGTAGAAGGCGGCGACCGGCATCAGTTCGATGGCGGTGATGCCGAGTTCCGCGAGTTCTTGCAGTCGTTCGGCTGCGGCCCTGAAAGTCCCTTCGGCGGTGAACGTTCCCACGTGCAATTCATAGAACACCGCCTCGTGCCACGGGCGGCCGCGCCAGCCACTGTTCTTCCAGGCATAGGCCAAGGGGTCCACGACGAGCGACGGACTTTCGGTTCCCGAAACCTGGGCACGCGACGCCGGGTCCGGCACCGTCTTTTGGTCGGGGAGCACGAAGGAATAGCGGGCTCCCGGGTAGACCCCATGCACGACGAGCTCGAACCAGCCGTCGCCGGCAGGCGTCATCTGCCGGTCGTCACGCCCTTCGATCCGGAGGCGCATGCCGGCCGACGACGGTGCCCAGATACGAAAGCGGACCTCGCCTTGTGAGATGATCTCCGCGCCCCAGCTTTTCCGAAAAGAACGCTTGTCGCCAGGAAAGGCCTCTGCCTTCGCCTGCCGCGCGTTCTGGTGCCGCCCCTCCATGTTTTGCCCCTTCGCTTTTGGTGTGCCAGTAACAGCACGTCTGTCGAAAAGGTTCCGCCTCAGCGCACCATCCGACGAACGGAACGACGGCCGGCCGAGGGCTCGGTAAATCCGACCTCCGTCGACTGTCCGATGGTCACTCCCGACAACCGTCCGTAGAGCGATGCATACTCCCTGGCGCTCCGATCCCACGAGAAGCGGGCCTTCATCGCCTGGCCGCGCAGGCGTGCCCAGTGATTGCCGTCGTGGTAGGCGTGGAGTGCACGACTGAGGGCATGGCGAAGCGCATCAACGGTGACCGGGTGGAACTGGAAGCCGGTCGCGACCCGCGCGGAGAGTGCCGCGACATTGGCGTCGATGACCGTTTCGGAGAGCCCGCCGGTGCGGGAGACGATTGGAACGGAGCCATAACGCAATGCATAGAGTTGGGTCAGTCCGCACGGTTCGAAGCGCGACGGCTGGATAATCGCGTCCGCACTGCCGTGGATGAGATGCGCCAGATGCTCCTCGTACCCGACATAGACCGACATCCGGCCGGGATGGGCGTGCGCGAGCGCCTCCAGCTGCTGCTCAATGGCTCGGTCGCCACGGCCGCAGATGACGAGTTTTCCTCCTTTCGACAGGAAATCGTCCGCCGCGGCTGCGAGCAGGTCCATACCCTTCTGCCAGGTGAGCCGGCTCACGACGCCGAACAGCGGTCCCGGATCGGTGTCGAGCCCGAGACGCTGCAGCAAGATCTTCTTGTTCTTCTCCTTTTGCCGCGGGTTGGTCGCCCCGTAATTGTAGGGAAGGTAGGGATCGGTCGTCGGGTCCCACACCTCCTCGTCGACCCCGTTGACGATTCCGAGGAGATCGTTGCGCCGCGTGCGCAGAACGCCTTCCATCCCCATGCCGAAGCGCGCGGTCAGGATTTCGCGGGCATAGGTCGGGCTGACGGTGGTGATCGCATCGGCGTGGACGAGGCCGCCCTTCAGGTAGCTGATGCCACCGTAATACTCCATGAGCTCGGTGCGGTAATGGGAGGCCGGCAGATCGAGGAACGGCAGGAGGCTCGCATCGAACTGTCCCTGGAAGGCGAGGTTGTGGATTGTGAGCACCGTCGGCACGCTGCAGCCTCGGTGTCTCATGTAGACGGGCGTCAGTGCCGCCTGCCAGTCGTGGACATGGACGACGTCCGGTCGCCCGCCGGGCAGGGCTCCGCGGGCGATTTCCGCGCCTGCGAGCGACAGCACCGCGAACCGCTTCCAGTTGTCGCCGAAATCCTGTCCGTTCTCGTCGCTGTAAGGGCCGCCGGCACGATGAAACAGCGACGGCGCATCGAGAACGAGGATCTCTCCGGCTCCGGTTCTCGCTCTCCTGAGCATGACCGGTTCGCTGAGAAGGGTCATCTCGGCGACGGGGACGAGCAGGCCGGCCAGCCGCTCCAGAGCGGTCGTGTAGCCGGGAATGAGGGTCGTGGTGGACACGCCGAGATTGGAAAGCGCCTTCGGTAACGCACCGGTCACATCCGCAAGCCCCCCGGTTTTCGCGAAGGGGAAGAACTCAGAGGTTACCGCCAGAACCTTCATTGCGAGTTCCCGTGCCTTCTCCGGTTCGCGTCGGACAAAGATCGATGTTTGTCGGCTACCTGATGCTGTGTTTTGGGGATACTCCGGATGTCCGCCGAGACGACGGACGCTGTGCCCCGGATGCGAGGAATAATGTAAGCGTGTGACAAAAGTTCCAGCCCCGGAGCCGCATCGACGATGTTTCTTTCCTCGACGCCAAAGCCCCGTCGCCTGGCGGCGACGGGGCCCTGGGAGGATCGAACCGGGCGTTGCGTATCCGCGCCGGCAATCCCACAACACTGGGATGTGACGGAAGTTTCCTTCGTGTCGAAAACTTTTTCGCCCGGCCTGGTGCAGACTGCATCGAAGAGCGGGAGAGTCTTGACGGATACGCGGCAGCCGCCGCTGCCCGTTGGCGGCGGAAGACCGGCGGAGTGCGGAGTGGTGTGCCGCGGACCGGAACGGAACTACTGCTCGATCGCGTGTGGAGGATAGCTACCCTGGTCGCTCCTGGTCGTGTTACTTTCCTCGCCGACGAAAAGCCAGGCCAGAACCAGCACTGCGAGGGCGGCGATGGCAAGGCCGATGACCGTGCGCGTGCGTTTCGTCCCTGAAGTCATCATTCCTCCTGCAGTCACCTCGATGGCGGGACGGCGGTACTCTTGCACGGCCTCGGACCCGGCGATCCTCAAACAATCCCGGCGGTGGCTTGTTCCTTCACGCGGATGTGATCGTGTCCGGCCCAGATTGCGGGACGGACGTGCCGACCCATGCCGAGGTTGGGCGAACCGGCAGCGCCCGAGGCCGCGCTGCGCGGCACCCGAGGGGCCGTTGCGGGATGCCGTGTCGCGTTCATGGACCGGACGGTCTTGCCGGAGTTCTTTCAAAGTATAACCGGTAATATTTCGCTCATTTCCAATTGCGGCCGGTCCGGCCGAAACTCAGCCGTGACTCCGGTGAGGTTCTTGTTCCGATCTGAGGCAGTAAACGCGGCTTTTCCGGAGCGCCCAAGACAATCGGCAACGTTGCCTCGGCGGACCGTTTGAGCAATAATCCCCTAAAAATTCAGGGCGCACTACTGGGGAAGGCCGATGCAGCCCCACCGTTCTGCTTTCCCACGGTCGAGCGAAAGATAGCCCATTTTAGGTTATTTCAGGCGAATTTCCGTCGAAAGAGGTATAATTCGCCCCTGCGCTTTTGGGGGATTTCGTTGCTGTGCTGTCTCTGCCGAGATCAGACGGGGCCTCGAATGCAGTATTCGGCTCACCCAAGGGGATTAGCTCCAACGAATATATAACCCATTATAGTCGTTTCCTTTAGGAAGGATTCATATTATTGTTCATTTCTAATATAAGAGCGCTGAGGGGCCGGTCCGCCTTCCCTACAGCCCGCGAGTTCCGAGTTCTGTGTAAAGCGGGAGCAAGAAAATGCAGATAATGGAGACGCGCGCAGTTCACTCCGCGCATATCCCAAAGAGTGATCTTCGTCCTCGGACGATACTCATGATAGCCAAGAAGGACCTTCTGTCCGAATGTCTGGCGGAAGTTCTTTCGAAGAAATTTCCGACCTATGATGTCGTTATTCATGAGCGGGACGAACCGGTCACGAAGGATGTCGAGAATTGTGCGACGCTGATCCTTCTCTATCGGCTTCCGGTCGACGACATCAGGGCGGTCCTGCAGCGCCTGAAGATCAGGAATGCGGACACATCGGTCGGGATCGTGGTGGAATCGATCAGCCGGCTGGAGTGCCAGCTCGCGACGCTCGCAGAATCCCACGAGATCTCGGGGATTTTGCCGGCCAATCTGCGGCTGGATGTGTTCGTCGCGGCTGTCGACCTGCTGGTGAAGGGGGGAGAACATTTCCCTTCGGCGCTGCTGCATCTGCTGAGCAGCGAGCCCCAGTCTGCCGGCGTGTCCTTCGACGGTCCGCTGGTCGCCAGCGCCCAGCCTATCCATCAGGCGACTGCGGCAGGCGACACCTCGGCTCTCACCACCCGGGAGGTGCAGATCCTCGATCTCATCTGCGACGGCAGGCAAAACAAGATCATCGCCGATCGCCTCGGGCTCTCCGAAAACACCGTGAAAGTCCACATTCGCAACATCTACAAGAAGATGAAGGTCCGCAACCGCACGGAAGCCGCATCATACTTCTTCGGAACCGCCCGTTCCGGTGCCGCATCCCGACAAAACTAGTCGGAAAATCAGCTTCCTATCGCGTAAAGCAACGAGACTTCTGCCCGAAACCGCTCGCCGAACAGATATAGGGAGCGGAACCGAGATAGCTGGTCATCCGGGCCTTGGCCGGAGCAGGTTTTCTCGGCATTTCGGCCGTCCGCCCGATGGGAACGGTTTCAGCATAGCCATAGCTTGCCTTCACCACCGGCGTTACTCCGGGGGTTACTCCGCGCTGCGCCAGGGGTGCGCGCGGGGCCTCATCTTCCGCCACAAAGGCGCAGGATGTCGGCAAGGTCACGCTCGCGAGCACCGTTGCAATGAGCCCTGTGCCGCGGCTGCGGCGCTTCAGGCTGGTCCAGAAATTCGTCGTCACCTCATTCCTCCGACGCTGATGATGTCCCTTTCGAACTAACTATGCCATCCAAAGGTTACCAAATATGGCTATATTAGGAATGGCTGTGGATAACCCCCCACGTCGCCAGGGGGTGGTCGGGATTAGATGGGTTAGTGACAAAGTATAACCCCTAAGTAATACCCCTAATCAATTCGTACTTTATTCTTAAAAAAGATTGACGATTTATTAAAAGCAGCGCGTAATTGCTACGAAACGAGAGGTGGCCAGAAGAGTTTTGCGTGAGCGACAGATGCTCACCTTGCAGAGTTCCGCCAATCCCTTTCCTTTCCAAAGATGTTGTTTTGAAGCTGCTCTCTCATCGAGAGCGCAGACGGTGGGAGTATGTGCAATGCGCAAATTGTTTCCGAGTATTTCTCCGGCGCTCGACATGGCCTCCGGAGCCGTTCCGCGGGTCGTCCTGGTCAATGGTGGGGCCGGTTTCCTGGGGTCTCATCTCTGCGAGCGCCTGCTCGCTGCCGGCGACACCGTGATTTGTGCCGACAACTTCCTGACCGGCCGCCGCGAGAACGTTGCGCACCTGACCGGCGACAGCCGTTTCCGCATGGTCGAGCAGGACGTGCGCAATCCTTATGATTTCGACGTCTCGCTGATCTTCAATTTCGCCTCGCCGGCTTCGCCGCCGGACTACCAGCGCGATCCGGTCGGGACGCTGCTCACCAGCGTCATCGGCGCGGTCAATGCCCTAGATCTCGCACGCCGCACCGGCGCGACCGTCGTGCAGTCGTCGACTTCCGAGGTCTATGGCGATCCACTCCAGCATCCGCAGCGGGAGAGCTATCTCGGCAACGTCAACCCGATCGGCCCGCGCGGCTGCTATGACGAAGGCAAACGTTGCGCCGAGACACTCTTCTTCGACTATCACCGCAAATACGGCGTCGACATCCGCGTCGGCCGCATCTTCAACACCTACGGCCCGCGCATGCGTCTCGATGACGGCCGGGTGGTCTCGAACTTCATCGTCCAGGCGCTGCAGAACAAGGACATGACCGTCTACGGCGACGGACAGCAGACACGCTCGCTCTGCTATGTCGACGATCTCGTCGAGGCCTTCATGCGGTTCGCCCGCGCCGACGGCCGCTCGACCGGCCCGATCAATCTCGGCAATCCGGCGGAAATCCCGGTCATCCATCTGGCGGAGCTGGTGCGTGAACTCACCGGATCGCGGTCGCGGATCGTTCACCTGCCGGCCGTCGTCGATGATCCGAAGCAGCGGCGCCCCGACATCAGCCGCGCGGCGGAAGAACTCGGCTGGGCACCGCGCGTGCCGCTGACGGCCGGGCTCGCCAAGACGATCCGCTACTTCGACGCGCTGCTCTCGCGCACCGAAGCGGACGCCCGAAAGGCGATGGAGGCCGTCTGACATGTCGCGCACCGTTCTCGTCACCGGAGGGGCTGGCTTCATCGGCAGCCATATCAGCAAGGCGCTCTTCAGGGCCGCCTACCAGCCCGTGGTCTACGACAATCTCTCCACCGGTCATGCCGATGCGGTCAGATGGGGCCCCCTGGTGCTCGGCGACGTCGCCGACGCCATAACGCTGCGCCGGGCGATCGAGGAATTCGCCCCGGCCTGCATCGTCCATTGCGCGGCCAATGCCTATGTCGGCGAGTCCGTCGAGAACCCGCGCAAATACTACGCAAACAATGTCGGAGGCGGTCTCACCCTGCTCGAGACCGCACTCGATATGGGCCTGACGAACATCGTCTTCTCGAGCAGCTGCGCAACCTACGGCGTGCCCGCGCGCCTCCCGATCGACGAGGAAAGCCCGCAGGTTCCGATCAATCCCTACGGTCGCACGAAGCTCATCTTCGAGATGATGCTCGAGGACTTCGCCGCCGCGCACGGCCTCCGCTTCGTCGCGCTCCGCTACTTCAATGCCGCCGGCGCCGACCCGGACGGCGAGCTCTGCGAGCGCCACGAGCCCGAAACCCACATCATCCCGCGGGCTCTGCTCGCGGCCGTCGGACGTCTCCCGCATTTCGAGGTCTTCGGCCGCGACTACCCGACCGCCGACGGCACCTGCGTGCGCGACTTCATCCATGTGAGCGATCTCGCCGAGGCCCATGTCGCGGCGGTGGATCACCTGCTCTTCGGGGGAGAGACGCTGCGCCTCAACCTCGGTTCCGGCCGGGGCACCTCGGTCGGCGAGATCATCGAGGCGATCGGCCGCATCACCGGACGCAACGTGCCGGTCGAGTACGGACCGCGCCGTCCGGGCGATCCGCCGGTCCTTTTTGCCGGGACCGGCCGTGCGAGCGAACGCCTCGGCTTCCGGCCGCAGCTCTCCGATATCGACACGATCATACGGACCGCCTGTCCGAGTTTCGGCCTGGAGGCGCGGATATGATCGAGGGCCTGACGAGAGCCGGGATGGTGCCGCCTGGGGGGTCCGCGATGCTGGAGCCGATCTTCTCCGGCCGACGCCGCTTCGGCTACTGGATGGGCATTCTCGCCTGGCTCGCCGCGCTCGGCTTCTTCTGGACATGGTGGCTCGATCCCGCCCATGTAATCGGATGGGGCTCCTGGCTCGTCGTGACTCTGGTCGTCGCCTGGGTGACGCTGCTGCCGGCCTATTTCATCTTCATCTTTCTCGGCGCCAGACGGGTGAGCCGGACGGCGCCGTTGCCGCAAGGGCGGGTGGCGATGGTCGCCACCAAGGCGCCCTCCGAGCCCTTCGACGTCGTCCAGAAGACCCTGCTTGCCATGCTGGCACAGGAGGGCCTTTCCTTCGACGTCTGGCTTGCCGACGAGGATCCCGACGACGAAACCCGACGCTGGTGCGCGGAACACGGAATCCGCATCTCGACCCGCAAGGGCGTCGAAGCTTACCACCGCAGCGAGTGGCCGCGCCGTACGCGCTGCAAGGAGGGCAATCTCGCCTATTTCTACGATCAGTACGGATATGACGGCTACGATTTCGTCGCCCAGTTCGATGCCGACCACGTTCCCGACCTCACCTACCTGCGGGAGGTGATCCGCCCCTTCATCGATCCGCGGGTCGGCTATGTCTCGGCGCCGAGCATCTGCGACGCCAATGCCGCGCAAAGCTGGGCGGCACGCGGGCGCCTCTATGCCGAGGCCAGCCTGCACGGCTCGCTGCAGGCCGGTTACAACAACGGCTGGGCGCCGCTCTGCATCGGCTCCCACTATGCGGTGCGCACGGCCGCGCTGAAGGAGATCGGCGGCCTAGGCCCGGAACTCGCCGAAGACCATTCGACCACTCTGATGATGAATGCCTCTGGCTGGCGCGGCGTGCATGCGCTCGACGCGATCGCACATGGCGACGGGCCGGCGACCTTTGCCGACCTTGCCGTCCAGGAATTCCAGTGGTCGCGAAGCCTTGTCACCATCCTGCTGCAATACTCCAGGCCGCTCGTCCGGAGCCTGCCGCTGCGGCTCAAATTCCAGTTCCTGTTCTCGCAGCTCTGGTATCCGCTCTTCTCCGGCATGATGGCGCTGATGTTCCTGCTGCCGCTCGTCGCGCTCGTCGATGGCCGCGTCTTCGTCAACGTCAGCTACCCGGACTTCCTGCTGCATTTCGCGCCGCTGTCGCTGGTGCTGATCGTGCTCGCCTTCTTCTGGAGGCGGACCGAGACCTACCGCCCGCACGACGCCAAACTGTTCGGCTGGGAGGGGATCGCCTTCATCCTTCTGCGCTGGCCGTGGTCGCTGGCGGGCGTCATCGCCGCCGTGCGCGACGCGGTCGCCAGGAGCTTCGTCGATTTCCGCATCACGCCGAAGGGAAAGCAGGAGCGCGCCCTGCTGCCGGTCCGTGTCATTACGCCGTATGCCATGCTGACGGTAGCGTCGGCAGCGGCGATCGCACTTGCGCCACAGCAGAATTCCGCCGCGGGCTTCTATCTCTTCGTCGGGATCAACGTCGCGCTCTACGCGCTGCTTGGACTGATGGTCGTGGTGCGCCACGCAATCGAGAACGGGCTTGCAGCCATCCCCGTTTCCCGCGGGCTTGCCGTGACACTCGCGAGCACCGTGTTCGCCGTCTTTGTCGGCGGTGCGGAGCTCGGCCGGCACGGCGTCGGCTCGATCGAGGCGCTTGCCAGCGGGCAGGACGTCGTCAGCTTCACGGAAACCCGTTTCACCGTCGCCGGGGCCGGCTTCGGCGGCAAGTCAACCGTAACGCGCTTGCGCATCCGCTGGCACGGCTTCGAACCCGTGCGCGCTGCCGGCGCCGAGAAATCCGATGTGTAGCACCGGGCAATGCCGCTCCGTGTGTCGTGTTCAAAGGAGGGTGCAATGAAAGAATTCATCAAAACCGCAACGGTCGCGTGTCTGTTGCTCGGCCTCGTCTCGCCTTTCGCCGTGTCGGCGGGCGAGCGCGCGCCGAAGATGAAGGTCGAGCCGGTGACCGCACGCGAACTTACCCAGATCTACGGAGACAAGACCTGGGTCTGGAACACCGGCGGCGGCCGCTTCAACGGCAAGCGTCACGGCTTCGTCGCGTGGACGAACGAAAAGAACAAGCCGTCCTTCGGCGAAGGCCGCTGGGCCGTCGACGACAACGGCAAGCTCTGCATCTTCGCCAAGTGGACGGCTGCCGACGGCGCCGGGCGCGCTGCCACCTGCTTCGGCCACGCCAAGGTCGGCAACACCATCTACCAGCGCCGCCACCCGTTCGGCCACTGGTACGTCTTCCGCCACGCCAAGCTGCGGGCGAGCGACGAAATCAACAAGCTGGTCGAGGCAGATATGGTCGGGGCCAAGGCCGCCCGGCTGAAGAAGACTCTCGTCGCGACGAAATGAGTTAGAAAGGACAAAACGATGAAAACGCTGAAACAGAAAGCACTCGCAGCAACCGCCATGGTGCTGCTGCTGGTCGGCGCATCCGTTCCGATAAGCCAGGCCCAGAACGCCGGCGGGATGGTAGGAAATGCCGTGCAGTCCATCATGGACAAGCGGCCGATCGTTCATCCCAATGGGCTGACCTTCGGCGCCTACGATCCCCACGGCGACTTCGCCGAACAGAAGGATCTCGGCATCGAAGGCCTCTTCCTGCCCTGGGAAGACGTCGATCTCGAATCGCTGAGGGCGGCTGACGGCTATGCGCTGGCGAGAGGTCGCACGCTGCTGATCACCATCGAACCGTGGTCCTGGGACGTCAACTGGCGACTGACCTCTGGCCAGCTGCGTACCAAGATCCTCAACGGCGAGTATGACACCAACATGCGCACCATCGCCGCGATCATCGGAGAGATGAAGAGTCCGGTAATTGTCCGCTGGGGACAGGAAATGGAAGATACCTCCGGTCGCTTCTCCTGGGCCGGGTGGGACCCGCAGTCCTATCTCACCGCCTATCACCGGATGATGGACATCGTCCGCAAGGAAGCGCCGCAGGCGAAACTCATGTGGTCGCCGAAGGGCTTGCCCAACCTGAAAAGCTACTATCCGGGTGACGACTATGCCGACTACGTAGGGCTCTCCGTCTTCGGGCTGGAGGGATATGACGAACGCGAATACGGCGCCCCGCAGTCCTTCACGCAGCGCTTGCAGCAGGGTTACGACCTCGTCCAGGGCTATGGAAAGCCGGTCTGGGTCGCCGAGCTCGGCTATGAGGGCGGAGACAGCTATCTGCGCTCTTGGATGCAGGATGTGACGGTCAAGCGTCCGGAGTTCCCGAAGCTCGAGGCGGTCGTCTACTTCAACGACAAGGAAGTTCATCCCTGGCCGTACGAACTCGGACGTCCGAACTGGCGTGTCGTGCGCGAGCCGACCGTCAACTAGGCGTGTCGCGAACTGGCCTCGTCTTGCCAAGCAGACGAGGTCCAGCGGAAGCCGGTGGCCTTCCCCACCTTCGGCCCCGGCTTCCGTCCGGCGACTGGAGGCGGCCTTACGTTTCGGGTGAATGCCCCGTCGCCCGAGCGCAGGCCGACCTCCGGTCGCTGCCCGTCTTCGTCGGCTACTTGTCCGTGAGCTCCTCGATGTGTGACAGATGCATGCGCAACGTCGGCAGCAGTGCTTCCGCGGTATCGCGGACCTCTCCCTTCGGACCGTGCTGCGCATAGTCGTCGAAGAGCGCTACCGTCTGCTGGTGACCGGTCAGTTGGGTCGAGAGATAGGCCTGGTCGAAGTCGGCGTCCGATGCCGTTTTCAATGCGTCGAGCTTCTTTTTGTGTTCGTCGTCGAGCTCCTGTGGAAGCGTGACGCCGTCGGCGGTCGCGACCTCCTGCAGTTTCGAACCCGCCGCCTGGTGGTCGGTGACCATCTGCTGGGCGAATTCCTGTGCCTTCGGATCCTTGCCGCGTTGGAGCGCAAGCTTGCCGGCCTCGACCTCGAAGAGGTTGGCCGTGGCCGCCTTGGATACGAAGGTCTCGGTCGACTGCTCGACGGTGTTGTCCTGGGCCAGCGCGGCGTTGCCGCACAGAAGCAATGCGAAGATCAGAGTTGGTGTTTTCATGATATAGTTCTCCTTCCGCGGACCGAACAGACGCTGCGGGCCATTGTTCCGCGGCCGCAGAAGGCACCGGCTGCGGCGGAACCGGAAGAACCGGAGCCGCATTTGTCGTCTGTCTTTCAGGATTGACGGGACCGGTCGCCGCCCGTCGCCAGGACCGAAGGGGAAACAGGATGAACACCGCCAATCCACAACTCGAAGGCCTTTATCTCGCCTTGTCGGCGCTTTGCGACCTCTTGGTCGAAAAGGGGCTGGTCGAACGCGATGAGCTGCACGAAGCACTGACCAAGGCGGAACGCACCGCCGTCGCCGGAAGCCATGTCGACGGGGATACCGAATCTCGCCGCAAGGCGATCGCGTTTCCGATCCATTTTCTACTTCTCGCAAGCAAATGCACCGCGCGCGGGGAGGTGCCGAGCTTTCACGACCTCGCCCGCCAGATCGGTCGCGGTGGCTGAAGAGCCCAGGACCGGCTTCCAATAGCGGGAACATGGCCGGACGCTCGTTGTTCGGCCGGATGGGTACCGACGGTCGCTCGTCCGCCCCGAGCGGACCGCCGTGCCGCGCAACCAGTGGAAAGGAGTGTCCGTATGCCTCTCACCCTGATCAGTCCTGCCTTTGCCGACGGCGAGAGAATCCCCGACAAACATGCCCGCCGCGGCGAAAACATCATGCCGCCGCTGAAATGGAGCGGGGTGCCGGAAGGAACGCGCGGCTTTGTACTGATCATCGAAGACCCGGATGCCCCGAGCGGCACCTTCCATCATCTTGGCATGTTCAACATTCCGGCTGACTGGGTTTCCCTGCAGGAGAGCGCCGACACCGCACCCGGCGGCAGGCCGCGCTTCGTCGCCAACGACTTCGGCCATGCCCGCTATGACGGGCCGCAGCCGCCGGCAGGCCACGGTGTCCATCGCTATTTCTTCCGGCTGGCAGCGCTCGACATCCCGACGCTCTCGCCGTTGAGCACCGTGAAGGTCGGCGATCTCTGGCGGGAGGCCAAGAAGCACGCGCTCGCCGAGGCGAGCCTGATGGGCACCTATGAGACGGCCGGCTGAGGCCGGTGGTCTTCTTTCGTCAGGCGCCGCCGAAACGGCCGAGGCCGATCTCGGAGAGTTTGCCGTCCTTGCGCAGCACGAAGAGTGCGTCGAGCTGACGGGAAAGGGCGAATGCGACGCCCTTCTTCTCGCCGAGCACCATCAGCGCAGTCGCCAGCGCATCGGCTTCCATGCAGGTGCGGGCGAGCACGGTGACGGAGGCAACGGGGCTCGTCACCGGCCGGCCCTTCGACGGATCGATGGTGTGCGAGACCGTCTCGCCGTTCACCTCGGCGAAGTGACGGTAGTCGCCTGAGGTCGCTATCGCGCCATTTTCCAGCGTCATCACGCCGAGGATATCGCGGTTTTGCCGGTCGGGCCGTTCGACGGCGACCGACCAGGATTCGCGCCCCGGCTTTTCGCCGCGCGCCCGCATCTCGCCGTCGATGCCGACGAGATAGGAGGTGATACCGAAGCGATCGAGGCAGCGCGCCATCTCGTCGACGCAGAAGCCCTTGGCGATACCGCAGAGATCGAGCGTGGCCGGCACGAGCTTGCGCACACGCGAGCCAGCGGCATCGAGCTCCAGTACCTCGCCGACGTCCGGCCGCTGGCCGGAGGCTGGTGCCGAGACCGCATCGGTTGCCTGCCGTCCGTCGGGGCCGAAGCCCCAGGCGTTGACGGCGTCGCCGACGCCGATGTCGAAGGCGCCGCCGGAGAGCTTGCCGATATGCAGCGCCATCTTCAGGACCTCGAACATCTCGGACGGCACCTCGACCCATTCGCCGACCGCTGCGCGGTTGAGGCGCGAGAGGTCGGAGTCCGACTTCCAGTTCGACATTTGCCGGTCGACGGCATCGACCGCCGAAAACAGCGATGCGGGCAAGGCCGGGTCAATGCGGTCCGGACCGTAGAAGATCGCCGAATACCGCGTTCCCATGGTCGTGCCGTTCAGGACATGGCGGCGCGGTGCGTTCGCCGCGACCGTGTCAGTAGACATCTTCGACATAGAGGCCTTGCTCCTTGAGGGTCCCGACATCGAGTCCGAGGGGGTGGAGTACCTTTTCCAGCGCCACGACGACACCCTGGGCCATGTCGCGACCGCCACAGACCATGACCTGCGCACCGCGGGAGATCATGTGGCGCAGCACGTCGGCATCTGCCGCGAGCTTGTGCTGGACATAGGCGCGCTCCTCGCTGCGGGAGAAGGCGGTCCGGACACCGGAGAGACGGCGGTCGGTGAGCCAGGCCCGCAGATCCTCGCGGTAGAGGAAGTCGGAATTCGGGTTGCGTCCGCCGAAGTAGAGGTGGATTGGACGCCGGCCGCTGTTGTTGCGGATGAAGCCGGTCAGCGGACCGATGCCGGTGCCGGCGCCGATCAGGATCAGCGGCTCCTTGCCGCGGCGCGGGCGGAAGGCGGGGTTCGGCTTGACGAAGGCTTCGATGGCATCGCCGGGCCTCAGGCCATGCAGGTAGCCGGAGCAGAGGCCGCCGGGCTGCTTGCGCACGCAGATCTCCAAGACGCCGTCCCGCGCCGAACTCGCGAGCGAATAGAAGCGCGGCAGATCGCTTCCGGGCGGGAGGATGCCGACCAGGTCGCCGGCATGGAAGCGCGGCAGAGACGGGCGGAGGAGGCGGGCGAGAAGCCCTTTTCTCTTTCCCTCGGCTGCGGCAAAGCGGAGAACGGATGTCGGTGCCTGCACTTCGGTGCCGTAGTCGATACGGTCGACGAGCATCAGGCGCGCCGTCTTCGGGCGGGCGGCGACATGGACGAGCGAGAGCGGGGTGCCGACGCGCTGGCCGATCTCCTCGCCCCAGCGGGCGAATTCCTGCGCCGACTGGCGATCGATCGTGGCGAACGGCGCAAGCTGACGCCAGCCTTTGGCGACGAGCGCTTCCTCGACCGCGCGGGCGAAACCGCAGAAGCTGGGGAACTGGCGGTCGCCGAAGCCGAGAACGGCGACGGGAAACGCCGGAGCCGTCGGGATCGCCTCGAGCTTGTCGAGGAACTGGCGGGCCGAGGCGGGTGCTGCACCATCGCCATAGGTGGCGGCGAGAACGAACATCCGCTCTGCGTGTTTGTAGGTCTTGGCAAGGTCGTTCATCGCGCCGGTGTGGACCTTGTGGCCGGCGGCGGTGAGCGCCTCGTGCAGGGTCTTGGCGAAGCCCCAGGTGGTGTTGCCCTCGCTGCCGACCAGGATCACCGTATCGGCCGACTGTGCGCTGTGATTATGGGCGATCTTCGGGCTTGCGGCACGCCGCCGCCACCAGATCAGAACGCCCGTCGCGGCGAAGAAGGGAACGGCGAGCGCCGAGGGGCCGAGGAGCAGGGCGAACCACCACAGGCCCTGACCCGTGTGCAGCATGAAAATGGTCTCGGAGACAGTCTTCACCATGCCGTTCGGCATGTAGTTCAGGAGTTCGCCGGTCGCCTGGTCGACATAGCCCTTGCCGGCGGACGTCGTCAGCGTGAAGGCGTCGTTCAGGTCTCCCTGATAGGGAAAGCGCAGCTCCCGCAGATCGGCGATGCTGGTCGCCTTGAAGGGTGCGATGTCGCCGATCGCCATGGCTTGCGCGCCGGCGACGGCGTCGGGGAAATCCGGTTCCGCGTCGGAACCGTCGGGGATCATGCCGAAGGTCGCGAGCGACATATAGAGGCCGGTCAGGGCCGACACGGCGAGGCCGGGGAGGGCGAGGCGGCCGAGCTCGGCATGCCAGCGCCGGATGCCGTCGCCGCGGATCGGGGAAAAGAGCTTGCGCCAGCCGCCGAGGCGGCTTGCAAGAAGCATGATGCCGGTGAGGCTCAGGAGGAGCATCGCCGCGGCACCGACGCCGGCGGCCACGCGGCCGGCATTGCCGGCAAAGAAGCTGCGGTGCAGCTGGGTCACGGTCCGCGCGAAATCCGACGGCGCGTAGGGCCCGATCTTGTCGCCGGTCTTCGGGTCGACGACATCGGCGCCCGGGACATCGCCATTGAAATAATAGACGACGACCGCGCCGGAGGGCTTGCGTTCGATGCGCTCGACGCCCGGATATTTCTCCGCCACCGCCTCGGCGAGACCGGCGACGCTGATCCCGGCCGGTGCGCCGGCAGACCGGGCTTGCTCCCATGCGGGAAGGACGGCCAGCATCGCGCCTGTCGCCGCGATGACGGTGACGAGGAGGGTGACGATCAGGCCCGGAAGGGAATGGAGGTGGCGGAGCATTGCGGGACTTCCAGTCTGTTACATGTCGTAGGTGAAGGCTTTCACGTAGCCGCGGCCCTTGACGGGCTTGCCGGCTCCGGCTGAGGTCAGCGGTACGGTCACGTCGGAGGGATTTTCGCGCATGTCCTCGACGGCAGTGTCGATGTGGATCTCGTAGCCGGCATCGATCAGCGTGTCGGCGAGATCGAGCGTGATCCCGAGCGTCTGGCCGCTGCCGACGCTCGCGCCGGTGATGCCGTCGATCTCGGAGCGGTTGCCGCCGCTCAGCCGGCGCCAGTCGGTCAGGTGGCGGTAGTATTTGGACTTGCCGCCGGCCATCCACAGCGTGCCGGCATATTGCCCGGAGGCGTCGGTCACGTAGATGACGACATAGGCGCCGTCGCCGCCGTAATTGGCGAGTTGGGTCTTGAAGGTGACCTGGCGGGCCTCCGCCATGGCGGGAGCCGCGACGACGGTGGCGAGCGCGAGCGCAGATGCAATCTTGTTCATGTCCTGTCTCCAATGATGGATCGTAAAGTTGCTATTGGCGTCGGATAGCCGCGGGCAGGGGCACCCGTACCGCGGGCCACCGAAGTGGCCCGCCGGCCGAAGACGTCGCATAGGAAGCGGGTTCGTTACTGGATGATGACCTTCGGTCTTGCGCCGTTCTTGAAGAGCCCGTTCGCCGGGGGCGTCGCCTTGATCGGCATCGGAGCGACGTCACTGGCTGCCGTTCCGCGCCGGTTATCGTGATCGTCGTCCTCTTCTTCGCGATCGCCGTCATGGCGCTCGCGTTTGTGGTCGCGGAAGCTCTCGTCTTCCATTTCCACGATTTCCAGCGTCGAGGGATTGACCTTCACCTCGATCTGCCGGCCGGAAGCGTCAGTTGCGAAGATCTGGTAGCAACCGTCGTCGGTGCGGATCTTGCGAACGGTCCAGCCGCGCTCTTCCGCCATCTTCTGGATGACGTTGCGCGGCTGCCAGTCGGCCATGGGCACATCGCAGTCGTCGTCTGCGAGCGCGATGCCGCCGAGACCGGCATAGAGCAGGGCGGCTGCAAGGGCTTGATATTTCATTCTCGGTGTCCTCTGACTATTGTCTGGCTGGACCATGCATGGTGATCCTGACAGCGACCTGAAAGGCGGAAAGATTTTCTTTCAGCTTGTTGTCAGCTTTGGCTGATAGCGCGTTCATGTAAATATCAAGATGGAAAAGGGCCGGGAATCGTGCGCGTGCTGCTGGTGGAGGATGATGGTGGGTTGGGGGCTGCTGTGCGCGACCAGATTGCCGCGGACGGACATGTCGTCGACTGGGCGCGGCGCCTCGATCTCGCGGAGGACTACCTGCGCACGACCGGCTACGACCTCATCCTGCTCGACCTGATGCTGCCGGACGGCCGGGGCATTCCCTTCCTGCGCGCACGGCGGGGCGGGGGCGACGTGACGCCGGTCATCATCCTGACCGCACTCGACCAGATTTCGGACCGTATTGAAGGACTGGATGCCGGCGCCGACGACTATCTGGTGAAACCCTTCGACCTCAGCGAGCTCTCGGCGCGCGTGAAGGCGGTGGCGCGCCGCTATACTGGAAACCCCAATCCGCTCGTCACCATCGGTGAGCTGCAAGTGGATCTCGCCGCCCGCAGCGTGACCCGCAACGGCAAGCCCGTGCCGCTGACGGCCCGCGAGTGGGTGCTCTTCGAGGCCTTCCTCCAGCATCCCGGCATGCTGCTCTCCAAGCCGCAGCTCGAGGAGCGTCTCTATTCCTTCGACGACGAGATCGAAAGCAATGCGATCGAGGTCTATGTGAGCCGTCTGCGGCGCAAGCTCGGGCATGACGTGATCGAGACCGTGCGCGGCATGGGCTACCGGTTGCGTCAGTCATGAGGAAGAGGGCGAGCCTTCAACGGCATCTCTCGCTCGGACTCGCGATCGGCGTGAGTGTGATGTGGATCGCGGCGACGGCGGCGGCCGCGCTCATCGTGCGTGCGGAGCTCGACGAGGTTTTCGACAGCGCAATGCAGGAAACCGCCCAGCGGATCCTGCCGCTCGCGGTGATCGATATCATCAGCCAGGGCGAGGAACGCCCGCCGCAGCGCATTCTCACGATCCGCAAGCACGACGAACACCTGAACTACGTCGTGCGCGACGAGAAGGGCAACGTCCTGATGCGCTCCCACGACGCGGAGCTCGCGATCTTCCCGCCCTTCGAGAAGACCGGCTTCGCGACCACCGAGACGCACCGCCTCTACTCCGAAGCCGCGGTGCGCGGTACCGTCACCATCACCATCGCCGAGCCGCTCGGCGACCGGCGCAAGGCGACGCTCGATGCGGCCATGGCGCTCGCCCTGCCGCTCGGCGCCCTGATTCCGGCAAGCTTCGTCGGCGTATGGTGGCTGGTCCGGCGCAGCATGCGGCCCGTTCATGTCTTCGGCGACCAGATCGAACGGCGCGGCAGCGGCGATCTAACCCCCGTCGACACGGCCTCGCTGCCGCGCGAGATCACTCCCATCGCGGACGGCGTCAACCGGCTGATGGAGCGGTTGCGGCGGGCGCTCGAGGCGGAGCGGACCTTTACCGCAAACAGCGCACACGAATTGCGCACGCCGATCGCCGCCGCACTCGCACAGACCCAGCGGCTCGTGGCCGAGGCGCCGCGCGGCCCGTTGCAGGACCGCGCGCGGGACATCGAAGGGGCGTTGCACTCGCTCGCGCGCCTCGGGGAGAAGCTGATGCAGCTCGCCAAGGCGGAGGGCGGCGGCCTTATCGCCGCCAAGCCCCACAACCTGGTGCCCATCCTCTCGCTCGTCGCCAACGATTTCACGCGGACGGCGGCGACCGCCGACCGGCTCGATCTCAGTTTGCCGAAGGAGCCGGTGATGTCGCGCATGGATGCGGATGTCTTCGCGATCCTTGCACGCAACCTCATCGAAAACGGCCTGAAACACGCCCCCGCCGGAACTCGCGTCGCGGTGTCGCTGACGTCGGAACGGGTGTTTTCCGTCAGCAATGCCGGGTCGTCGGTCGCCCCGGAAGTGCTGAAGACGCTGACGCGGCGTTTCGCGCGTGGCGAGACCTCCACCGACGGAACGGGGCTCGGGCTGGCGATCGCGGAATCGATTTCCGCCGGCGCCGGCGCGCGGCTCGAACTGCTCTCGCCGGCGAGCGGCCGGGAGGACGGGTTCGAGGCGAGGGTCTATCTTGACGCGGGCCAGGCATAGGTTCCTTGACCGAGCCGAGGCGCCTGGCGCGGGCCCGCATATGCCAAGCTGCGGCCAGTTATCGCGGCCATCACGATGCGCAATCGACACGGACCTCTGTCGCTGCTCTCTCGACTTGCAAATTATAATAAAATGCATAGACTAAGAACAGTTAATTGCAGGAATTCGAAACATGGCAGCAGAGACTATAGACCACGGAATGCTGGCCGAATTGGTTGCGGCAGGAGCAGTCCGCACCGCGCATGTTGTCGGGCAACCAGGCGGCTGGTCGCTGAGGGTGAAATACGGCGCGGCGGAGCGTGCGCTAGCCGCACAGCGCAGCCGACAGGTGCGTATTTTTCGGCGTATGGAGACCCTCGTTTCCTATCTTCAAGATTTAGGAATTGAACGCTTCGACGTCGACGCAGCTGACTATGCGGTCGAGGGCGGAAGGTTGCGGCCGGATAGGGCCGAAGCAATGCGTCGCGCACACGAGGCGGCGGGTCACGACCAGTGGTTTCGTGCGCAGGTCGAGGAAGCGATAAGTGAAGCCGACGACCCGAATACCGAATGGGTGTCTCATGAAGAAGTCAGACAGGGCATTGCTCGCCAGCGGGCTAGACTGCTGGCGCGGATCAACGGCGATAACGCGTGAACATCGTCTGGTTGCCGAAGGCACAGGCCGGGCTCGCTCACGCCATAGACTACATCGCGGAGCAAAATCCCAGCGCCGCACTCGGCCAACTCCGGGAGATTGAACAGCAGAGCGACATACTGGCAGATCATCCGGAGATCGGACGGGCCGGACGCCGACGCGGAACGCGCGAACTGGTCATAAGCCGCACGTCTTTCATTCTTGTCTACCGCGTGCGGGCGAGAGCGAGGCGCGTCGAGGTGCTTCGCCTTCTCCATGGTGCGCAGAAATGGCCATGACCGAGCGGACGCTCGGATATCGCGCCAGTCCTGAGAAGGGTGCCCGGCGACGCGGACGTTGTGCAATGGCCAAGCTCACAGCAAGAGGCCCTGTGCCCCGTCGATCCAGAGCGGCGTGCCGGTGATGTGGCGCGCCCTGTCCGACGACAGGAAGATGATCGCGTCAGCGACGTCTCCGCTGGTGCCCGGCCGGCCTTCGCTCAGCGGCACCTTGCCCTCGGGATATTCGACGGGAAATGCGGTCTCTTCCGGATGGCGTATCGAGGTGTTCTCCTCGATGCTGGTCGCAATGGCGCCGGGGCAGACGACGTTCACCCGGATGTGATGGCGCGCAAGCTCGAGCGCCGTCTGCTGGACGATGGCGACCTGGGCCGCCTTGGTGGCGGTATAGGCCGAGGCACCCGGCGAGCTGAAAGTGCGTGTGCCGTTGATCGAGGAAACCACGACGATCGCGCCGCCACCGTTCGCCTTCATATGCGGCACGCAGAAATGCAGGGTCAGATAGGTTCCTCGGAGGTTTACGGCGATCGTGCGGTCGAATTCCGGCGGTTGCAGTTCGTCGATCGGAGCCCAGACGCCGTTGATGCCGGCATTGGCAACGACCACGTCCGGTGGCCCGAACCGCTCGACGAGATCCCGCACCGCCGCGCGCATCTGGTCCTCGTCCGAAACGTCGGCGACGAGCACCGCCGCACGCCCGCCACCTCGTTCGATTTCCTCCTGCACGTCCTCGAGCTCGTCCCTGGTCCGGCCGAGGAGGCCGACGGATGCCCCGAGCGCGGCGAATTGCACCCCTGTCGCCCGGCCGATACCGGAGCCCGCACCAGTCACCAGAACAGTCTTTCCCTGGAAGTTCATGGCCATCCTCCTGCCGGTTCCGCCGTTCCGCGTCGCTTCGCCGGCGTGTGGTGGCCGGGCGAGGGCGATGACTGAACCCGGAATACCCGCGCAAGGTTCCTCGCGGACGGCTCAGGCCCGGTGCCAGGTGGTTTCCCGAGATTGTCCTCCCTGCAATTTCAGGCTACGCTAAAATAGCTCGGACCTTTCGTGAGCCAGTGTCGTTTAACCTTCATATGCGGGAGGAGCAGATGACCCATCACGTTGACAATCGCCAGGTGCGCGAACCCGGCAAGAAGCCAGTCTATGACGTTTCCGACTATTGCCGGCGCAACGGTATCGACAAGTCAGAGGCGCGCAAGCTGATGAAGGCGCTCGGTCAGTTCGCAACCCATCATGAGCTTTCGATGAACGCCGTGGCACGTCCACCAAAATACCGGTGAGCTGAAGCGCCTCGTGCCCGACACGTCTCAGAGCGCATCGAGTTCGGCGCGGTGCCGTTGCATGGCGCAGAATCGGGCGAAGTCCCGATCGTAGAGCGTGCGGGTTGCGGGGTTGGGACGAAGCGCCGTGAAGGGACGGGCCATCGCAGCGCCCGCATCCGGCAGCGTCGCGAACAGACCTCCGGCCGCCGCGGCATTCATCGCCGTCCCGAGGAGGACGGCGTCCTCGCTTTCGGTAACCGCGATCTCGAGGCGGGTAACGTCAGCGTAGAGTTCGACGAGAAGCGGGTTTCTGACATGCCCGCCGGTCAGATGCAGACGTTCCGGCTGGAAGCCGCTCGTCCGCAGTCTCTCTAGCACCTGGCGCAGGCCGAGAGCGATCGCGACACAGGCACGCCAGTAGATCCTGCAAAGCCCATCGAAAGACGCATCGAGGGTGAGCCCGGCGATCGTTCCCGTCAGCCGGTCGTCTGCAAAGGGCGATCGGTTGCCGTGAAAGTCGGGAAGAATGCTGATCCGCTCGCCGAAGGCAGCACCTTCCTCCGCCCGCATCTCCATGATCCGCCCGATCACTCGCTGGTGTGCCGCAGCCGTTGCTCCGCCTCCTTGAGCATGGGAGAGCAGCAGGTGCCCGAGGAGCCCGCCGGTCGCCGACTGCCCCGCCTCGATCAGCCACTGGCCCGGGAAGATTGCCTCGAAATAGGGACCCCAAATGCTCCGCCCGAACAGCGGCGCCGGCGCAAAGCCGACAAGGCAGCTCGACGTGCCGGCGATCAGCGCGGCCTGTCGCGAAAACTCGCCGGAATCCGCCGCCACCGGACCGAGAACACCGAGGGCTCCGGCATAGGCATCCACCATGCCGGCCGCGACCGGGATGCCGGGGTAGACGCCCATTTCCGTGGCGGCCCAAGGTGACAGTACCCCGACCGGACGGCCGACGGCAAAGCCGTATTCCGGCAGTCCGCCGCGGACAATCAGATCATCGAGGCCGATCGCCGAGAGGAAGTCCGGCTGCCAGCCGTTGCCCTCATGGGCGAGGTAGTTCCATTTCGCCGTGAGAGTACAGAGCGAGCGGCCGGTCGAACCGGTTGCACGCCATGTAAGGAAGTCCGCGAGGTCGAAGAAGAGCCCCGCCGCCGCCCAGAGATCGGGCCTCTGCCGTTTCAGCCACATCAGCTTCGGAAGCTGCATCTCGGGGGACATGACCTCGCCGCAATGGGCGAGCACCGGATGGCCGGTCCGGGTGCATTCCTCCGCCTCGGCCGACGCCCTGTGATCGAGCCAGGACATCGTGTCGAAGGTGGTGCCGTCTTCCTCGGCGAGAGCGATCTTCGAACCGTTTTCCGCGCGCAGCACCAGCGAGCAGGTGGCGTCGAAGCCGAGCGCCGCGACCTGTCCGGCCGCTATGCCGGAGGCGGCGAGCGCCTCGCGCACGGCCTTGCAGCTTGCCTGCCAGATGTCCTCGGAATCGTGTTCGCCGCGCTCGGCGCCCGGTCGGCGGAGCAGGATCGGATGTTCGCACCGCGCCAGCAGGTTTCCCGCAGCATCGAAGACGCCGGCCCGTGCACTGGCGGTCCCCACATCGACCGCAATCACGTGATCGCGCATTCTGGCCCGCTTCCGTCCCTATTCTTTTGCGACAAGGTGGATCAAATCGGCCATGGCGTCAAACGTCGCGTCGGGTGCCAGGGCGTCGAGAGCGGCGCGGTGAGATGCGAAATGCGTGTGCGATCCGCCGGTGAAGGCAAAGACCGTCATGCCGGCCGCCTTGGCCGCCTCAATGCCCGCCGGGCTGTCCTCGATGACGATGCAGTCAGAGGACGTGCGGCCCATCCGCTCGGCGGCATGGAGGAAAAGGTCGGGAGCAGGCTTGCCGCGGGCGACCATCGCCGCACTGAAGATGTTCGGGTCGAAGCGGTCGATCAGCCCGGTGACGGTGAGCGACAGCCGGATGCGCTCCATGTGGCTCGAGGAGGCGACGCACCAGCCGATGCCGTGGGCTTCCAGTGCCTCCAGTGCCTCGATGATACCGGGGATCGGGCGAAGATCAGCCCGGAAGCGGGCAAAGAGGTCCTGGCGCAGGCGTTCCAAGAAGGCCTCGTCCATGTCGAGCCCGAACTCCTCGCGGGCGGCGGCGATCACGGTCGAGAGGCTCCGCCCGAGAAAGCGGCGATAGGCGCCGGCCTCGTCGATCAACACGCCGGCGCGTGCGAAGGAGGCGACGAGCACCTCGATTGAAATCGGCTCGCTGTCGACGAGAACGCCGTCGCAATCGAAGATGACGAGCCTCTTTTCCGGGGCCATCGGGTCTCCTCTTTCGTTTCAGGCGAGCTTACCGTCGAGATATTTCTGGAGGGTTGCAGCGGTTCCGTTTTCCCGGAGGCTGGCAAGCGCGCCGGTGAAGCGCAGCACGAAACGCGGATTCGTCCCGACACCGCCGAAGATGTCGCCGAGCGCGAGGAAGGCTTTCGGGTCCTGCCGCGACGCGAGGGCTGCCTTCTGAAGCCGCTCGGCATTGACATCGTTGAAGGCGACCGCCTTGCCGCTGTCGGACAAACCCTCGAAATATCGGCACCAGAGCGCCGAGACGAGGGCGAGCCCGACGACATCGAGCCCCTTCGCCAGCCGGTCGGCGGTCGAAGGCAGAATGAATTTCGGCTGGCGGTTCGATCCATCCTGGGCGAGCCGCGGGATCGTGTCGCCGATCTTCGGATTGGCGAAGCGGCGCTCGATCAGCGCGTAGTACTCCGCAAGGCTGGTGCCCGGTACCGGGGGTACGACCGGGATGATCTCCTCGTTCTCGAGCTTTGCGAGGAATCCGCGGATCAGCGGATTTTCCATCGCCTCGTGGACGTAATGGATGTCCATGAGCGCGGCCGGATAGGCGATCGCCGCGTGTCCGCCGTTCAGGATGCGAAGCTTCATCAGCTCGTAAGGGGCGACATCCGGCACGAAGGTGACACCCACCTCGTCGAGCGCCGGGCGCCCGAGCGGGAATTTGTCCTCCAGCACCCACTGCTTGAACTCCTCGCAGAAGACCGGCCAGCCGTCCTCGATACCGTAGGTGTCGCGGGCGATCGCAATCTCCCGCTCGCCGGTCGCCGGCGTGATCCGGTCGACCATTGCATTGGGGAAGGCGACGTTTTCGTGGATCCAGTGGGCAAAGGCGGGATCGGAGAGCTCGGCGAGCCCGCAGACGGTCGCCTCCGTCACCTCGCCATTGCCGGGAATGTTGTCACAGCACATGACGGTGAATGGCGGGAGAGCTGCCGCACGGCGGGCTTTCAGCCCGGCGATGATGAGGCCGAACACGGTCTTCGGATGGTCGGGATCGGCAGCATCGGCGACGATCGCAGGATGGGTGGGGTCGAACCTGCCGGTCGCGGGGTCGATGAAGTAGCCGCCCTCGGTGATCGTCATCGAGACGATACGGATCGCCGGATCGGCGAGCGTCGCGATAATCCGCTCAAAGTCGGGCGCCGTGATGATGTCGACCATCGGGCCGGTGACGGTGGCGGCCGAACGGGCGACATCCTGTTCGACGACGGTGGTCAAATAGTCCTGCGCCTTCAAAGTGTCCCGCATTTTCTGGTCCGACGGCATCACGCCGGCGCCGATGATCGCCCAGTCGAGATCGCGTCCGCGATTGAAGAGCTCGTGCAGATAGACGGCCATGTGGGCGCGGTGAAAATTGCCCACCCCGAAATGCAGGATGCCGGCCTTGAGGCTCGCCCTGTCATAGGCGGGAACGGAGGCCCTCGCGGCAATGGCGGGCAGGTTGGCGAGCGAGAGTTTGAAGGTCATGGGGAGGTCCTCGAATTGTCGTGCCGGCCGATCGCTCAGCTCATCCAGTTGCCACCGTCGACATTGTAGGTCTGGGCGACGATGTAGTCGGCCTCTGGCGTGGCGAGGAAGATCGCCATGCCGGTCAGGTCATCGGCGCGTCCCATCCGTCCGAAAGGCACGGCTTCCCCGACCAGCTTCTTCTTCTCGCCGAGCGGGCGGTTCTCGTATTTCGCAAAGAGCGCGTCGACGCCGTCCCAGTGCTCGCCGTCGACCACGCCGGGGGCGATCGCATTGACATTGATGCCGTGCCTGACGAGGTCGAGCCCGGCCGACTGCGTGAGCGAGATGACCGCTGCCTTACTGGCGCAATAGACGGCCACGAGCGCCTCGCCGCGACGGCCCGCCTGGCTCGCCATGTTGATGATCTTGCCGCCCTTGCCCTTCGCGATCATCGACTTCGCCGCGGCCTGCAGCATGAAGAGCGTACCTGCGACATTGATCGAGAAGAGCCGGTCGAAGCTCTCCCGGCTGATCTCAACGATCGGCGCGAGGTCGAAGAGGGCGGCGTTGTTGACGAGAATGTCGAGCCCGCCGGTGCGTTCCTCGACGGCCTTCACCGCGGCATCGATGGAGGCCTGGTCGGTGACGTCGAGACGAACGGCATAGGCCGCGGGGCCAATCTCTTCGGCGGTGCGCGTCGCCCGATCGAGATCGATGTCGGCAATCGCGACCGTTGCCCCTTCGCGGACATAGGCTTCCGCGAAGGCGCGGCCGATGCCGCGTGCCGAACCGGTGATCAGCGCCGATTTGCCTTGAAGTCGTCCCGTCATAGGGCGAGTCCCTTCGCGTCGAACTTGTGGAGATGGCCGGGCTCGGGGGTGACGAAGACCTCGTCACCATGGCGGACCGGCACATCGCCGCCGGTGCGGGTCGTGAGCGTACCGATGCCCGGAACTTCGACATGGAGGAAGGTGTCGGAGCCGAGATGTTCGGCCACCGTGACCTTGCCCTTCCAGCGGCCTGTTTCGGTCGAAAGCGTGAGGTGTTCCGGACGGATGCCGACCGTATGGGCGCCTTCGTCGGTCGCCGTCCGGCCCGAAATGAGGTTCATTTTCGGAGAGCCGATGAAGCCGGCGACGAAGATGTTGGCGGGGCGGCGGTAGAGATCGAGCGGAGAGCCGACCTGCTCGATGCGGCCCTTGTTGAGCACGACGATCTTGTCGGCCATGGTCATCGCCTCGACCTGGTCGTGCGTGACGTAGATCGACGTGGCACCGAGCTTGTGGTGGAGTTCGGTGATTTCGAGGCGCATGGCGACGCGCAGCGCCGCATCGAGATTGGATAGCGGCTCGTCGAAGAGGAAGCAGCGGGGCGAGCGGACGATCGCCCGGCCGATCGCGACGCGCTGGCGCTGGCCGCCGGAAAGGGCGCGGGGCTTGCGGTCGAGATAGTCGCCGAGATTGAGGATGCGGGCGGCCTCCTCGACCTTGCGGTCGATCTCGGCCTTGTCGACATTCGCCATCTTCAGCGGGAAGCCGATATTGGAGCGCACGCTCATATGCGGATAAAGGGCATAGGACTGGAAGACCATGGCGAGCCCGCGCCGCGCCGGCGCCGTTGCCGTCTCGTCCTTGCCGTCGATGATGATCCTGCCGCCGCTTGCATCCTCGAGCCCGGCGATCAGCCGCAGCAGCGTGGACTTGCCGCAGCCCGAAGGGCCGACGAAGACGACGAACTCGCCGTCATTGATTTCGAGGTCGATCGAGGGGATGACCGCGTGCTCGCCGAAAGATTTGGAGAGCTGTTCGAGCCTAATGCTTCCCATGATGGTCGTTCCTTACTTGACGGCGCCGAAGGTGAGCCCGCGCACCAGCTGCCTTTGACTGAACCAGCCGAGAATGACGATCGGCGCGATGGCGAGCGTCGAGGCGGCCGAAAGCTTGGCCCAGAACAGGCCTTGCGGACTCGAGAAGGTGGCGATGAAGGCGGTGAGCGGCGCGGCGTTGGTGGTGGTCAGCCGGATTGTCCAGAAGGACTCGTTCCAGGCGAGAATGATGTTGAGGAGGAGCGTCGAGGCGATGCCGGGAACCGCCATCGGCGTCAGCACGTAGACAATCTCGCCGAAGAGCGTCGCCCCGTCCATGCGGGCGGCTTCGAGGATCTCGCCGGGGATCTCCCGGAAATAGGTGTAGAGCATCCAGACGACGATCGGCAGGTTGATGAGCATCAGCATGACGGTGAGGCCGATGCGGGTGTCGAGCAGGCCGAAATCGCGGAAGAGAAGATAGATCGGGACGAGGACGGCAACCGCCGGCATCATCTTTGTGGAGAGCATCCACATCAGGATGTCCTTGGTCCGCTTCGTCGGGGAGAAGGCCATCGCCCAGGCGGCGGGAATGCCGACGAGAAGCGCAAGCACCGTCGAGCCGACCGAGAGCACGACCGAGTTCATGAAGGGTTTCAGATAGTCGCGCTGGGTCTGGACCGTCACGTAGCTTTCCAGCGTGAAGGAGGGCACGAGGTTGAAACCCTGGATCGCCTCGGTCTCGGTCTTCAGGCTTGTGATGATCGTGTAGAGGATCGGGAAGAAGATCAGCAGCGCGACGACCCAGGCGAGGGCGGTGACGGCGATCTTGCGGCGGGTGGTGATACTGCGTGCCATGGTCGTCTCCTCAGCGGTCCAGGTTTCTGCCGACGGCGCGCATCAGGAAGAAGGCGACGACGTTGGCGAGCACGACGGCGATGATGCCCCCGGCCGAGGCGCCGCCGACGTCGTAGCCGAGGAGCGCCGTGCGGTAGATCAGGAAGGCGAGATTGGTGGAAGCGTAGCCCGGCCCGCCGTTGGTGGTGACTAGGATTTCCGCATAGACGCCGAGCAGGAAGATCGTCTGGATCAGGATGACGACGGTGATCGCGCGGGCGAGGTGCGGCAGTGTGAGATAGATGAACTGGTTGAGCGCATTGGCGCCGTCCATTTCGGCGGCCTCCATCTGCTCCGCATCCATCGACTGGAGCGCGGTGAGCAGAATGAGGGTGGCAAACGGCAACCACTGCCAGGCGACGATGATGATGATCGACACCAGCGGATACTGCGCGAACCAGTCGATCGGCGTGAGCCCGAGCGCCCGGCTCATGTCGGCGAGCACGCCGTAGCCCGGATGCATGATCATGTTCTTCCAGACGAGGGCGGCGACCGGCGGCATCACGAAGAACGGCGAGATGACCATGATCCGCACCAGGCCCTGGCCGAAAATCGGCTGGTCGAGCAGGAGCGCGACCGCTATCCCGCCGACGACGGTGACAAGGAGCACACCGCCGACGATCAGAAGCGTGTTCCAGAGTGACTGGAAGAAGGCCGGATCGGTGTAGAAATAGCGGTAGTTGAACAGGCCCGCGAAGCTGACATTCGCCGGATTCAGGAGATTGTAGTTCTGGAACGAGAACCAGAGCGTCATCGCCAGCGGCACGATCATCCAGATGAGCAGGAGCCCGACCGACGGCGCCATCATCATGCGCGCCAGTCCCCGTGTGTTTTCTGTTGCCATGGCGTTGTTACCTCGAGTTCCGACGGACCGGGCTCACCCTGTTCATCGGTTCGTTGATCCTCCATCGGGCTGTTCTCCCCCGCGGGCGGGGGAGAACGGTGCCGATGTCCGCACCGCCCGGACCGCGATCCGGGCGGCGTTGCTCTCGGGAGGTCGAATTACTTGATGTATCCGGCGCGGGTCATTTCGCGTTCGGTGAGGCTCTGCGCCTGAGCGAGCGCGTCATCCACCGACATCTGGCCGGCGAGTGCTGCCGAGAAGAGCTGTCCGACCGAAGTGCCGAGGCTCTGGAACTCGGGGATCGCCACGAACTGGACGCCGACATAAGGCACCGGCTTGACGCTCGGGTTCTTCGGGTCGGCCGCGTTGATGGAGTCGAGCGTCATCTTCGCGAAGGGCGCCGCCTTCTGGTATTCCGGGTTCTCGTAGAGCGAGGTGCGGGTGCCGGGAGGAACGTTCGCCCAGCCTTCCTTGGAAGCGACGAGATCGAGATAGCCCTTGCCGGTCGCCCAGGCGATGAACTTTTCCGCGGCTTCCGCCTTCTGAGAGCCCGCCGGGATCGCGAGGTTCCAGGCCCAGAGCCAGTTGCCGCGCTTGCCGAGCCCGGTATCGGGGGCGAGGGCGAAGCCGACCTTGTCGGCGACGGTCGAATCCTTCGGGTTGGTGACGAAGGAGGCAGCCACCGTGGCATCGATCCACATACCGCACTTGCCCTGCTGGAAGAGGGCGAGGTTCTCGTTGAAGCCGTTGGAGGACGCACCCTGCGGGCCGGCGTCGTTCATCAGCTTGACGTAGAAGTCGAGCGTGTTCTTCCATTCCGGCTGATCGAACTGCGGCTTCCAGTTCTCGTCGAACCAGCGGGCACCGAAGGCGTTGGCCGTCGCCGTCAGGAAGGCCATGTTCTCGCCCCAGCCGGCCTTGCCGCGCAGGCAGATGCCGTTGATGCCGTTCTCACGGTCGGTCATCTTGCGTGCCGCATCGGCCACGAAGTCCCAGGTCGGCGCGTCGGGCATGGTGAGGCCGGCCTTTTCCATAAGGTCCTTGCGGTACATCACCATCGAGCTTTCGCCGTAGAAGGGCGCAGCATAGAGCTTGCCGTCGTCGCCGGTGAGACCCGAGCGGATCGCCGGCAGCAGGTCGTTGACGTCATAGTCGGCGCCGAGATTGTCGAGCGGCAGCAGCCAGCCCTGCTTGGCCCAGATCGGAACCTCGTAGGTGCCGATGGTCATGATGTCGTACTGGCCGCCCTTGGTGGCGATGTCTGTCGTCACGCGCTCGCGCAGGACGTTTTCCTCGAGCGTGACCCACTCGACCTTAATGTCGGGGTTCTTGCTGGTGAAATCCTCGGTCAGTCCCTGCATGCGGATCATGTCGCCATTGTTCACGGTCGCGATCGTCAGCGTCTCGGCCGAGGCGATCCCGGCGAGCGCAAGGGCCGAGCAGGCGCCCAGCAACAAGGTCTTCAATGTCATGTCTTCCTCCCAAAATGAGCATTTGCGCTGTTGATGGGCAAATACTCACTTTGGCGACGAGAAAAGTCAATGCAGATTCCATGCTGCAGTGCCGCACGGATCGGCTACGACGTTGTTTAAAAACGATGAAATCGCCGCAGAGACAGAGGGGAACGGGGCAAAAGCGCGGACATACCCGTCCGGCTGCTTGGTGGGGCAAAGCCGGTGTGCACCGCTCCCAACGGCGCTTTTCCTATTTGGGTTCTGCACTCACGATGTCGAGGATAAGTTCAGTCAGAGGTGTTTCGTGACCGCTAAAGCTTTCGATCATCGCGCCAAGAACGCGGTCACGCTCCAAGACGTCCGGATTGAACGGTAATGCTGCGTTCTCGGCCAGAAGAGTCATGAATGCCAATTGCGTACGGCCATTCCCTTCACGAAAGGGATGAACCGCATTGATTTCGGCAAGAATGTGGGCGGCGTCGGTTGCAAAAGCGACAGGGGAAAGACCCTGTAGATGGTCCCGGGCCGCCAGATCGGCAAATATTCGGTTCATCTCCTTGTCGATGTACTCGGGATAGCAGAACCAATTGCCGCCCTTTCCGATCCGAATGTTGCGGATCTCCCCGGCCCAGGCATACACATCCTGGAAGAGATGGCGGTGAAGGGCGCGGTAGTGGGCGTAGTCAAGATTCCCCTCCGGCCAAGGTTCGTCCGAGCGAATGACGAACATGGCGACCTCGAACTCGTCCAGGTCTTCCTGCTCTTGAAGGTCCATCAGGTTACGGAGAACGGTCGTTCCCGGATAACACAGCGGGTCGAATTCGGCGGTGTAGACCAAGGGCTAGGCTGATTCTTTTGCGAACTGGGCGCGGACCAGCGCTCTTTGCTCGTCGGCGGTCTTGCCAGCCGCTGCGTCAAGAATCCGCTTCATGCGCGGGGTGAGCGCCAGCCCCTCAACCGCGTTGATCTTCTCTGCGCGTTCGCGGGTCAAGCGGGCTGGCTTGAGCTTCATCATGGAGTTGGCAGACCGGTTCTTCATGGTGCAAGCCTATCACATCTTTACGTGAGGGACCAACGGGTTTCCGACGCCGGCGCCGCGTACCACGGCGCTCGCGGAGCCCGTGTAACCGCTCATGACACAGAAAGAGACCCCGCGGGGGAGACGCCGCGGGGCCTCGCTCCACAGGTCTCGCGGCTCAGGGGAGTGCCGCGACCTGGAGGAACCGAATTCACACGCTGAGTTCGCGCCGTTCGAGCTCGGTCACCATCGCGAGATCGAGTATCTTCTGCAGGTTGGCGGCATGCCGGAAATTCGGCTCCTGGCCCCGTCCTTCCCGGATCGCGGCGATGAACTTCTGGTAGTTCGTCGCGACCGGGTCGACCTCGATCTCTTTCCAGACCGCGAGTTCGACATCCTCCTGCAGACACGCCCTCAGGACCGAACGGTCCGGACGGTGGATCACTTCGAGTGCGCCCTTGTCACCATGGATACGCAGCCTCAATTCGTTCAGGTGGCCCGTCGCCCAGCGGCTCGCATGGATGACGCCCATCGCACCGTTGGTGAACTCGGCCGTCATCGTGAAGCTGTCATTGGCGTCGAGATCGTATTCGCCGATCCTGTTGCCGGGCGCCTTCTCGAAGGTCTTCAGCCGCGCGAAGATGTGGTCGATGTCGGTCGCCGCACCATAGCCGGCGAAATCGAGGATGTGGATGCCGACGTCGCCCAGCACGCCGTTGGAGCCGTGCTTCGTCGAGAGACGCCAGAGCCACTGGCTCTCCGTCGACCAGTCGCCCCAGGCCTTGGAGACGAGCCAGCTCTGGAGATAGGAAGCCTCGATGTGGCGCACCTTGCCGATCTCGCCGGCGAGCACCATCTGGCGTGCCTTCTGCACCTGCGCGACATTGCGGTAGGTGAGGTTCACGACATTGACGATACCGGCGCGTTCGGCGGCCGTCGCCATCTCGTCGGCCTTGCCGTAGGTCTCGGCGAGCGGTTTCTCGCACATCACGTGCCTGCCGGCGGCAATCAGGGGAAGCGTCGTCGGGTGGTGGGCGCGATCCGGCGTGACATTGGTCACCGCATCGAATTCACCCCAGGCCAGGACCTCGTCGAGCGAAGTGAACGTGTTCGGGATATCGTGGCGGGCGGCAAAGGCGCGCGCCTTCGCGATATCGACGTCGACGGCCGCGACGAGCTGGACGTCCGGAATCGTGGCGAAGTTCATGGCGTGGGTGTTGGCCATGCCGCCCGTGCCGAGAATGAGGAGACGAACGGGAGTCATCAGCGGTATCCCTCCTCTCCGGCCTTATGCAGTCGCGGGCCGCGCTCGGTGATCGGTTCGAGCGCCTTGTCGACCGGCACGTTCGGTGCCTCGTGCACAGCGGCGAAGGCCGGCTGCGGATTGTAGGACCAACGCACGGCGTTCTGAATCACCTTCTGCACGGTCGCGTCGTGATAGGTGGGGTAGGTCTCGTGACCGGGCCGGAAGTAGAAGATGTTTCCGGCCCCGCGCCGCCAGGTGAGACCCGAGCGGAAGACCTCGCCGCCGGCGAACCATGAGATGAACACCGTTTCCAGCGGCTCCGGTACGGAGAAGAACTCGCCGTACATCTCCTCGTTCTCCAGCACGAAGTTTTCCGGAATGCCGGCGGCAATCGGATGGCCCGGATTGACCGTCCAGACGCGCTCGCGCTCGCCCGCCTCGCGCCATTTCAGCGCGCAGGGCGTTCCCATCAGCCGCTTGAACGGCTTTGAGAAATGGCCGGAATGCAGGACGATGAGGCCCATGCCTTCCCACACCCGCCTCGCGACGCGCTCAACCACTTCGTCCTCGACCGCGCCGTGATCCTTGTGGCCCCACCAGACGAGCACGTCGGTTTCCTTGAGCCGGGCTTCGCTGAGCCCGTGCTCCGGCTCCTGGAGCGTTGCCGTGGACGCCGTGATCGCGTCATCCGTGTTCAGCGCCGCGGCAATGGTCGTATGCATTCCGTCCGGGTAGATCGAGCGCACCACCTCGTTGACGCGCTCATGGATATTCTCTCCCCAGACTACTGTCCTGATCGTCACGTGACTTCTCCTTGTTTCGCGAACGCCGCCGTGGTGTCCGGCGTGGTTCTCCTTACCGTTCAGGCGGCGCCCTTCATCAAGTTCCGATGGAGCGCACGGCCATTCGCATCGAACCGGTGCAACTCGCTTTCCTGCGGGGCGATGGCGACGGTCTCGCCCGGTTTTGGGGTGGCGGTGCCCTCCTGGCGCACCACCAGGGGCTCGGCCGCGCCGATATCGACATAGACATAGCTGTCCGATCCGAGCATTTCCGAATGGACGACCGATCCCCGCCAGCGACCTTCCTGACCTAGCGCCATGTGCTCCGCGCGGATGCCGATCGTGTGCGCGCCGAAATCCTCCGAGAAACGCCCGGAAAGGAAGTTCATCTGCGGCGATCCGATAAAGCCCGCGACGAAGAGCGAGTTCGGTCTTTCGTAGAGCTCGAGCGGGGTGCCGATCTGCTCGACCACGCCGTCGCGCAGTACGCAGATGCGGTCGGCGAGCGTCATCGCCTCCACCTGGTCGTGGGTCACGTAGATCATCGTCGTGCCGTGCATGCTGCGATGGAGTTTTGCGATTTCGAGGCGGGTCGCCACACGCAAGGCCGCGTCGAGATTGGAGAGCGGCTCGTCGAACAGGAAGACGCGGGGATCGCGCACGATCGCCCGGCCGATTGCCACACGCTGCCGCTGGCCGCCGGAAAGCTGTCGCGGCAGACGCTCGAGATAGGGGGTGAGCTGGAGCATCTCGGCGGCGTCACGCACCCGCCGGTCCCGCTCGGCCTTGTCCTGGCCGGCGAGCTTCATGCCGAAGGCCATGTTGTCGAAGACGGTCATGTGCGGATAGAGCGCGTAGGACTGGAAGACCATGGCAATGCCGCGCCTGGCTGGCGGCAGGCGGTTCATCACCTCGCTGTCGAAGGCGAGCGTGCCCGAGCTGATGTCCTCGAGCCCGGCGATCAGGCGCAGCAGCGTGGACTTGCCGCAACCGGACGGGCCGACGAAGACCATGAACTCGCCGGAGCGGACCTCCAGGTCGACACCTTTGATGACTTCGAGCGCGCCAAATGACTTGCGGACATCGGCAAGCTGGATGTGGGCCATGGGTTCTCCTCCTATCCCTTGACGCCGCCGGCGGTGAGGCCGGAAATGATCCGCCGCTGGAAGATCAGCACGAGCACGACCAACGGCAGGGTGACGATGACCGAGGCGGCCATGATGGTGCCCCAGGGAATTTCGAACTGACTGTCGCCCGACAGCAGCGCGATGGCGACCGGCACGGTGCGCTGGCTGTCGGACGAGGTGAAGGTGAGCGCGAACAGGAATTCGTTCCAGGCCGCGATGAATGCAAGGAGCCCGGTGGTCACCAGCGCCGGCCACATCAGCGGCATGAAGACCTGGCTGACGATCACCCATGAAGAGGCGCCGTCGACGATCGCCGCTTCCTCGATCTCGATCGGCAGTTCGCGCATGAAGGTGGTCAGCACCCAGACCGTGAAGGGGAGGGTGAAGATCATGTAGGAGAAGATGAGCGCGATCGGCGTGTTGAACACCCCGAACCAGCGAATGAGCTCGAAGAGACCGGCGAGCACCGCGATCTGCGGGAACATCGAGACGCTGAGGATGGTCAGCAGCAGCAGGCCGCGCCCGCGGAACCGGACCCTCGCAAGCGCGTAGGCCGCGGTTATCGCGAGCAGCAGCGAGATCATCACCACCAGCGTCGAGATCAGCAGCGAATTGCCGAGATTGCGCAGGAAGGTGCCCCGCGACAGCACGGCGACATAATTGGAAAACGTGACCGATCGCGGCCAGTAGTCGACGTCGAAGAGGGCACTGCCGGGTTTGAGGCTGGTGATGACGGCATAGTAGAACGGGAAGGCCGCGACCACGACGATGACGGTGACGAGAAGGTAGAAGGCGGATTGCCGGACGATCACGGGCATCAGCGTTCACCTCCCGACAGGTTTACGCGGCCGAAGCGGATATAGAGGACCGTGATCGTCGCGATGATCAGGAAGAGCATGGTCGATGCGGCGGCCCCATAGGCGAACTTGTCGAACTCGAAGAGGTTCTCGCGCGCCATGACCGACATGGTCTTGGTGCGGGCGTTGTTCGGCGTCAGCACGTAGATGAGGTCGAAGACCCGCATCGCGTCGAGCATGCGGAAGATGACAGCGACCATCAGCGCCGGCCGGATGAGCGGCAGCGTGATGCGCCAGAAGACCTTGACAGGATGGACGCCGTCGATCTTCGCCGCCTCGTAGATGTCCTGCGGCACCATCTGCAGGCCGGCGAGGATGAGAAGCGCCATGAACGGCGTCGTCTTCCAGACATCGACGATCAGCACTGCCGTCATCGCCGTCTGCGGATCAGCGGTCCAGGCGATTTTCTGGCTGATCAGTCCGAGGTTCAGGAAGATTTCGTTGAGGATGCCGAACTGGTCGTTGAGCATCCACGCCCACATCTTCGCCGAGACGATCGTGGGGATCGCCCAGGGGACGAGAATGGCCGCGCGGACGATACCGCGTCCCGGAAAGCGCGCATTGAGCACCAGGGCGACGACGAGACCGAGCACCGTTTCGACGGTGACGGAGATCAGCGTGAAGCGCAGCGTGTTCCAGACCGCCCCCCACCAGGCGGGATCGACGAGCAGTCCGCGATAGATGGTGCGGCCGCTCTTCAGCGTGATCCAGCTCAGGTAATTGTCGAAGCCGATGAATTCCGCCGCGCCCAGGTTGGTGAGGGTGGCGTTGGTGAAACTGAAGGAAATCGTGCGGATCAGTGGCCAGCCGGCGACGAGGGCGAGCACCAGAAGGGTCGGCGCAAGAAAGGTCCAGGCGGAACGGATGCGCTGGGCGCTGAGATCGGAGCCGGCGGCAGCCTTGGCGGGCCGATGCGAGACGGGGCGGTCAAGCGTGAGATTGGTCATGAGCGATCCTCGGGAACAGCCAGAGTCAGACCGGGCGGCGTGGACGGCCGCCCGGTCCGCGGATCACCAGGAACTGCCTTTCAGTTCCGTCAGTTCAGCCTCGAGCAGTTCGAGATTTTCAGCCGCCGAGCCCGATCCCGAGAGCGTGTTGTGGACCGCGCTCCAGAACCGCGAGGACACTTCGTTGTATTTCACCTTGGTGACGGCCGACGGCCGCGGCACGGCATCCTGGAAGATCGGTTTCCAGCGCGGCATGAAAGGCTGGGCGGCAGCAATGTCCGGATCGTCGTAGAGTGCCTGCAGGGTCGGAAGATTGGAGTTCTCGATCGCGCGGCGTTTCTGCACATCCGCCGATGTCAGGAACTTGACGAGCGCGATCGCAGCCTCCTGTTCCTCGGAATATTTCGAGACCGCGAGATTCCAGCCGCCGAGCGTGGAGGAAGGCTTGTCGCCGACGGCCGCCACCGGCAGCGGAGCGACGTCGAACTTGCCCTTTACCGCGCTGTCGTCGCCGTTGCCGAGCGAATAGGCGTAGGGCCAGTTGCGCATGAAGACCGCATTGCCGGTCTGCCAGACACCCCGGGACTCCTCCTCCTGATAGGAAAGAACACCGGGCGGCGAAATCGTGCCGATCCACGATTTTGCCTGTTCGAGCGCGGCGGCCGCCTTCTCGTTGTTGACGGAAATCGTGCCGTCCGGCTCGACGATCTGGCCACCGCCGGAGGACTTGATCCATTCGAGTGCGTCGCAGGTGAGGCCTTCATAGGCATTCGCCTGGAAGACGAAGCCCCACATGTCCTTCTGGCCCGCCGTGCGTTCCTTGTCCTGAATTTCCTTCGCGGTGGCGGCGAGTTCCTCCCAGGTCTTCGGGACGGCCTTGCCGTACTTCTCCAGCAGGTCCTTGCGATAGTAAAGCGCCGGCGCATCGGTGAACATCGGCATGGCGACGAGTCGGCCGTCGACGGTTTGCGAGGCGATGATCGAGGGGAAGAACTGGTCGACGACGTCGCTTGCAGCCTCCTTGAGGTCGACGAACTGGTCGGCGAGCTGCGGTGCCCAGATCACGTCGGTCTGGTAGACGTCGACATCGGAATTGCCGGCGGCGAGCCAGAGCCGGTACTGTGCGAATTGTTCCGTACTCGACGGCGGCATGGTCACGAGTGTGACCTTGTTGCCGGTCTCTTTTTCGAACTCCCCGAACATCTTGCGCAGAAAGTCGAGATTCTTGCCGGTGGAATTCGCGGCCATGGAAATCTCGGCCGCCTGCGCGGAACCACACAGGGCCATGGTGGCGACCATGGCGGCACTCAACAGCTTCTTCATGCGTCTCTCCTCCCAGAAAAACCAGAACCCCAAGGCTGCCCTCGCAATAAAATTGAAAGCGCTTTTGTTCCGCGACTGTGGCAAAAAACATGATGGGTGTCAAACGACGAGAGTGGCGAAATGAAGTGCCAGGAAATATCCTATTGAAGTAGAACGCCATTTCTCACTTCCACGAAGATGGAGGCCTTCCGCATCGATCCGCTACAGAGGCTTTGGCCCGCCAATTTGTGTGGGGTTTTGTAACCGCTTTCGATTCCCGAAGGCGCCACCTTGCAAGTGGCCGCGCGAGCATGGGATAAGCCGTTTGACCGACGCCGATACGAACGGCACCGACGCAATGTCTCCGGAGGAACCCGCCGCAGGATGAAGCTCAAGGAATTTGCCGAACACATAGGGCTTTCGCCGACCACCGTCAGCCGGGCGCTCGGCGGCTACCCGGAGGTGAACGCGGAGACCCGCGCACGCGTCATCGAGGAGGCCGCCCGGCTCGGTTATCGCCCCAACATCAACGCCGTCCGGCTCGCCACGGGCAGGGTGGGCGCGATCGGCGTGGTAATGAGCAAGACCGGCGAATACCAGTTCACCGAATTCATGAGCGGGATTGCGGAACGGCTGAGCGACGAAGATATCGACATTCTCGTGACCCCGATGGCCGAACAGGACCTGCAGAGCGAGTTGCAGGTCTTCCGACGGCTTGCCGAAAGCCGGCGCGTCGATGCGGTGATCGTCCACGCGCCACGGCCGAAGGACGAGCGCATCGCCCTCTTGCACAAGATGCAGATGCCCTTCATCGTGCATGGCCGGTCGGAAACGACCGTGCCGCACGCCTGGCTCGACATCGACAACGAGGGTGCGGTGCGCCGGGCGACTGAGCATCTGCTCGACCTCGGGCACCGGCGGATCGCCATGATCAACGGCCGCGAGGGCCTCACCTTTACCCTCCACCGCGACGCCGGCTACCGCAAGGCGCTCGAGGCGCGGGGAATCGCCCTCGATCCCAGGCTCGTGTCGCACGGCATCTTCACGGACGAGGTGGGCTTCCGTTTCGCCCGTTCCGCCCTCGAGCAGACGCCGCGCCCGACCGCTTTCGTGGCTGGCTCGATGATGACGGCGCTCGGCGTTTACCGCGCGGCGCGGTCGCTGAACCTGAAGGTCGGCGAGGACATCTCCGTCATCGCCCATGACGACGTCTTTCCCTATCTGACCGCCGACAACATGTCGCCGTCGCTTTCGACCACCCGCTCGTCGATCCGGGCGGCGGGCACACGGGTCGCCGATCTTCTGCTCCAGGTGCTCGGCGGGCGCGACCCGACCGACATCCACGAGCTCTGGCCGGTCGAGCTCATCCTGCGGGAATCGACCCGGCCGAGGACCGCGTGATGGACATCGTCGTCGTCGGCCACGTGAACCACGATCACATCTGGCGGATCACCGAGCCGCTGCGACCCGGCGGCCGCATCAGCTTCAGCGAACGCAGCCTGCGCCTCGGGGCGGCGGCTACTATACCGGGCGGCGTCTGATCGAGTTCGGCCACCGGGTGACGCTGGTCGCCTCGCTGGCAGGCGACGCGCATGGGCTCGACGCATTACGGGAGCTCTCATCGCTCGGCTTCGTCACCGATCACGTGACGCTGACGGAGGGTAGGACGGAGTTCGCCGAGATCCTCCTCGATCCGGCGGGTGAACGCACGATTCTCGGGAGCATCCACAAGGCCACACGCGCGGTCGAACTCTCCGCACCGGTCTCGGGAGACGCTTTCTACGTCAACGGCACGCAATTGCCGGAGGCGCTGGTCACGGCACTCGCGCGGGCGCCGCTGGTCGTATCGCAGTTTCCGCTGCGCTCGGTGACGCCGCGTCCCGCCGACGTCCTCGTCGGCTCGATTGCCGATTTTCCCGGCGAGCGCCTCGACGCGGTCTGGGAGCGGGCACAGGAGATTGCCGGTAACCGTCTGAACTGTCTTCTTCTGACGGACGGTCCGAACAGCATCACCATTCACGACCGGCGCCAGACGACCAAGGTCCATCTCGCCGATGCCGTCAGAACCGGAGACACCATCGGCGCAGGCGACAGTTTCAGCGGGGCGCTCCTGCATTATCTGCTGCTCGGGCGCTCGACGCGTGACGCCGCCGCCGAAGCCGCCGAAGCGACTGCCGAATGGTTGCGGCGGCGTGACGCAGTGCGCGCAGAAAGTGCCGGAATTGCAGGCGTCGAGTCCTGATGGGCGATGCAGGGACCTCTTCGCGGCTGCATGTGATTGATCGCGGTCAAAGCAACGACTCGCCTTTGCCTCCACGACGGTTCCCGCGAACCGGAGGACAAGATGAGCATCTACGATCTCTACTGGACGAAGCCCGTCGAAATCAGAATGCAGTGCGGGCTGACGCGAAGTTTCCGCCATCCCTATGACGCGCTCGACTTCCTCGAGTCCGAATGGCCCACACGGCATGGCGCGGCCTACCGCCGTGCCGTCCTCTGGTGCGGCCAGTCGCTCGAGACGGAGCAGCTGGCGGGTCTCGCCCGATGCTCCTTCATGACCGCGGCCCGTGAGGCCGGAATGCTCGTTCCCGGCGCGCGAATACACGGACACTGCGGTACTGCGGCAGTCACTTTCGCGAGCGGCCCGGGCACCAGGCAGCGGGTGCGGCAGTAGCCCCGACAAACCTCACGCGACGCCGGGGCCCGGGCCATCGTCCGGTCCCCCTCCGTTCTGGTTGGCGGGCGAGAAGACACGCTCGGAAAGGCCGGTTGGCGCGAGACGCAAGGCGAGCGCTGGGGACGGCCGGAGCTTCTTTGCGGGTTCCCGGGTGGCAGCCGGCCGGAAGTGCAGCCTTTCCAGCATGATCCAGTCATGTCCACCATCCGGGCGGTCGAAACCCATGACTTCACCTTCCCGAAGCCCGAGCAGTGCTAGCCCGTACAAAGTCGTGACCGGCAGGAATGCGCTGCCGGGTGCATAGGTGCCGGCGAGGCAGAGCGTGCGCGTGCCGGCAAATCCGTTCGCCGCGCGAAACGACACGCGAGAGTCGATTGTCGCCAGGCCTGCCGGTATCGGCGCCCCCTCCGGCAGGCAGCGCGTGGCAAGCTTGCGGCGAAGTAGCGCCAGCCATTCCTTCTCTGCCGGAGGCCGGTCCTGCAGCAGCTTTTCCAGAACATAGCGATCTCGCATTGCGAGCATCCCGGGATTCTGTCCCATCGTGATTCTCCATCCTGCCCGTGCTTTCCTCCGGGCCTTCAAATTTCCATGGTGGAGAAGCCCCCTGGCCGCACGAGGCACAGGGGGTCACGATCCTGCGATGAGGCAACCTCCAGTGTGTCCGGACTGTGCGAAGGACAGGAATTTCACGGCGTCTGATCCGTCACGAGGAGCGGCTTATGCCCGCCGCGCCATTTTGAACGGCGAGGACAGTCAGGCGCCGCGTCCGGCCATCGCGGGCCGTCCACTCGATAGTCTGTCCGGCAGAAAGCCCGAGAAGAGCGGCCCCGACTGGCGTCAGGACGGAGATGCGCTGGCGTGAGATATCGGCGTCGGCCGGGAACACAAGCTCGGCCTTCTGTGGCGGCTCACCGTCGATCTGGAAGTCCGTAACCGAGCCGATGTGGACGACGCCCGGCACCATCTTCGAATCATCGACGACGCGCGCGCGATCGAGCTCGGCTGCAAGCTGCCCGGCGGCATGCGGGTCGCGCTCTTCGAGCATGTCCGCAAGTTTCGACAGGCGCTCGTGTTCACTGCGGGAAATGACAATGGCCGGCAGGCGACCGCTCTTGGTGTTGACAGTCATGGGATCCTCACGAGGACAGCGGTCCGCGAGCCGAACGACACACGCAGAACCGGGAAAAGGGATTTCGTGGATGATGTCGCGCTTCGGTATAGCGCGGTTCCCGTCAGGAGAGGGTACCGCAATCGCCCCACGGCCGGGGCGCGACGCGACCGGGCCGGGGGTCAGTATCCTGCGAGAGGAAACAGCCGTTTCAGAAATCGGGCGAGGTCGTTCGTTGCCATGATGGCTTTATGATGGGGAGCGTCCCTCGGGAAGTCAAGGCGCGGGCCGTGCAAAGGGGTCTGCCGGGCAGCGACATGCGTCAGCGATATCCAACGCACATGACGTAGTCCTTCAGCAGGTCTTCCTCATACTCGACCGAGGCGAGACGGGCCTCGAGAACATCGCGCGCAGAAAGAACGCCGATCGGCCTTCGTTGCCGGTCCACCACCGGAATATTGTGCAGCCCTCGTTCCGTCATGAGCCTCCAGACGTCGTCGAGACGGTCCTCGATACGGCAGGAGATCACCGTACCAGTCATGACATCGCTGCATGCCGTGACGCAGGAACATCCATGGCAGTGGCGGATCTGACGGACGATGTCGGTTCGAGTCACGACACCGATCATCAAGCCTTCGGAATTGTGCACGACGACCATCCGACGTGTCGGTTCGAAGAGCAATTCCGCGACCTTGGTCAGCGGCTCGAAGGCCGCAATGGCAACGAGACGATCCCGCGCCCTGTGCAGGAGCTGTTCCACGCGCTGGATGCCGAGCCCTTTGCTTGATCCTGCCCGGTCATCATCGTGCCGGCCGTTGCTCGGGAGCGCCAGCGACAGGTCTCTACTGGTCGTCTCCTCGATGCGGTGCGTGTTTTCCATCGGTCACCTCCAGTTTCTGTCCAACAGGTTTCATTGACCGCGAGGGACGAGACAGTCCTCGCCTGTCCACAAGGTCGACGGTTGCGCGTTGCCAAGGCCCGCCATGCCATCGCTTGCGACCGGCTCGTTCGCCACAAGGTCGGCGCCTCGAAAATCTCACCTTGTAAAAGATATACACAATCTATATCTTTTACAAGGTAGAGGCATCGGATCAGGAGTTGAACATGATGCACACTATGGAAAGAGCTTCCATCGAGAGGTTCGCGGGGCCGCGAGCTGACGCTCCGTCGAACGCGGAGGAATGGCCACGCTCACGCGACGAACTTCTCGAAATCATCTGCTGCCCAGCCACGGGTGACGTATCCTGCGAATGCGTGACCAGCCTCGTCGCCGCAATCGACATCTTCGAAAGAGGCCGTTCGCCTCGAAGGAGGGTTGTATGACTTCCGCCACAAACCAGTTCCATATAGGATTGAATGGACTTACGACGTGCGTCGGACCCGTTGAGGACCGGGAATGGGCCTATCACGAGTCGCTCGTGAAGGCTGATTACGAACGTTGCCATCCTGGCGAAACCTTCGGCGATCTCAAGCACCGGGCACGCTTTTCGAAAGAAGACTTGGGTCTGCTCCGGGAGTGGATGGCGATCGCGGCATCGAGAGCCGCAGAGCGCGACAAGCGCCAGGCCGCCACCCCTCCACCAAAGGTGGCTTGAGGCCATCTCGGGTAGGGTACTCCCGCCGCCTTGGTGAACACATGAGAGGGCCGTCGGCTCAGGCAACGCGCTCTCGCAACCTCGGACGATCACATGCGACTGACGACCTTCTCCGACTATGCCTTGCGCGCGCTGATGTACGCTGCCGCGCACAAAGACCGGCTGATCACGATCGAAGAGACCGCCGAGTTCTACAACATATCGCGTGGTCACTTGATGAAGGTGGTGAACATCCTGACCCGAGCAGGGTTCATTCGTGGTGTCCGCGGACGCGCCGGGGGATTTATGCTCGCACGACCACCGGAGGAAATCGACCTTGGCGCCGTCGTACGCGCGACCGAACCGGATTTTGCACTTGTCGAGTGCTTTGGCCGCGACAACAAATGCGTCATCAGTCGCGATTGTCGTTTGCCCAATGTCCTGAATGAAGCGCTTTCTGCCTTCGTCAGTGTCTTCGATCGCTACACGCTCGCGGATTTGCCCCTTGCAGTTCGTGATTTTTCGCCACGTGACGATATCAGCCAGGTGATCCGAGGCCCGAAGATAGAGTAGAATTCAGATCAGACACAACGGAACGAGAGGTGACAGTCATGGCGAAGCACCACGCAGCATCCGGCGAGATTATTGATCTGGCGCCGCTGACCTCCGAATTGAAGGCCGCTCGTACAAGGGCCATCGTCAAGACAGATGCCTTCGAAGCCGTACGTCTCGTCGCCCACGCCGGCGCGGACATCAAGGCCCACAAGGTAGACGGCCCGATCACGCTCCATTGCCTGGAAGGTCGAGTGCAGGTCAACGTTCCCGGCAAGTCATTGGAGCTGTTCGCAGCCAATTGGATCTATCTCGAGGGCGGCGTTCCTCACTCGATCAAGGCGATCGAGGATTCGTCGCTGCTCTTGACGATCGTCTTTGCGGCAAAGGCGAACGAGACAGCGCCTGTCGGAAAGCATCTGCCCGCAACTGGACGGGAACACCAGACCGAAGAGGAGCTGGACATGCTGCTTGAAGAAGGATTGGAGGAGACTTTCCCCGCCAGTGACCCGGTCGCCGTAAGCAACCCCTTGGGACACGTTGGAAGCACCGACCACAACGCTCCCGAAGACAAGACGTCTCAAGGGGCAGCGACCCGTGATCGCAGGACATGAGGAGCCTCGAGAGATCCGGCAAGATCGCGAGGCAGAATTCGAATTCCCCGCGAGAACGCGGTTTCCACGATCCGGAGACATAGGATGGACTTTCCCGACTTCTTTGCTGATGCCCCCACTCTTTCCTTGCGCGATCCCCTGGCAGTCTTCCTCGGCGCATCGAAGCTCGGGGTGATAACCTACACCTATGCCGACGCGGTGAAACTTGCAGGACATTCCTGCCCGACGGTCGCGTCTGCCTATCTGATGGTATGGCGTGGGCTCAAGCATCTCTACGGGGATGACATGCCGGAGCGCGGCGGCCTGGAAGTCCACCTGCGCGACCCGCGCGATCAAGGCACCACCGGTGTTATCGCCTCTGTGGCAACGCTCCTTACCGGTGCTGCGCCAGAAACCGGGTTCGGTGGCATCGGCCCCGCCCGGCTGTTTGGGCGCCGCGACCTCCTGCATTTCGACGCACCAATCGCAACCCTCATGGCCTTGCGACGGCGCGACAACGGGCGTGGCGTGCTGCTCGATGTCGATACATCGGTTGTGCCGCCGGACCGCGAGATGCAGGAGCTGCTCCCGCGCATATTGGCGGAGCAGGCCGAAGACGTCGAACGGGCACAATTTGCCGAACTATGGCAGTCCCGGGTCGAGAGAATGTTGATCCAGCATGCCGAAGACCCTGCACTTGTCCGGGTCAGGGAGTGGAAAGCTGCAGCGTGAGCGGCGATCCACAGGTCCTCGGATCGACCGCGACGTACATTAGCTAGTACTTTCGGGCGACTTCTGCGACCTCGGTAAAAGGTGTAGATTTCTCCATTGTGGCCGAACGCGGCCAGCCAGCATGGGTGGGTCCAGTAACCGCGAAGAGCGGTTTGGGAGGGCACCATGATCGAGTGGAGAATTGACGCTCTGGCGTTCAGCAGTTGCAACTGTGCGTACAATTGCCCCTGCCAGTTCGAACTGCGTCCCACCCACGGCGACTGCCGCGGATTCGAGGTGGGCCGGATCGAGCGCGGGCACTTCGGTGACGTCATTCTCGACGGACTTCATTGGGCGATCCTCTACGAATGGCCGGGAGCCATCTTCGAGGGAAACGGGACGATGCAGGCCGTCGTCGAGGAGCGCGCCGACGAGAGGCAGCGCCGGGCGCTGGAGACGGTGCTCCACGGCGGAGAGACCCGTGAGGCCGTGACCCACTGGTGGGTCTTCCGTGCAATGTCGAACAAGATCCACGAGACAACCTTCAAGCCGATCGAATTCGAAGCCGATCTCGACGCCAGAACCGCACGGGTCGCGATCGCCGGGATGCTGGAGTCGGTCGCGCGGCCGATCATCAGCCCCGCGACGGGGGAGCCGCATCGCATTCGCATCGATCTCCCGGCGGGCATAGAGTTCGCCGTTGCGGAAATCGCCAGCGCATCGACGAAGGCGTCCGATCCGATCCTGCTGGATCTGGAGGACACGTATGGCCAGTTCAACGCCATACACCATACCGGCAGGGGCGTGGTCCGGCAGTACATGTAAATCGAGAAAGGGAGGAGACAATGACCGAGACGAAATGGGCGATCAAAGGTCGCGAATTCATCCACTGCAACTGTGATTACGGCTGTCCGTGCCAGTTCAATTCTCGTCCCACCAAAGGCGGCTGTGACGCTGTCGGCTTTGTCGATATCGAAGAGGGATATCACGGGGATACGAAGCTCGGCGGACTGACCATCGGCATCATTGCTTCCTGGCCCGGCGCCATTCACGAGGGCAGGGGGCAGGTGGTGCCGATCGTCGACGAGCGCGCATCGCCCGAACAGCGTGAATCGCTGTTGCGCATCATGAGCGGTCTCGACACGGAGCCCGGCGCCACCTTTTTCCAGGTCTTTTCGGCGACTTTCGAAAAGGTCCACGAACCGGTCTTCGCGAAGATCGATTTCGAGATCGACGTCGACGGTCGCACCGCAAAAGTAGCCGTTCCGGGCTGGGTCGAGGCGCGCGGAGAGCCGATCCGCAACCCTGTCACAGGTGATGCGCATCGTGCGCGGATCAACCTGCCGCAAGGCTTCGAGTACGATGTCTGCGAAGTCGGGCGAGGCTGGGGTGATACACAGGGACCGCTGGTGCTTTCGCTGAAGGACTCGCACGCGCACTTCTCGCGGTTGAACATGACCGAAAGCGGTGTCGTCCATTGAACACGGCGACGGATACACCGCTCGAAGCCGTGCTGCGGCGCGATGGACTGATCATCGTGACGTCCATCGCCGCCCTCACCGTGCTCGCATGGGCCTATATCCTGCGGCTCGCCGCGGGCATGACCATGGGCGGCATGGACATGATGGGCTATCGGATGATCTCGAACGGCTTCGAAATGGCGATGGCGCCCGCGCAGCAGGCTTGGACGGCCGGCGATTTCGTCATGATGTTCGTCATGTGGGCGGTGATGATGATCGGCATGATGGTGCCGTCGGCGGCGCCGATGATCCTGATCTACGCACGCTCGGGCAGGATGGCCGCCGCGTCCGCCAAGCCCTTTGCGGCGACCGGCTGGTTTGCGAGCGGATACCTGGCTGTGTGGAGCGGGTTTGCTCTCGTTGCGACGACGGCCCAATGGGCGCTTGAACGGCTGGCGCTGCTCAGTCCGGAGATGGCGAGCACGAACAACGTTCTGGGGGCGTGATCCTGGTCGCCGCCGGGCTTTACCAGTGGCTGCCACTGAAGCAGGCCTGCCTTTCACAATGCCAGTCTCCGGTGCTGTTCATTCAACGCCTCGGCGGCTTTCGCCGTGGTGCGGTCGGAGCTTTCAGGATGGGCGCCACGCACGGCGCCTATTGCCTCGGCTGCTGCTGGGCGCTGATGGCTCTCCTCTTCGTTGGCGGCGTGATGAATCTCGTTTGGATCGCCGCACTTGCCGTCTTCGCCCTCGCGGAAAAGCTCATGCCGGCGGGGCGCCTGCTCTCGCGGGTGGCGGGGATCGGCCTGCTGGCGGCAGGCCTGCGCCTGCTCGTCATGTGAGCTGGCGATCCATTTCTCGCGTTCGTTGGCGCTCAGCGCGCGTGAGGCCGATTGCCTGCCATCGCCAGCGGCACGGCGGTTCCGTGCCACCATCGCCCGAGCAAGTGGTCCAGCGAAACGACGCCCGCGCCGCGGATGATGATCACCAGCAGGCAGACCGCCCATGTTCCGTGCGTCGGCCAGGCGCCCGGATAGACGAAGATCTGGATGACCGCCGTCATCGCGAGGAGCGCGAGCGCCGAGAGCCGGCTCAAGAAGCCGACCACCAGCAGCAAAGGAAAGAAATGCTCCGCCGCCGCCGCGAGATGGGCGGCGAGCCAGGGGTCGATCAGCGGCAGCCGGTATTCGTTCTCGAAGAGATAGACGGCGCTGTCGGTGACCATCCAGCCGTCGACCTTGGTCTGACCCGATTGCCAGAAGACCGCAGCGATCGAGACCCGGGCGAGGAGGGCAAGGAACGAGTGGGGGATCATCTCGGCGATCGAGACCGCCCGCGTATGGAGCGCGACGGCAGATGCGACGAATGTCATGGCAATTCCTCCGGGGCCTCTATGGCCGTGAAAAGACCGGCTTCCAGAATGCCGGCGAGATTGGCGGAAAGATCGAAGTCATCGGTTGCCCCCAGTGCCTGGGCTGCCGCTTCGCCGAGCGGGGCGCCGTCGGCAAGGCTCTGCAGGAAGACGGCGCCGCCGTGCGGCAATCGCCGGACTTCGACGAGCATTTCCGGCCGGACGACGACGGCATCCTCGCCACGCCAGACGGTGATCGGCGCAGGTTTGGCCTCTCCCGCGTTCATCGTCCAGATGGTGACGACTGGATGGGGCGAGCGCAGGATCGCGAGCGACGGGTGAGGCCGGAAACGCAATGACACCAGCCTTTCCGGCGGGACTGCGGCCAGTGTTGCTGGATCGAGAGGCTCGGCATTCGCCGCGTGATAGGCGCGGGAGCGGGCAATCTCCAGCCGCGCGACATCGGCGAGATAAGGCAGCGACGCCGCGGGTTCGAAATCTTCGATGAAGGCCGGCAGATCATCGCCGTAGGCGAGCAGCAGCGGGCTCAGGGGCGGATGGGCGACGATGAACGCGCGTGCCATGGCGGCGAAGAAGTCCGCGCCGACGAGCTTTTCCACAACCGGGAAACGGCTCTGCAGGGCCGCCGTCAGTCCGACCATGACATTGTTGCGGTAGACGCCGAAGCGCCGGTCCGGCGCGCCGTTCCACGCCGTCAGCCCCTCGGGAGGGGAGGGGTCGGCCGAGACCAGCGCGGTCGAGAAGATGGCTTGTGACGTCATGGCAACCTCACGACGCTCTGGCGAGTACGGCGCGATCGAGGATGCGCCCTGCCGCTTCCGCCTCGCGGCGTAGGGTCACCCAGTCGGGCACGTCATTGTCCCATTCGATGAGGGTTGCGACCGGTCCGGTGCGGGCGATCGTCCGCGCGTAGAGAGCCCAGACCGGATCGTGGACCGGCGTGTCGTGGCTGTCGATCAACAGCGGGGCGCCATGGTCATCCACGGTCGCGGAATGGCCGCTCAGATGAATCTCACGCACATGGGCGAGCGGAAAGCGGTCGAGGTAGTCGCGAGCGTCGAGATTGTGGTTGGTCGCGGCGACGAAGACGTTGTTGATGTCGAGCAGGAGACCGCAACCCGTGCGGCGGACCACTTCGGCGAGGAATGCCGTCTCCTCGATCGTGCTCTCCTCGAACAGGAGATAGGTCGCCGGGTTTTCGAGCAGCATCTGGCGCCCGAGTGCTTCCTGGACCTGCGAGACGTGTTCGGCGACAATTGCGAGCGTCGCGTCCGTGTAGGGGAGGGGAAGGAGATCGTTGTAGAAATTCTCGCCATGGCCCGACCAGGCGAGATGTTCGGAGAAACTCTCCGGCTCGTAGCGGTCGCAGAGCGCCCTGAGTCGCGCGAGGTGATCGCGGTCGAGCGGTTGCATCGCACCGATCGACAGGCCCACACCATGGATCGACAGGGCGTAATCGGCCCTGAGCTTCGCAAGGCGGGCATGCGGCGGCCCGCCGTCGCCCATGTAGTTCTCGGCATGGACCTCAAAGAAGCCCAGAGGCTGCGGGGCGGCGTCGATGTCGTGAAAGTGCTCCGGCTTGAAGCCGACGCCGGGTTGGGGCGGCAGTCGTGAGGCTCGCATCGGTCAGTCTCCTTTTGTGGCGACGGTACCCGTCCCTCGCCGGTGCCTTCGTGCATGACGGCGAGGGACAGGGAGGCTCGGCTCAGACGGGTGCAGGGCCCTGGATCAGCGTGCCGTGACCATTGGGCGTCTTCATCGCCTCGCAGGTTCCGGCAGGCACGAGCTTCCAGGCGTTCTGCTGGTAGTCGACCTTGGACGTGCCGGCACAGGTGGTTCCCGGACCGGCCGCACAGTCGTTCTGGCCCTTGAGGGCGACGCCGTAGCATTTCTCCTTCGCGTCGGCGGCAAATGCCGGAGCCGCCACGGCGGTGGTGATGGCGGCGGCGACGGAGGCTGCGAGAAGCGTGGGGGTGAGCAGTTTCATTTCGGATCGTCCTTGTTGGTGCGTATTCTGACTTACCGACGGCCGATCAGGCCGGGGTGACCGAACCCATGCCGTCAGGCGTCTTGATTGTCGTGCAGGTGCCGGCCGGCACGAGCTTGAAGGACGCCTTGTCGTAGTCGATCGTCTGGTGGCCGGCGCAATCGTGCTTGCCGGCGGCGCAGTCGTTCTGGCCCTTGAGCGCAATGCCGTAGCACTTTTCCGTGTTCTCGGCGGCGAAGGCCGGTACGGAAATCGATGCGAGGGCCGAAGCAATGGCGCCGGTCAGTGCAAGTGTTGCGATAGACTTCTTCATGGTTCTGTCTCCTTTGAGTGTGCTGGCCGAGGGTCGGCTACGAAAGGGACTACGGAACCGTCCGTCGCTTTGTTACAGGTGCCGAGATTTTTTTGTTGTCCGGGCGTATTTTTCGCAGATGCACGAGAAATTGACCGGAGGGAGAGGAAATTTGACGAATTTTTTCTTTCTGCCTGTAATAAAGGCGCGGGCCGGTGCGTAGGGGAATGAGAAGGCTTGTCAGCGAGAGCGCGAGAAGAGCAATGGGCGGAGTGGATGCGGGCGGCGATCGCGGGCGACAGCCGCGCCTACCAGTCATTCCTGACGGGCGTCACCCCGCATCTGCGGGGGTTGGCGCTCAACGGATGCGACCGGTTCGGCGCTCCGAAAGGCGACGCGGAGGACGTGGTGCAGGAAGTGCTGCTCGCCGTTCACCTGAAGCGCGGAACATGGGACCCGGACCGGCCGATCGGTCCGTGGCTTTCGGCGATCGTCCGCAACAAGCTGATCGACGCCATGAGGCGGCGGGGCAGGCGAACGAATGTGCCGATCGAGGACGTGATGGACACTCTGACGGCCGAGGAGACCGCCGACGGGACGACCGATCTCGGCGATGCGGAACGCCTGATCGCGCGGTTGCGGCCGCCGCAGGACGAGATCGTCCGGCTGTCGCTCCAGGGGAAGGATGCCCGCGAGATGGCGGGCAAGCTCGACATGTCGGAAGGGGCCGTGCGTGTCGCCCTGCACCGGGCGCTCAAGACACTGGCGAAGTTATACCGGAGTGATGTCGATGAAAACGAGTGAGTTGATTTCCCTGATCGCAGCCGACGCGCCGAGCGTCCGGCCGCTCGGCCGCGCCGTGGGGTTGGCCGTCGCCGCGGGGATATGCGTCTCGCTTCTGCTGATGCTCGCAACGATCGGTCTCCGCGACGATATTGCAACCGCGATCGAGAGCGCGCGGGTCGCCTTCAAGATCGGCATGACCTTTCTGCTCGCTGTCCTTTCGACCGTGCTCGTCTTCCGCGTCGGACGGCCGGGCGCATCGCTCGGCGTGCAGTTGTCGGCGTTGCTTCTGCCCCTGCTGCTGCTCGCAGGCGCCGTCGGCGCCGAGCTCTACGTTTCCCCGGCGAGCACCTGGGGCCGGAAACTGATCGGTGAGAACGCCGCCTTCTGCCTCTTCTTCATCCCGGTGCTTTCTGCCGCTCCGATGGTCGGCCTGATGGCCGCACTCAAGCGGGGCGCGCCCGACAATCCGACCTTCGCAGGCGCTGCGGCAGGTCTCGCCTCCGGCTCGATCGCAGCGGCGATCTATGCTTGGCACTGCCCGGACGACAGCCCGCTCTTCGGCGCGACGTGGTACATGCTGGCAATCGCGATCGTTATCCTTGCAGGCGCACTTCTCGGCCGGCGGCTGCTGCGCTGGTAGGACGGAAACCGTATCGGTCAATTCGCAAGCAGGAAGCCGTCGGGGAGCCTTTCTAGCACATCCTTCGACACAGGACGGCTGAACAGCCCGTTGTACGTGGGCGTCATCGAGTACACGGCCCGCGGAGGACCGCATTCATGTCCGGCGACCGGAACGGGAGATGAAGGCTTCTCGGGCGAATACCGATCGAGGCCGGCCACGGCCCGGGAACACCATTCCTGCACCTGTCGTTGATGTCGACAAGCTCCGCGGGGATGGTTCGATGTTCAAGTTCGTCAGCGATATCGGGAAGGACGCCGTCGCCGGATGGTGGTCCGATCGTGCCTTGAGCCTCGGTGCGGCAATCGCTTACTATACGGCGTTCTCGCTCGCACCCATGCTGTTGCTGGTCATCGCCGTGGCCGGGCTCGTTTTCGGGCGAGACGCGGCCCAGGTCGCCGTGGTTGGCGAACTGGCCAAATTGATCGGACACGACGGCGCGGCGCTGGTCGAGCGGATGATCGCCAGCGCCAGCGATATAGGATCCGGAATCATCGGCACGCTGGTCGGTCTGGGCTCTTTTCTCGTCATCGCCACCGGAGCGCTGGTCGAGATCCAGAGTGCGCTCAACATCATCTGGAAGGCGGAGCAGCCTTCGACGATGGACGGGCTGCTGGGCTTTGCCAAGAGCCGGCTTCTGAGCTTTGCGCTGATTGCCAGCATTGGATTTCTGCTCCTCGTGTCACTGATGCTAGACGCCGGTCTTGCCGCCGCGTCCAACTACATGCTCGGCGCCTTTCCGGGCGCGCGGCTCTTGTGGCTCGTCGTCAATTCTGCACTCGGCCTCGCTTTTTCCGTGCTGTTCTTCGCCCTTGTCTTCGCGATCCTGCCGAGTGTCCGGCCGACCTGGACGGAGATTGTCGCCGGTGCGTTGCTCAGCGGCGTCCTTTTCACGTTCGGCAAGTTCGTCATCGGCATGGTGATTGCACGCAGTGGTGCGACATCCGCCTACGGCGCTTCCGCCAGCATCATGACGATCATGCTGTGGGTCTACTATTCCTCCCAGATCCTGCTTTTTGGCGCCGAATTCGGCCGTGCGTGCGGGCGATGGACGGCGGCGGACAGCACCTAAGCGGAACTTCCTCCGCCGCGAACGGTTGCACTGTCGACGCGCGTTCGCCGGCCCGACGGGTGACTTCACCATGGACCGCTTCCGATGCGGCATGCCGGCGGCGCCATCCGAGGATCTCGTGACGAGAGGAGATGAACGACATGAATGACCGAATGCCGCCCGCCTCGCCTTCGGAAGAGGCCGACCAGACCCAGCTGATGTTCGCGCGCGAAGAGGGCAACGCCTACCTCAAGTCGCTCCGCCACATGGTCTCGGATGTCGCCGACAACGGCAACATGCAGCATTGCGGCGACGTCCTCATCGGCTTCGCTCAGGAGAAGGCCGAAGGGCTCTATCGGCTTCGGGACGAGCAACTTGTCTGGGAAGAACCGGCCGAAGACGAGAACTGCCACTTCGAGGTGACGGTGATCGATGCGGCGGATCACCGCTTCATCCCCTGCCTCGATGTGACCCTGACCGTGATCGATGCCGACGGCAATGAAATCGGAAGCGAGACCATGCCATTCCTCTGGCACCCGGGCCTCTATCACTATGGTCGCAACTGGGCGCTACCGGGCGACGGCAAATACGATCTCAGGATCGATGTCGCCGCGCCCGACTTCCCCCGTCACGACCAGGTGAACGGGCGTCGCTACGCCAAGCCGGTACAGGCATATTTCCGCGGCGTCGAGATCAGGACGGGGCGCAGCTGATGCCTGGCCGGATTTCCGGAGAGGCCAGATGAGTCCGACCTGGCTTCATCTCCTGGCGACGGCCTCGCTGGCGCTCGGTTTCGTGTGCGCAGCCATCATTCTCGCCGATATCGTGGGTGACCCGCAGCACATGTGGATCATGAACGTGGTCTGGCCGATTACTGCCCTCTTCGCAGGCCTGTTCGCACTGGCGGGCTACCGCACCTACGGCAAGCTCGCAACCGAGAGACGGGTAACGCAGGCCAAGCGGCAGGGCGAGGAGATGCCGAGCAAGCGGTGGCAGCGGCTGCACGCTCGGCGACATTCTCGCCGAATGGCTGGCTGTTTCCGGGGCGTAGCCGCACTGATCCGATCTCGTCGCGACAACCGCATCGCGCGGCTCAGGAAGCTGCCGATGTTGCCGGCATCCACAAGCGCGTCAGCCCCCACATCTTGAGGCACAGCTTTGCCACCCATCTTGTGGAGGATGGTACCGACATCCGCGTCATTCAGGTTCTGCTCGGACACACCGTTGCATTGGGCGGACATGTCGAGGCCTGTAAGGATTGCGGAGAGTGGCGTCGAGATCGCGCGCGCGTCATCAAGGCATCACTTGGGCTCTTCCCGGCGGTCAAATCACCTCGTCCCATATGACGATCTGCACGGTCGCGCGTGGGCGCACATGCAGCGACCAAACAAGCACCGGTCAATCTTAGGGAGCGCTAAATGAATGTTTGCGGGTTTTTGCAATCTCTAGTATGAGGATGACATCCTTGTACCTCGGCAGCCCTTTCGCATGGAGGATGACGAAAGCGACTTGCCGAGCAGACTGAATGCCTTTGAGGAGGCGCGACTCCACCACCGACGATAACACGCAGGGAGGTAGGCATGGCGTTGACTTTAGAGGTTGTCGGCAAAGGGTTTCGGCTGAAAAGCGCTGACAACAAGCGGGAATTTGACGTGTCGCCGGCACAGGCAAAGGCCTGGCAAGAGATCCTCGATCGGCGCGCCCGCGAACAGGGACTCAAGAATTCCAAGGAATTGCTGGAGAACGTGAAGGTCGCCGTTCCGGAGGCGGGCGACTCGCAGTTCAAGATCGGCAAGGACAACAAGCTGAGCGACGCCGACACAATGCTGATGATCGGCGGCAATGTCCAGTTCTCCAATCCTGACCTCATCAATGCCTATCATCAGGGAAGCCTTCATCCGGACTTCGTGCTCGTCCCAACCATGAAGCCGGCAGGCGCACCCGCGGCGATCGATGCGCTCAAGGCGCCAGCGTCGACAGCAGACCATCGCAAGGCCGCGGTGAAAACTTATCTCGGCCAGCATTCCGGCAACGTCGAAGAACGCACGAACGCCGCCGTCTCACTGATGGACTCGCGCGCCGATTTCGGTTCGCCCGACATGCAGGAGGTTCGTCTGAAAGAGATCATGGACGTCCTCGTGGAGCCCTATGAAGACGAGGCGACGCGCAGAAGCATCGTCGGCGCGCTCAAGCAGCATTCGTGGTCATCGCACGACGGCCAGGGTCTCGACGGCCAAAAGGTCGCCGCGCTGATCAGCGGGCATGCCCGCACCGCCTACGGCATTCATTAGGGCCGGTTCCTCAATTCTGACACTCACGAAGGGCGGCGTCGCCGCCTCTCGCTTTGCATTCCGCGGCAATCTTGCCGGCTTAAAATCTCGAAAGACGGAGCAGGGAGTAGCTGATGTCATTGGTCAATTTCTTCGCACGCAACCGTTCCGAACGCTCGGACACGACCAAGCCGTTCGAGCAGGTCATCGACCAGTCGAAGAAGAACAGCAAGAAGAACGAACCGCCGCCGGCCCTGCCTTGGAACGGGGGGCCATCTGGTATTGTCGAGAAGCAGGTGGAACCGGGACTCTGGCCCTTCCGCATCTACGAAAAGGCTGGCGTCGACCCCAAGGACAACAAGGCGCTCAACGAGCAGCTGGCAGCGACGCCCGAGCTCGACCGGAAGCCCTTCGGCAACAGGCCGTCTGCAGCAGCGGAAGCAGACAAGGCACTCGAGAACGGGGACGCCGTCTTCGTCCTGAGCCCCGAACGGCTCGATCTTCTCGAAAAGCAGCGAACGGCGCTCGCCACGGCCAATGACAAGACGAAGACCGAGAGTGAACGTGACAAGGCCAAGGACGATCTCGTCGTGGCCATCGCCAAGGAGGTCGATCTCGCTTCGGAAAGCCTCGGTACGCCGAAGTTCGGTGTCGACAAGAATGGCGACAAGAAGCTTGATGCCGGCGAGGTGAGCGATCTCGTCCGCCCCATCGCCGAACGGGCACCGGACGACCCCGTCTTCATGGATGCGCTCAATCAGGTGCGTGACATGAAGGAGAAGGAATGGATGGCGGACGGCAGGACCGACGACCAGCTCGGGCGCATCGCCAGCCTCGGCGACAAGAAGGATTACGAAGGGGTCACCAGGGAAACCAAGAAGCAACTGGTCGACATCGCGCTCGCCGCCGGTAGCGAGGAGGGTGCGCAGATCACCGCACTGACGAACCGCGCGTCGATCTATGCCGGCTACACGGCCGGAGATCCGGAAAAGTACGGCGATGCCCTGAAGGCAGGGATCGAGGACGCCCTGAAGGAAGTGCGGGTCGACCGCCACGTTCGCGATCTCGAGGCGGCTTACGGAGAGGGAGGCGTCGAGGGCGCCGAGAAGTTCCTTGCCAAGCTGAAGGAGCAGACCGACCCGGCTCACGCGCTTCCGAGCTTCGACACGTCCGGCAAGGCGAGCGGGGATATCAAGAAACTGCTCGACCAGTCGACTGGTGCACTGATCGCATCGGATCCCCGGGTCCGCAAGATGGTCGATCAGTCGATCGACGACATTGGCGCCTCCGGAAGCAAGGGAGACACCAAGGCAAAGATCAAGGCGATACAGGATCTCGGGGTCGCTTCGCAGAACATTCTCTACGGCGACGGCAAGAAGGCCGGGCCGGGCAAGGAGTTTGTCGACCACGTCGCCAATCGCCTCGTCGAAAAGATGAACACAGAGCTGCCGGGGCTGAATGTCCTGTCGCACCAGCGGATATTCAGCATCCTGAGCAGCGAGGATGTGAAGGGTGGCGGCACGGCGCTGCTGACCGCGATGGCGGCTCGCACGGCGGAGCTCGGCAGCCAGAAGCGTGAGGAACTTAAGGCCGAGGGCGAGCTCGGTTACAATGCCTATCTGGCGCAAAACTCCGACGCCCAGTGGGCTGTCCGCCGCAGCATCGAGAATTTCGGCAATGTCTCGAAGGCGCAGGACGAGAAGATCACCACACTCTACAACGAACTCTACCATGGCCTTTCCGGCTGGAACGGCACCAAGCTCGACGATCCGGTCTCGAGCGCCACGCAGCTCGCCCGCGACATGGAGGCGATCGACAACCTAAGCCCCGAAAACAAGCAGAAATCCCAGGATCTCGTGAAGGAAGGGCAGAACCGCCAGCGACTCTGGGAACAGCAGGAGAGCATCGATCTCGCCCTGAGGATTTACGAGGATCCCCTCGGCAAGGTCGACGGCCTCAAGACGGAAGCCCCGATTCCCTCGCTGTTCGGCACCGGCATCATGATGACGAAGTCGAAGTCGATCAGCGAAGCAATGAAGGGTCTGCCGGATATGCCGAAGACCGAGGGGCCGGATCCCTACGCCAATGTCGAGAAGGGCACCAACCCGAATGCGACCGGTACGATCTGGGTCCAGCGCTCGGCGCGCGCACTGGCAACCTTCGCCGTCACCGAAAGCCTCAAGGGCCGCGTCGGGGACATCCAGAAGGCGCTTGCAGAAAACCGCGTCCAGTCCGCTTTCCTGAACGGCGGGGCCGGACTGAGCAGGGCAGAGGTCGACGCCGTTGTGAAGTGCATCGAAGGGATCGCCGACCAGAGAAATCCGGAACTCAACAAGTTCGTGAAGGACGTGACCGAAAAGATCGGCGAGGCACGCCTAAAGGATATCGTGGCCGGACGGGTGCAGCCGACGGATGCCGAGAGAACCCAGATACAGCAGATGAAGCGGCTCAAAGTCGGTACGAACGCAATCGGACGGCTCTCCGGCGGCGGAAGCGCGATCCTCTTCGGTCGCAACCTCGATGCGCTCGGCACGACCGGCGACGACATGGTCTACTACGTGCCGCACACGATCATGATGATGTCGGCGGCCAAGACCGCGCTGAGACCGTTGCCGGCCGACGTGCTCATCGACGGGCCGAAGAGGCCGACGACCACGGAAGCAAAGATCGATGCGCTCAAGGAGCGCGTCAGCGCCAGCAGCAGCCTCTCAGCAAGCGAAAAGAAGCTCTGGAGCGGAGCCCTGAATTCGGGGCACTTCCTCCGCGGCGGCGGCATCGATGCCCTCTATGTCGGCGCAGACCTCAGCAATGCCATCATGCAGGGCACCGGCTGGATCGTCGGAGACAAGGCTGACGGGGTAAAAGCGACCGGATACAGTATCGCAACCGTCAGTGACGCGATGTTCGCGGCCGCGGGCGGGGCCGGTGCGCTGGAGGCGAAAATGGCGAACAATGGCCTGGTTCGCCTGATGAGCCGGCTGGGTCCGCTGAAGGTGTCGGGTGTCGCGGCGGTCCTGCAGGTTGCCGGCGCCGGCATCGTCCAGGGACGGAGTGCCTACAACGCCGCCCACACCTACGACAAGGCCGATGCAGACGCCATCCAGGTTATGTTCGGAGTCAAGGATCGCAAGGTCGCCGAAGCACTGGCAGAGCACAACGACCTCCTCGACGAAGGCGTCATGGGCATCCTGCAAACGGTATTCCCCGGAGACGAGCATCTGATGGGGGGTGACAAGGGGACCCGCAGCGCCGACGCTGTTCTGACGGGCACCTACGGAGCCGAGGGCTATACGCGGGCGCGCCTCGGCCAGGTCTTCAACCGCATGACGCCGGACCAGGCGACCGAATTGTCCGAGACCATTCGCGACATGACGGCGGACAAGGACGGAAAGGTCCCGAAAACCCAAGAGGATCTGAAATATCTCAAGCTCCCCGAAGACCCCGCAAAGGTTGATCTGACCAAATATCCGACGGTCAAGTACAACGCCGAGCAGAAGCGCTACGAGGATTCGGAGACGACGATGTACTGGGACGGTAACCAGTGGTGGATGCCGCAGAAGAAGGTCTCCGCCGACGAGGCGATGCTGCCGAGCGATGATCCCCTGTGGTACCGTCCCTCAGACGGGACGCTGATGCATGAAAACGCCTACGCCTCCTACGTCCAGCCGCGCAGCACCGAAGGGTTGAAGGCCTGGCTGAGACGAAGGGGTTATCTGGAATAGGTTCGATCCGATGCGCCCGTCGGCCTGCCGACGGGCGCCCTGCGGTCCGGCAGCGTGCCGGCAGGATCACGCCACCGGGATCGCGATGCCCAATTCGGCAAGGACGACGTCGATCTGACGGATCGAGGCAGGAGCGGCGTCGCCGTTCCGGATCTGGTCCGCGAGGCTCGGAATGTAGACCTGACCGCCGATATAGCGCTCATTCAGACGTTGCGCGTCGGTATAGCGTTCGTCCGAACCGGCACTCGCCGGCAGCCGGGTGAGATCGCCGCCGATCTCGTCGAGCGTGTGATGCAGATTGTCGCGCAGCTTCTCCAGCCCTTCCTTCGGAATGCCGTTCAGCCAGTCGATGAACTGCTGGCGGGCGGCCGGCTGGTCGAGCCGGTAACCCCTGAGTTCGGCATATCTGGCGAGGATCGGCACGGGGCTGTATCCGTCGCCGCTCTGGTCGACGAGAACGCCGGCCGCCGTCTCGCTCAGGCCTGAATGGGCAAGGAAGCGCCTGGAGGTCTCCGTCATGTACCGGTTCGATTCGCGAGTGTCGGCGACTATCATCTGGCCGATCACCGCGGCGCCGACGATGACGAGGCCCGCCGGGCCGAACATCGTGCCGGTGCCGAGGGCAGCCATGATCGTTCCGCCCGCCGCCGCAGCCGAGAGGCTTCCCATCAGCGGGTCGCCGCCCTTGAAATAGTCGAAGGCGATCCAGGCGTCGAAGCCGCCGCTCAGCGCCCCGAGGAACTTGACCGCCGGCCGGCTGCTGCTGCCGAAGTGCTTGACGGCGGTTGAGTCGGAGCGAAGCAGGTCCATTCCGCCGAGGAGCTCCGTTGTCCGCTGGCCGAGCCCCACTGCATCGATCACCACTTTGAGATTGCTTCTGAGGCTCGGGCTGTTCTGCGCTGCGTTCGCGGAGTTGGCCACACTCGCTCCCGTCGCGGCAAGGCCGATCAGCCGGAGCATCTGGCCGGGACCGGTCGTGTTCGCGAAGGAGCGGACGCCGCTCGAGCTCTTCAGCCCGTTCAGATCGCCGTCGAGGGCTGCCATCTTCGCCCGGGCCTGCTCGATCGTCTCTCCGGGCTCCGGCAGGGACTTGTCGACCGCGTCTATCGCCCGGTTCAGGTCGGCTTCGGGAATGCCGAGCATTCGTGAAAGGCCGCCGTCTTTCAGCCCTTGCAGGCTGGCCTTTGCCTTGCCGAGGGCGGCCGGATCCCCGGTTTGCAGATCGGTGAAGGACGGAAGCACCCGGTGGCGGATGATCTGCGTCGTTGCCTCTTCGGCGAGCTTCCGGCCGCGGTCGGTGAGGCGGGCCTGATAACCCATGAGCCTGACCACAGCCGGACTGTCGAGCAGAGCCGGGTTCTTCTTCATCGCGATCTCGACCGCCATTGCGGTCTTTTCATCCGAGAGGATCTTGCCGATTTCGTCGTCGACGGCCTGTCGTTGAGACGCCAGCTCCGGCGGCAGGTTACCGAGTGATGTCAGCTGCCGCAGCAGTTTTTCGCCGCTTGCGGCAATATTGCCTTCGAGGCGCTGCTCCGTTGCAGTCCATTCCGGACCCTTCTCCTTCTTGTAATCGTCAATCGCTTTCGTGAGCTGGTCCGGGCTCATGGTGCCGCCGTGGTTCGAAATCAGCCACTGCAGTTCCTGCATATGCTCCGAATAGGCGATCACGTCCTGGTTGACCTCGGCGGACGCATACTGCTTGACCTGCGGAACGATGTTCCGGACGACGAAATCGGAAGAGGCCGGGGCACTTTCGACGGCCACGGCGATCGGATAGTCGAGACGGGAGCCATTGGCGATCGCCATCGGTATCGAGTTCGGGCCGTAGCCACCGAGTCTGGCGAAGCGCTCGGTGATCGCATCGGCACCCGGACTGCCGCTTATGCGGTCGATAATCCTCATCATATCTGTCTGGCCGTTCATTCCGATCAGGTCGCCACCGATCTTCTCCTGCTTCCGGCTGTTTGCCGCCTCGATCACCGGCATGGCGGAAGAGAGGAGCTTAGTGGCGAGCCGCGGATCGGCACCGTCCGTCAGCTGCTCGAGATTGCGCATTGTCGTTGCGGCATCGCCCTGTTCGCTGAATGCGTGCTCCGGCCGATAGTCGGCAAGGGGTTTGGATGCCCGGTTCGCTGCCTTGAAGATGAGAGCCTGCGCGTCCGCGGAATGCAGAAGAACGTGCTGGATCTCTGGCGCAGCCGAAGCAAAGGCCGAGGAGAGCTTGCGGAAAGCCTCTTCCGGGCTCCGCGAGGCATTTGCGCCGTCAATGATCGTGCGCGCCTTCGCCTCGACGTCGACGCCCGCATGGGTCGACGGACGCAGTTCGGTATTCAGCGCTTTCGCCGCATCTTCGATCGCCATCCGAGCGGGCGCCGCATCCGTCCAATCGCGGTCGTAAAGGCGCTGCAGCACCGCGGATCGCTGCCTTTCCGGCAGTGCCTCGACATGGGCCCGGACATCGGCGGAAATTCCGGCGGTCGACGCTCGATGGTCGATCTTCGGGTCGTCGGAATACTGGATACGGTTGCCGCGATCATAAATCTCGTCGGCGAGGACGGCTTCGCCGTCGGTCTTCAGGCCGCGCTGCAGGATTGCCGCCTTGACGGCGCTTCCGGCGGGGCCGGCATCGAGCCAGCCCTTGTTCATCAGCCGGAGGGCTGCAGCCTGTCGTTCGGCGGGCAGCAGGCTGTCGAGATAGGTACCGACGTCACGCTGCAGGTCCCTGCCTTCGGCGGCATAGTCGATGCCGGAGGGGTTGGCGGCATAGGCGAGTTTGTTGCCGCGGTCATAGAGATCGTCGAGGAACGCCGCTTCACCCGTCGGCACTCCCCCGCCGTCGACGGGACCGTTGGCGACGAGCGCGGGGGAGGCGAGGGGCACGATCACGACGTCGTTCGGCAGGACGGTTCCGTCGGCGGGCAGCGCTATGCGGTTCGATGCGGCAAGATCATCGAGGCTGACATGGTTCTCCCTGGCAATCTCCCAGAGGCTGTCGCCTCTCTCGACGACGAAGGCTTTTTCCGTCATCGGGTCGATCACCTTCGGACCGCCTGCTGCGGCTCTCTCGCGCACGGCCTGGTTGATTTGTTCGATGAAGAACCGGCGCTGTTCGTCGGAAACGGCGATGGTGCGGCCGCTTGGATCGTGGCGGCTCTTGCCGTCGAGGTCGATGCGGTAGGACATGGGCCTGGATCTCCCTGGCTCTGCGCAGCATTCGATGCCGCCCATTCCGTGCTGCGAAATGGAAAGCGAAGAACGAGACATCAATTCAAGGTGCTAGGCGGTCGCGCGTGGGCGCGGGAACCACTATGGCGGACCTTGTTAATGGTTTGATGACAGGAGCGGGATCAACGCCCGGCGATCCGGATATCAGTTGGAAGCCGGATCTCGGAGGCTGCGCAGTACGGCCGGTGCATCTTTGAAGAGAGCGAGCTCCGCAACCATGTATTGCAGGAGATAGGTGAGATAGAGCACGATCAGGATCGCAAAGATGAGGTTCTTGACGGCCAGCGACAGGTCGAAAACATGAAACTGCGGCGCCATGCGCGAGAGATAGGCAAGCATCAGATCGGCGATGAGCAGGGCAAGGACAATCGGGGCGATCAGGAGTACCCCGATCTGCATGACGCGGTCGAGAATCCCGAGCACGGCAAAACCCGCTCCGGAGCCGAGCGCCGGCGAAAAGCTGGTGACGGGCCAGATCTCGTAGCTGCGATAATAGGTGTCTGCGAGCAGCGAAAAACCGCCTGACTTGAAGAAGAGCGCGACCAGTGCCAGGACGAAGAACGTGCCGGCAATACTGGTCTCGGTTGCCTGAAGGGGATCAACGAGCTGTGCCGAGGTCGAGCCGCGCTGCAGGTCGACGAGATCGCCTGCCATTTCAGCCGCCCAGAAGGGAATGCCGAGCACCACGCCGAGCACGACGCCGAGAATGAGTTCCTTGAAGACGAGACCGGTCACGACCAGGCTCGAGAAGCTCTCTCCTTCCGCGAAGGTCGCCATGAATCCCGGTATCAGCGGTAACGCGATGGCGATGGCGACGCCGGAACGGATCAGGCCCGTAAGCCCGAGCCTGACGAAGGCCGGCGTGATCACGATCATGCCCAGCGCGCGGGCCATCGCGATCGCCGCTGCAGCGAGCACCGGATAGATGATATCGGCGAGCGAGGAGATAGCTGAGAGAATGTCCACCTCGCGCCCTACCGCGTCAGGGCCGGAAAGACGTCGAGCGTATTGCTGGCGAAGTCTGCGACCTGCACCGCAAGCGTCGGCCCCAGCACGATCAGAGCCAGCATGACGGCAACCAGCTTGACCGCCTGCGGGAGCGTCTGGTCCTGGATCTGCGTGAGTGCCTGGATGAGGCCGACGCTGATCCCGATGATGATCGCGATGGCGAGCGGCGGGCCCGAGGCAATCAGCACGGTCAGCATTGCTTTCTGCGTCTGGGCGAGGAAGGCTGTTTGGTCCATGGACGCTATCCGTAGCTGAGGATCAGGCCGTGCATCAGCCGCGACCAGCCGTTGACGGCGACGAAGAGAAATATCTTCAGCGGTATCGAGATCAGTGTCGGCGAGACCATCATCATCCCCATCGCCATCAGCACCATCGAGACGATCAGATCGATGACGAGGAACGGCAGGTAAAGCAGAAATCCGATCTCGAAGGCGCGGGTGAGCTCCGAACTCACAAAGGCGGGAACGAGGATCAACAGACTGTCGCTCTTGACGGCGGCTCTCGCCTCCTCCGACCAGATCCGCTCCGTCGCCTGAAGGAAGAACTGACGCTCGTTCTCGTCCGTGTAGCGGGTGAGGTGCGCCTGGAGCGGCGCCCGCACCTGGTCGGCGGCCCGCATCATGCTGTCCATCGACTGCACGTCGATCTGCTCGCTCGAAAGCGTGCGGTACATTTCGCCGACGAGCGGCGTCGTTACATAGACGGTGAGGATCAGCGCAACGCCGTAGAGGACCAGATTGGGCGGCGATTGCTGGATGCCGAGCGCATTGCGGATCAGGAAGAGGACGATAGAGATCTTCAGGAAACCTGTCATCGTCACTACGGCGAGCGGGATGAGCCCGATCGTCGAGACGATGACGATGATCGGAATGAGATTGGTGGTCGTCTCACCCATCGGTCGAGAGCCGCACCACGCGCACGCCGAGGCCTTCGCCGATACGGATCAGCTCTCCCTTTCCGATGAGCCGTCCGTTCGCTAGAATGTTGACCGGGCTGGCAAGACTCGGATTGGCGTGAAGCACCGTTCCCTCGCTCATCGCGGCGATTTCGTTCAGAGGGAACTCGGCCCGGCCGACCTCGAAGACGAGTTCGATCGGCAGATCGGCGAGCGGTTCGAGTTCCTCGGACGAAGGTGTCTCCTGGGTCATCGCGGAAAATTCCCAACTTGTTGTGAATGGCTTCCAGCCGGAGGCGAAGACGAAGCCGTCGTCGCGGCGATCAAGCGCTGCGACAAGGTGATTGCCGAGCGTTACGAAGGCGTCGTGGGTCCCGGACCGCTCGACCTGGACGACATCGCCCGGGCGCAGAGTTTTCAACTCTGCAAGACTCAATTGCTGTGTGCCGGCCCGGATCTGGAGACGCTGGACGAGGCTGCCGGTGAAGTCGGTCGGGAAGCGTCGGCGCGTGCCCAATGATGTTCCGATTTTCGACGCCGCCGCGACGCTCAGATGGAGCTCTGCCGGGAGCGGAAAGTCGCCACCGTAGACGAACCACGCGAGCTTGATGGGATAATCCTCGACAGTCTCGGGAGGTCCGAGCCGCAGCGGTTCGCCGAGGTGCGTTTCCAGGGCTTCGAGAGAAGGGGCGAGGGCCTCCTCCAGGAGGATGTTGCGTTGCAAGGCCGTCAGCGCCGAGACATCACCCTGTACTCCGAGCGCGGCAGAAAGCCCGTCGAGTGTTGCGGCAGGCATCAACCAACGGCCCGGCGCAGTGCCGATGAGGAAGGCGATTTCTATCGGGTTGTTCGGAAGTGCCGTTCCGTCAGCCACCTCGAAGGCGAGTTCGGCCGGCGGCAGCGAGAGGCGGAAGGCGACACGAACGCCCACGAGCCGGTTGATGAGATCGACATGCGCCGGATTCACGTCCGGAAGCCACGAGCAGTCCTCCGCATGCGAGCGGAGTTCGGCAGTTGCTGAACTTGCCTGCGCGGTCGACCTCATCCTACCGTTTCCTGCTCCTCGGACGGATCGCCTCCTCGTCCTCGATTTCGTCGAGGAGGGCGGCGCGCTTTTCGTCCTTTCGCTGTTTTTCGGCGGCGAGGGATCGTATCCGTTCGTAATGCCTGTGTTTGAGCCGGTATTCGGCTGCAAGCTCTGCCCTCTTTTCAGCTTCCCGACTTTCCCGGTGCTTGGCCTCATGGACCTGCTCCTCCAGCGCGCGGGCGCGGTGGTCCAGGCCCAGCAGAGCGTCGCGAAATCGTTCGAGATCCCGCTGACCGACCGGGCCTTGCGCGAGATCGGTGTAGAGAGCCTCTTCTTCCTGCCGTCGCTGCACCTCATGCGCGATGCTTTCAGCCTTTGCGCCTTCCAATGCGCGGACAGTCTGGACATGCCGGTTGTGCTGGCGCTGGGCCTTCTCGTCAGCCCGCCGCATTCGCAGCGCTCTCAGTTCGACGAGTTGTCGAAGATTGCCTTTTCGTGTCACGCAGCCAGTCCCCTCAGTTGTTCGATGGTGGCCTCGAAGGTCGAGAATTCGTCGCCCGTCTGCCTCAGGAACGCTTCGATGGCGTCACGCTTGTCGATCGCCTCGTCCAAGCGAACGTCCGCGCCGCGCTCATATTCCCCGACCCGCAGGAGGAGTTCGATCTCCTGGTAGCGGGCAAGCAATGTCCGGACATGGGCCGCATCATCCCGATGCGCCCTGCCGGCGACGGTTTCCATCAGCCGGCTGCGGCTTTTCAGGACGTCGATTGCCGGGAAAAAGTTCCGCTCGGCAAGATCGGAACTGAGCACGATGTGCCCGTCGAGGATGGCCTTGGTTTCTTCGGCAACCGGGTCCAGCGTTCCGTCGCCCTCGGTCAGCACGGTATAAAGGGCGGTGATCGAACCACCATGCCCCGGCCCGGCGCGCTCGAGCAGGCGGGGCAGGGCGGCGAAGAGCGACGGGGGATAGCCGCGGCGCGTCGGCGGCTCGCCGGCCGCAAGTCCGATCTCGCGCTGCGCGCGGGCGAAGCGCGTAACACTGTCCATGAGGAGCAGGACGTGGCGGCCCTGGTCTCGAAAATACTCGGCGATCGCCGTCGCGGCATAGGCGGCCTTGACCCGTTCGATCGCCGGCCGGTCCGAGGTTGCAACCACGACCACGGAACGCCGGAGCCCTGCTTCACCCAACTGGCCCTCGATGAATTCGCGCACTTCACGTCCGCGTTCGCCGATCAACCCGATGACGATGACATCTGCCCTGGTCCCGCGGACGATGGCTGAAAGCAGAGAGGATTTGCCCACTCCCGGTTCCCCGAAAATGCCGACACGCTGGCCGCGCGCGACCGTCAGCAATCCGTCGATCGCGCGGATGCCGAGTTGCAGCGGCTCACTGATCAAGTCGCGTTGCAATGCATGCGGCGGCGGCCGGTGCGTGGGGTAATAGGTGTCGGTGATGACCGGAGCCACGCCCTCCCGGGAAAAGTCGAGAATTTCGCCGAGGGGGTTGAGGACACGGCCGAGGAGATCGTCGCAGACGGGGATTTGCAGGGTCTTGCCGGTGGCGATGACTTCGGCGCGCGTCGACATGCCGGCGAGATCACCGATTGGCGTCAAGACAGCCTCCTCGTCCTCGAATCCGACAACCTCGGCCGGTACCGTCGCACCGGAAACGGGATCGCGCAGATGACAAAGCTCACCGATCCGCACCATCGGTGCGGTTGCGTGAACGATGATCCCGGTGATGCGGCGGACACGGCCATGCACCGGCCGCGTCTCGCTGCCGAGTGCCCGCTCGCGCAGCCTTCGGACGATGTCGCCGGGGTCGGTCAGCAGGTGTTCGTTCATGCGGGCGCATCCGGACGTGCAGGCCGAGCGCCGACCAGGGCGTCGCGAATGACCGAGAGCTGGGTGTCGAGTCCGGCATCGACCACGGCGATGGAGTTGGCGAGAACGCATTTGCTGCCGTCAAGCCGCGGATCTGCAAGAACGGTAATCTTCAACGCGTGATTGGTGTGGCGCTGGCGCACGAGCTCGGAGACGCGTTCGGCAATCGCGGGTGCGACGGTAATCGTGACGTCGCGCTCGTGCTGAAACGACTGGAGCGCCTGCTGTGCGAGTCTCGCCACGAGTTCGGCCTGATCGAAGCCGCCGAGCAGCTTCTCGATGATCGCCAGACTGAGTTCTGCGATCTGCCGGTCAAGTCCTGCCATGTATGCGTTGACGTCGGCGGTGGTCTTGACGAGCAGGGCAGCGGCCTGGCGTTCTCCGGCAAGCCGGCCCGCCTCGTAACCCTCCCGCCTGCCATTCTCGACGATCTCGCGCATCTCGGCGCGCTGCCGCTCGGCCTCTGCCCTTGCGGCGTCCAGAAAAGCGAAACCTTCGAGCCAATGCTCCGCTTGAGCCTGCCGCAGGATCTTCGCGGTCGGCCTTGAAGGCAAATCGTTCATGCGACCTCCTTCGCAGCGGCGCCGGTGAACGTCTCCCGCGCGAGGCGTCTGACGATCGCGGCCCCCCGATCTGCGTCGTCCGGTTTGGAAAATCCGGCGTCCTCCGCCGTCTCCTGCCGAAGCCGCAACCACGCGGCCAGGGGCGCGGGCAGAGCGGCCTGCCAGCTCACCCAGCACTTTCGGCCGTCGGCCTCGATCGCTTGCACTAACTCATAGAGATTGTCCGGCGGCGGACGGCTGGAGGCGAGATCGCGATTATGGATGGCGAGACGAAAGGCGTCCTCGCCGATCCTTGACTTCATCTCCGCGACCTCGCGGCTGCGGATTTCGCCGGCGAGGACCTCGCCCCAGAACACCGCACCCGCCGCGCGACAGTAATGGTCCGTTTGTTCTCGCGGCAAGGCGAGGAGCTCGAGGTCTTCCTCGGACGGGCGGGCGCAGGACGAGGCGGGCGGAAGCCGATAGCGTTCGCAGAGCAGACGAGCAAGCGGCCGCTGGACACGACTCGACTGCTGCAGCCGCAACGCGGTCTCGGTCGAGATCGCCTCGTCATAGGCCTGCACGATGTAGCGCGGGTGCACGAGGCGCGCCGGCGCAGTCTGGAAAACCGTCCAGATGTCATCGGGGCCACCGCCCGGGGAGCCCTCTGAGAGCGAAGCACCGGTCATTTGGCAGGACCATAGGGTTGCAGGGGATAGATTTTCCGGCGCCGGCTCTGCCGGCGCCAGAAGAGATAACCGAGGCCGCCGACCGCGGCAGCAAGGCCGCCGACGAGCCCGCCGAAGATCAGCCGGGCCTTGGCGACGCTCGACGGCAGCATCCAGATTCCGAGGAACGACGTCAGTTCGGTCGCCGGGGGCGGCTCGCTCGACCGCTGGCTGGCAACCGCCACGACAGAGACCTTCTCGTAGGAGAGGCCTGAAATGCTATTCGCCACCAACGTCTTGATCCGAGGGATGAGCGGATTGACGTCCAGATCGGCTTCGTGCCGGATGAACACCGAAGCCGAGGCGGGTATGGCGTTGCGCTGCAGCGGGTCGTTATCGGGCAGAACGACATGAACGCGTGCAGAGAGCACCCCGTCGATTTCGGAGACGGTGCGCGAAAGTTCTTCGCTGAGGGCATAGATCATCTGCGCGCGCTCCTGCACGGGCGAGGCGACGAGCCCCTCCTGCTTGAACACGGTGCCGAGAGTGGCAAACTTCTCCTTGGGGAGGCCTGCCGCGTTGAGTGCGGATACCGCCTGCGCGAACTGATCCTCGTCGACGGTGACGGTCAGCTTGCCGTCCTTCTGCAAGACGCGGCTCGCCGGTATGCCCTTCGAAATCAGGATGGCGACCATTTCGTTGGCCTCGCGCTCATCGAGGTTCGTGTAGAGATCGACGCTGCAGGCCTGCAACGCCAGGACCATCAACGCGAGCGCCAGCCCGCGTCCCACTGCCGGGAAGTGCCGCAAGGTCTTCATTGACCCTTGGTGAGCGTCATCGTCGCGCTGGTGAACTGCGTCGGCGCCCGGACGACCATCTGCGTCTCGATCGCGTGGTCGAAGATCCGCCCGAGCGACTCGACGAGTCGTCCCGCGTCGCTCTCCGGGGTGCGCGTGGCGCCCGCCTCGGCAGGAAGCCCACCCGGCGCGAAGGATGTCGTTGCCGGCGCCGGACCGGAGGAGGCGGGGAACGCGGTGCTGGCGGCGAACTTGCCGGCACGTTCGACGAAGCCCTCTAGGTTGTCGATGATCGTCCGGCCGAGATCGGCCGGACTTGCGCCGTGAGGCAGCGTCGTGGCGTTTAGCGCCGAATGCTCGAAAAGGTTCTGCGAAGCGGGCGCGGTCGTGTCCTGCAGGGCAGGGGCTATCGGCAGGGTGGACGTCTCTACCGGCGGAACAATCGTCATGATTCCGTCTCCTGTTGAGAAAAGCGAAATTACTCTTCGTCGGACAAGGCCTCGTTCAGCACTTCCTGTGCGATCTTCATCATTTCCTGCCCGATCAACTGGCTGCCGCCGCTTGAAACCGCTTGCTGCAATGCCTCTTCGAACTGTGCCTGGGCGGGGTCGACAGTCGGGGTCTGGGTGGATGCCTGCGTGGTCGCGGTTACCGAACCGGTCATCTACTGCTCTCCTGCTGCTGTTTGGTTTGTCCGGGCGTTGGCGGTCGTCGTCGCCGCCTTGTCGGTCAGGTCGTCGGCGACCTCCTCGTGTTGGCCGCCACGGAAAATGCGCACGCGCGGGTCGTCCATCCGAGCACTCGGGGACGGCTGGACAGAGGCGGCCACCTGCTTGACCATGGCAATGAAAGGGGGAGGGCCGGATACCCGAAGCACCGGCGCGTTCGCCGTGGCGCGCACGGAAAAGCGGTCGTCCATGAGGTCGAGCCGGTGGATCTCGGCGATCACGGCGTCGCCGTTCGCCCTGCCGATGTTGATGATCTGCGTCGAGACTTCATCATTCGTGTTTACGTGGAGGACCGAGCCGTCGAAATACCAGACGAGACCGTTCGCCCGTGTCAGCTTGTCGAGAAACCCGCCCGCTGTGTCGGCGCGGACGTCGCCGCGCACCTGGCCGCGAATCTTGTCCGACAGAAGCACCGGAACGGAGAGGTTCCGGCCGAACTCCTGCAGCGCGTCGCGAACGTCCTGGTCGATCAGGACATAGCTGTACCGGCTGTCGAACCAGCCCGGGACTCCGGCGTTGGCCGGGCACGTCGCCGCAAACAGTGTGATGGCAAACATGCAGAACCTCCCGCTGAGCATGACGGTCTTCATGTCAAGCGCTCCGATTGTTCGCATCAAGCCGACCAAAGCTATAACACTGGATCGAGAGGTGCAACTCGAGGTTCAGTAAAAATGCAGGGGACCGTTACACGCGGGGCGCGCAAGGATCGAAAACCCTTTCAATACAAGGTGGTCATCGCGGTCAAAGACTGCCCCGCACCCTTGCCAAAACGCAATTTAAATCGGTTTATGTCACGCATAATTTCATTGTGCAACATTATGTGATGAGTATGCAAATTGTCATTCGCCAGGTTCGACTTTAACCATTAATACACCCTGGAATGGGTGTTCGTTTAGATAGGGACTGCATGCCGGCGCCTGGCATTGCCTGGAACCGGCCTCAACTTGTCAAGGAGAAGAGAATGGCTGTTTCCGGTGTAGGCGGTACGCAAACCTCGGACAATTCGATCAAGACCATGACGGATGCCTTCGACAAGGCTATCGCGAAGTCCGCAGAAATCACGAAGATCACGACCGAGAAGAAGGTCGCCCTCGACGCAGCGAAGCAGCGTCCGAACGGCTGACGAAGCGCGAGGGGCGGCTTCGGGCCGCCCCTCATCCCCGTTGCAAAGATACGAGCTAGACCGGCGGCGCGCTCAGCGCAGCGTCGGAGTTTCGGCTATCCGGCGAGCGAGGTGACAGGTCCATGGCATCCAGTCTGATCCTCAGGAATTCAGCCCCATCCCTGACGCTCGATGTGCTGAAGGGCGTCCACAGCGGCGTCTCTCTGCCCCTGGAGCGGGGCACCTATCTGGTCGGCTCCGCAACCGATTGCGATCTGACGCTCAGCGACCGCGACGTGTCGGCGAATCACATGCGCCTGCAGTTCGCCGGAAACGAGGTGATGATCGAGGCAATCGGTGCCGATCTCATGGTGGATGACACCAACGTGCCCGTCGGGCACGGTCTTCAGGTGCCACTCCCCGTATCCGTTTCGCTCGGCAGTGCACACCTCAATCTCTCTCGGCCTGTGCGGGAACCGGTCGCACGAGCGGCAGGGTCTTCGTACGGCTGGATGCTGGGGAGCGTCGCAGCCTTTTCGATTCTCACCATAGCCGCCGTGCAGGCGGGTGTCGCCAAACTCGATCACGAGCCGGCGATCGCCCGGTTGAGCGAGAACGCGGTGACGACAGGGGCGATCGCGTCGCAGGCGCCTTCGTCGCAGGAGGTCTCGGCGGCGCTCGCTGCTAAACTGCGCGAGGCCGGCTTGCCGGATCTGAAGATCGAGGCCGACGGCACACGGCTGTCGGTATCCGGCGCCATCGGCGACGACGCGCGCAAGAACTGGGGCGAGGTCCAGACATGGTTCGATCGCTCCTACGGCACCAGCTTCGTCCTCACCAGCCTGGTCGGCGAGGCGGCGCCGCAGAGCGCCCCGAAGTTTCACCTGCAGGCGATCTGGTTCGGGGAGACCCCGTATGCGATCGGCGCTGACGGCGCGCGCCTCTACAAGGGCGCAGCGCTGGAAGACGGTTGGTACATCAAGGATATCCGGGACGGCAGCCTGACGGCGGCCCGACAAGGTGAAGAATTCGTCCTGCGCTTCTAGAGCCACGGCGAGAGGGGCAGCAAGATGAGCATCGAGGTCCGCCGACACGACAATCGCAACCGCGGCCAGGCGCAGGCGGTGTCGTTGCGGCCGGAAGCAGCCGGCCGCGCCCAGTCGGAGGAATTCGACGCGCGGCTCCTGCAGTCGATCCGACAGGCGCGTCGAAAGACAACCTCCGGCAAGATCGGCGCAGAGGCGAGCGAGCAGGCGAGGCTTTCGAGCGCGACGCTGTTCGACCTGTCGCGTTCCCAGGAACTGCTGACCTACATCGTCCGGGAGGTGGTGCCCGGACTGGACCTCGAGGAGGACATCGCCAAACTCACAGTATCGATGCTGACGGACGAGATCGAAAGCAGACGCGATCTCCAGCATCGACTCATGCAGGCACAACGCAGTTGACGCAACGCCGCGCGGACAGCCTCGAATTCCTCCATGCACTCGGTTCGCTCTACTGTCGGGCCGGGCACCACAAGCGCGGACTGGTGTTTCTTCTGCTGGCCGCGAGAATGGCGCCGGACGACGTCGCCGTGCTGCACTCGCTGGCGCAGGCGTTCGTCGCGACCGGCGCCGTGCCGCGTGCGCTCGCAGCCATCGAACGAATCGAAGACATCTCCGATGACATCGACCCCGCCATTCTGCGGCTGAAGAGCCATGCGCGATGGGAGCGCGGCGAGAAGGACGAGGCCCGAGACGCCTTTGAGGCCTATCTTCAGGCGAGGGCGGCAGAATGAGCGCGCTTGCAACAGTCAACCAGTTCGCCCGGGCGGCATCACGACGGTCCGACATCGTTGTCGCGGCGGTGGTGATGCTGGCGATCACCATGATGATCGTCCCGATGCCGACGATGCTCGTCGACGTGCTGATTGGCTTCAACTTCTTCTACAGCCTGCTTATCCTCGTCGGCGCCCTCTATATATCGACCCCAGCACAATTCTCTTCCCTGCCTTCTATCATCCTGCTCGGAACGCTCTTCCGGCTCGCTCTCGCGATCACCACGACACGGCTGATCCTGACCCAGGCGGATGCCGGGCAGATCGTCGAGGCCTTCGGATCCTTCGTCGTCGGCGGTGACGTGCTCGTCGGGCTCATCGTCTTCCTGATCATCACGATCGCGCAGTTCGTCGTCATCACCAAGGGCGCGGAACGCGTCGCCGAGGTGGGTGCACGCTTCGCGCTCGATGCGATGCCGGGCAAGCAGATGAGCATCGACAACGAGGCGCGCAGTGGAGACATCGACCAGCAGGAGGCACGCCGCAGACGTGACGACCTCGAGCGGGAGAGCCAGTTCTACGGCGCGATGGACGGCGCGATGAAATTCGTCAAGGGCGACGCCGTGGCGGGATTGATCATCATCGCGATCAACCTCACCGGCGGGCTGACGATTGGCTCCTTCCAGCGCGGCCTGACGGTCGGTGAGGCGGCACACACCTATTCGCTTCTGACGGTCGGCGACGGCCTCATCTCCCAGATCCCGGCACTGATGATGGCCGTGGCGGCGGGGGCCGTCGTCACGCGGGTACCGTCAGCCCAGCACCCGCAGGACCTCGGGTCCGAGATTCTCGGGCAACTCGCCGCGAGCGACCGCGCACTGGCACTGGCCGCGGCGATCCTCTTCGGCTTCGGACTCGTCCCCGGCTTTCCACTTGCCGTCTTCTGGGCATTGGCGGGCCTGGCCGGCCTGCTCGCCTATGTGGCGCGCAGACGCCAGCACGGCTCCGCAGAGCCTGCGGACCTCGATCCGCCGCGACGGGAGGTGACGCGCACCGTTTCCTCCGGCGGACGTGTCGTCGATCATATAGCGGGAACCCTGCCGGGCGGCGGACAAGCGGCGGGAGCGGCGCAAAGGCTGATCCTCACGATGGGCGAGGGGCTCGCCGAACGCCTTCCGCAACTGTTGTTCGCCGAAAGGACGGCGGGGCTTGCGGCAACCATTCTGGAGGATCTCGGCATCGTGGTCCCGGCGGTCGGGCGGCAGCTGGATCCGCGCCTTGCATCGTCGGAGTTTCGCATCGATTTCGAGGCTGTTCCCGTGGTCGACGGTGTTCTCCTGCTTGATCACCTGATGGTCTGGGAGGAGGCTGCCGACCTCGACATCATGTCCATCCCCTACGTGACCCAGTCCGACCTGATGGGGCTGAAGCTCGTCTGGGTCGACCGGTCCCATGCGGCAGCACTCGATGCCGCCGGTGTCGGATACTGCGAACCCGAGGACGTGGTGATGACGCTGATCGAACGCGTCCTGCGCCGCTATGCGCCCGATTTCATCGATGCGCAGGAGGTGCGTGCGCTTCTCGCCCGGCTGGAGGAGCCCTTCGGCGATCTGATCAGGGAAGTCCGCGAGGTGGTGTCCGTGCAGAAGCTTGCCGAGCTGCTGCGCAGACTCGTCGAGGAAGACGTTCCGATCACCAACATGCGCATCATTCTCCAGACGGTTGCCGAGAGGGGGTCGCAGATCCAGAACCTGCAGGCGTTGGCCGACCATGTGCGGGCGAGCCTCGGCCGTCAGATATGCTTCCGGCTCGCCGACCGCAACCGGATCGTTTCCTCCTATCTTCTGACACGGCCTTTCGAGGACGAACTGAGAGCTGCGGTCGAAGGAAACGGCGGCCCGGCCGCTACCGTCCCGGACCGGTTGGCGGCGCAGATCGTGGCGGAGCTGAAGGCGAGGCGGGAACAGACACCGGGACGGCTTCCACAGCCAACGATTCTTGCTTCCATGGATGTCCGCCGGCACATCCGAAATCTCCTGATGCGCCACGACCTCCAGATCCCAGTGCTGTCGTACCAGGAGATCGCCGCAGAGTTCAGCGTCCAGTGCCTCGGCTACATCGCGCTTCCGGTGTCTGGAACGCAGGAACTCGGAAGCGAAGAGCGCGCATGAGGCCGTCGATCGAAACCATAAATTAGAGAACATGTCTCGCCCGCGCGGAGGAGCGCGGGAGGGGAACAAATAGGGAGTGGGATGCGAGTTTTGCGAAGCCTTCGCTTCTTGGCGACGAGGGGACTCTTTCGATTTGTCTTTCTGACCGCGTTCGCGGTCCATTGGGCGGTGTCTTCGGCCAGCGCCCAGGTGAAGGTGGACGCCATCAACGGTCAGGTCCTGGACCTCAACGTCGGCGAGGGCACGATCCTTCGTTTTGACGAACCGGTCGAGTCGGTGTTTCTCGCCGACACCGCGATTGCCGACGTGCGCGTCGTCTCGCCCGGCGTGGTCTATATCTATGCGACCAAGACAGGCGACACCAATCTGATCGCTCTCAGTGCCGACCAGACGACGCGCGGAACCGTCCAGGTTCATGTTTCCGGCAATCCGAGACCTGCGCAAGAGTCGGCGCTTGCGCTGCAGCCGAACACCCGCGTCGATATCAGCCTGTTCGGCGGACAGGTTGTCGGAACCGGACCGACGCGGAATGTCGGCGAGGCAATGGACATGGAAAGCGTCCTGCAGAGCTATTCGACGCCAGAGAAGCCCGCACTCAACAACACGACGTTCGCCGGCTCCAACCAGGTCAACATTCGTGTCCGGTTCGCCGAAGTCGCCCGCAACGAACTGACCCGCTTCGGCATTGACTGGAGCCTCTTCGTCAACAGCGGCTCTTTCTCCTTCGGCCTCGTTCGCACCGGTGGTGCCAGCAACGAAGACGATAGCGGGATCGCGATCGGTGCCCGCGGCGACCACGTCAACGTCAACGTCCTGCTCGATGCCCTGCAGGCAAATGGCATCCTGACGATCCTCGCCGAGCCCAACATCACCGCCGTCACCGGCCAGACCGCCAGTTTCCTCGCAGGGGGGAGATACCCGTGCCGGTGCCGACGGACAATGGCCAGGTCGGCATCGAATACAAGCAGTTCGGCGTCTCGCTGCAATTCACGCCGACGCTGCTGCCGAACAACCGCATCGCCTTGCAGGTGCGGCCCGAGGTCAGCAGCGTTTCGCAGGACAGTGTCGTCTCGATCGGCGGGCTGGTCGTGCCGTCGCTGCGTATACGCCGTGCGGACACGACAGTCGAAGTCGGCAGCGGCCAGACCTTTGCGATCGCCGGATTGTTCCAGCGGCAGGAGTCCCAGACGCTGAACAAGACGCCCGTCATCGGCGACGTGCCGATCCTCGGCGAATTGTTCAAGTCCAAGCGCTTCCAGCGCAACGAGACCGAGCTCGTCATCTTGATAACGCCCTATCTGGTGACGCCAACCTCGGAGCGGAACATGAAGACGCCACTGGACAGCCCGGCCGGTGCGATTTCCTCGCCGCGCAAGAAGGCAAGACCCGCGGCCAACAAGGGATATGGCTTCTATGTCGAATGATCGCCTTCCGGGAGCCGTAATCCCCGCAGCAGCACTGCTCGCCTGCCTCGTCGCCCTGGCGGGCTGCAACGGTTCCCAACCGCAGCCCTATTCACCGAACTACAGATACCTTTCGACCTCCGGTGCCCTACCGGCGAAGGGAAAGGTCGTTCGCAAGGGCTACGATCCAACCACAAGCCAGGTGCTGGTACCCGACGCCTGCATCACGCCGGACACGGCCGATCAGCCGCTCTATCTCCCGCCCGGCTGCGCGAACAATCTGAACTTGCAGTTCATGGCGGCAGACCAGCGACAGCTGCTTGAAGGGCGCGAGATGGGGCCTGCGATGGCGGCCCCGGTCGCACGCGCGGCAAAGGACTATATCGAGGGAACCGGCGACCAGGTGATCCCGCCGGGCACCGCAACGAACGAGACGGGGATCGCACAATGACGGAGGCAAATTCGTCTTCCGGCCACGGCCGGCATCCTGTCAGCCAGGGAGCCGCTGTGCTTGTTGCACTTCTGACCCTTTCCGCCTGTACGACGATCCCCACCGAAAACGAGAAGGGCAAACAGGCGAACGCCCAAACGAAGCTTCTGAGCGTCGCCGAGAGCATCGAGGCGAAGGGCGAAAGTGGGACGGCGTTGGCGCTCTATGAGCGCGCCGCCGCCAATGCCCCGCATGATGTATCGATGCGCGTTCGCCTCGGCAATGCGCGGCTCAAGGCCGGCGACGCCGAGGCGGCGGAGGAGGCCTTCCGGGCCGCACTCGAGATCGAACCCGGAAATGCCACCGCCTTGCTCGGACTGGGCACTGCTCAGTTGCAGAAGGGCGAGGCGGAATCGGCCGCGCGAAGCCTCGCACCGGCCGCAGAAGCACTGAATTCGGTCGTCGCCTACAACCGTCTGGGAACGGCGCTCGTCTTCAGCGGCAATGGACAGGCGGCGGAGGGCGCCTTTTCGAAAGCCCTGTCGCTGCAACCCAACAATCTCGACACGGCGACAAACCTCGCGCTTGCGGAAGCACTGTCGAACAACATGACCCAAGCGGTCACGCATATGACGGGCGTTGTCAGTTCACCCCTCGCCGAAAGACGGCATTTCATCAACTACCTGATCGTTTTGACGATGGCCGGCGAGGGCGGCAAGGCTCGTTCGGTCGCCGTGCCGGACATGTCGGCGAAGCAGAAAAACCAGATTCTTGCAAAAGCGGCGAAGCTGCGTTCCATTCCTGACGCCGGCAGACGCGCCCAGGCGATCGGCCTGCTGTCATCCTCGGGTGATGGTGTCACATGAACGAAACGAGCGAAGAGAAAACGCTTCCCGCTTCGGAAAAGAAGATCCGGGACGCGCGCAAGAAGGGCCAGGTGCTGCACAGTCCCGACATGGTTTCGGGCATCGTGGTCCTGTTTTCCACTCTCTTCCTCTTCTACATCGCACCCGACCTGCAAGTAAAAACCGACAGGCTTCTCGACGAGGCGGCTCAAATCTACACGCGACCGTTCGCCGACCTCTGGTACCGCCTGAGCACGATTGCCGCCGATGCGCTTCTGACGACGGTATTGCCCATCCTCTGCATCACGATCGCCGCCATCCTTGCAACCAATGTCGCCATAACCAGGGGCTTCGTCTTTTCCGTCAAGCCGCTAGAGCCGGACTTTGCCCGCATCAATCCCGCATCGGGGCTGAAGCGGATTTTCTCACTGAAGAGTGTCGTCGACTTCGGGAAGGCTTTGTTCAAGGTTGCTGCTCTCTCCGTGACGTTCGCCCTGGTCTTCCATACGGGACTGAGAGCGCTGTTCCAGGCGCCGGCTTGCGGATTTGCCTGCCTGCACGAAACCTCGCTCTCCATCCTGAAGACCATCGCGTCGATCGCACTCGCAGCCTTCATCGTGATGGGCGTCGTCGACGTCTTCCTCCAGCGCTGGCTGTTCCTGCGCGAAATGCGCATGACGCGCTCGGAGAGCAAGCGCGAGCACAAGGACACGGAAGGCGATCCGCTGATCCGCCAGGAGCGCCGCAAGCTGGCGCGGCTCTTCGGAACCACGAAGACCGGCCTCTCAAGCGCCGTGCTGCTGATCGGCGAGGAGGGGTCAGGATCCGTCGGCATCCGCTATGTCCGTGGCGAAACGCCCGTACCCATCGTCGTTTGCCGCGCGACCGGCCCGGCAGCCGGCTCGATGAACGCGCAGGCCCGAAGTCGGGGTATTCCCATCGTGACAGAACCCGACCTCGCCAAAGCACTCGCCCGGACACCGGTGGGAACGCCGGTTCCCGATCGACTGTTCCAGGACGTGGCGAACGCCCTTGTCGCAAATGGTCTGATTTGAACGCGAGAGCGCCGGAGGAAGCTTCACATGCCAGAATTGCCGCTGCGGAAACAATGGTCTGGGTTGGTGCTCGTTACCCTGCTTCTTGCATCACCGATGACGCAGGCGAGGGCGGAGGAACCGTTTCCGCCGATCCTCGACGAGGCGACCGGCCAGATCTGGATCGATAGTGGCTATATCGAGTTCCTGATGTCGCCGCCCGCATACCCGCCACCGCAAGCTCCGGGAGTGCTGGTCGTCCCGGATGCGGGGCATACCTGCCGCGGCAACTGGTGGAATACAGCACGCAGGAGGCGCCCGGAACGATCGTCATCGATCCGAACCGGTATGCCCTTTACTACGTCATGCCCGGCGGCCAGGCGCTCCGCTACAGCGTCGGCGTCGGTCGCGAAGGCTATGGCTGGCACGGAACAGAAGCGGTGAGCGGCAAGCGCGCCTGGCCCGAATGGCGTCCTCCGGCCGACATGCGCGCAAGGCGACCCGACCTCCCGGCCCACATGGCCGGCGGCCCCGACAATCCGCTTGGCGCGCGCGCCATCTACCTCGGCAACACGCTCTATCGGATCCACGGTTCGAACGAGCCGGAGAGCGTCGGTCGCTCTTCGTCATCGGGATGCTTTCGCATGACCAACGACGACGTCATCGACCTCTACGAGCGGGTGAGGGTCGGCGCCAAGGTGATCGTGCTTTAGTTGTCGCCGGCAGAACACCGCCTTCGAAAAACCATCGATCCGCTGCGTCATGTAAACTGACAAGCATCCAAGCCAGTGGAGGTAACGCCGGTGCCCCGATTTCTCGCGGTTTACACGATGAAGCCCGAAGACCTCGCGTCGTTTCGAAGCCTGCCCAAGGCCAAGCAGGATGAACTCGATGCCGTGGGCATACCGAAGTGGGTGGAGTGGGAGCAGCGCAATGCCGCGTTCATCGTCGATCGCGGTGGTATGGTTGGGAAGACCACACGTGTGACAAAGGACGGCGTCACCGAAGCCGTGAATCCGTTCTGCGGCTATCTGGTCGTCGAGGCGGAGACCGCTGATGCCGCAGCGCGGCTGTTCCAGGACCATCCGCACTTCACCGTATTTCCGGGTGACGGCGTAGATATCATGCCTTTTCTGACTTGAAATCCTTTGGCGACATCATTCGCCACCGCCTGCCTTTAGGTTTGCTCGGGAGGGGCGGACGTCTGCACTGTTGCGTTTGAGAAGAGGATGTACCCGGCTACATCCAATGTGGCGGCAGGGTTGAAATGTCCGCCGGTTTGCAAAGTAGAAATGTCCGACTGGTCGCCGCACGGCACATCGACCAGCCCCGATCTGAGCGGCTGAACCCGCTTGCAAGATCAGATCGGGGCGGGTGGTAAACACACCTCTTCGGCTTTAGCTTTGAGGCTATTCGAACGATCATTTCGCCGCAGGTCTCGACAGCGCTTTCTCTCGCCGGGCAATCACCGCCGGATCGTTCATGTAATCTGTGCGGCGACCAGGTTTGCGACCTCTCGGCTTATAGCCGTTCTTGTCACTGTTGGTTTTGACGACCGGTTTGTCCTGCTGCTCCTGGCGCTCCTTGATGTAGGCTAGGAGTTCACCGAGCCGCTTGTTCTCAGTGATTGCCGCATGCGTCACCCGCTGGTCCTTGTCGAACACCCGGTAGGGCAGGGAATGCCCCTTCCAGCGCACATCCAGCCGACCATCGGCATAAGCGTAGGTCTCGACATAGCGGCCGACCAGTCCGCGCGTCACCTCGGTCTCTTCCAGCATGATCCGCTGACGCTCGTAGGAGAACGTCAGTTGCGCGCCGACATACCGCTGCTCACGTTTGCACAGGACGTCGCGCAGCCGATCCGGGGCAAGATTCAGCGACCGATGCAGATCATCAGGTCGGACAGGGGTAATGGCAAACTGCCGGTTATAGCGCTCCATGAACCGAGGCAGGAAAGCGTTGCCGTCGTCCATCCCACAGATGCCCTCCAGGCGCAGATCCTTAATCAACCGATCCTGTAGCGTTCGGTTCATCCGCTCGACTCGGCCCTTCGCCTGGCTCGAATTTGCGCAAAGAATCTCGATGTTTAGCTCTGAGAGCGCACGCCCGAACTGGGTCATGCCCTGGCCGCCCTTGGCGTCCTTCTTCGCCACTCGGAACACCGAATGCTTGTCGGAATAGAAGGCGACCGGCGCACCATGCGCCTTCAGATAGAGCTCCAGCGCCTCGAAATACGTAAACGCACTTTCCGACCGTACGAAGCGCAACTGCATCAGCTTGCCGGTCGCATCGTCGATGAACACCAGCAGCGAACAGGAATCACCGCGATCCTCGAACCAACGATGCTCGGATCCATCGATCTGCACCAGCTCGCCGTAGGCTTCTCGGCGCAGCCGCGGCTGATGAAACGTGCGGCGCTGCTTGCGCGACAGCCACAGGCCGGCCTCCGACATCCATTTGCGCAAGGTCTCGCGCGACACCGTCAGGCCGTCGCGCTCGGCGAGCTTCTCGGCGGCCAGCGTCGGGCCGAAATCGGCATAGCGCTCGCGCACGATCGCCATGGCATAGTCGCGCACGCCGTCGCAAATCCGATTGTTCGACCGCCGCCCGATCGCTCTGTGCCGGATCGATGCCGCACCATCCGTCCGGATCCGCTCCAAGAGCCGACGAACCTGGCGCGTGCTTAAGCCCAGGACATGCGCCGCTGACACCATCGCCATGCGGCCGTCGATCACCTTCGACAAAACCTCAATCCGCTGCAGGTCACGCTCGCTCATCGCAATCAGTCCCATCCGCAATCTCCCAGGTCCGTTCAGAGCCGAGGAGTGTGACATTCCAACTTTGCAGAAACAGGACACTTTAACTTTGCGTGCTGGTTCCAGATTGAATGCAACGCTGGCTGGAAATCTACACGCGTCATCGTTCGAGAGCCAACAGGTGGCGACTAAACATCTCCTTGGGTGTCTGAAACCCCAGGCACTTGCGCGGCGTTTCGTTGAGCCGATCACACAGGGCACGGATTTCCTGGTGTGTGACATCCAGCACGATGGTCTCGGATGGGAGATATCGCCGGACGCGCTTGTTGGTGTTCTCAACCGTGCCTTTCTGCCATGGCGCCTGCGGGTCACAGAACCAGGCCACTGTTCCCATGCCTTTTTCCAGTTCTCGCCATGAGACGAACTCCAAGCCTCGATCGAATGTGAGGCTCTGACGAGCCGACGCGGGCAGGGGTGCCAGATGACGGATCAACTGGCTCATGATCGGCTTTGATCGTCGGTCGTTGTTGCGGAACAGGACAGTGTAGCGGCTCTTTCGCTCGACGACGGTCGCGATGTTGGCAGATCCATGTTCTTTCCTGAAGATCATCAGATCTGCCTCCCAGTGACCGAATTCGCTTCGCGAATTGATGGCTTCCGGCCGATTGCGAATGGCGCACTCCATTGGAAAGACAAGGCTTCTGGGTTTGCGTGCGTATCGTGGTCGCCGTTTGCGTCGCCGCTCCGGCAAATAGCGGGCCAGTTGTTGATCCTGGCCTTCCTGCGAGTAGATATATTGGTAGATCGTCTCATGGCTCAGCCCGGCAGACGAACCACTGGCAAGCTTCAGGCGTCCGGAAATCTGCTCAGGTGACCAGCCATTCTTCAGCCTGTCGACAACGGCAGCGCACAGGGCAGGATCACGCAGGAGCTTGCGATATTTGCGCCGTCGGTCCGACGCCATAGCGTGTGCTGTGACGTGCCAATATCCGTCGGCGACGCGAGCTTCACGGTCATGCCAGAAATTGCGCCGCAGTTCCCGGCAGATCGTCGACCGATCTCGCCGCAGAGTGCGGGCGATCTGCGCCTGGCTGATCTTCTTCTCATGCATCCGCGCAATCACGCGACGTTCGTCCAAACTCAACTGAACAAAAGAGCGGCCCATCCTATCCTCCTGAGATCATGGCCATTATTCTCTTCGTTGCATTTGAAATTGGAATCTGCCCCCCTTACATTCGAAGATCGCATAAGACAGCTTATGGAACTTTGAAACAAACCAGTTTATGCACATCACGCGCCCAACCAGCTTGGAACGGGAATGCAGAGACTACGTTGCTCAAAGTGCGACCAGATGTCGGCCGCAGTCTCGACCTGGACCGGCGCGACCTGCGGCATCAGAAATTCGGTGTAATCAATTCAGCCTTCGGGAAATACGTTCTGTAGCGACCGATGTCTCGCGTCAGCAGAGACAACTGCTCCACGGCGGTTGTGCACCAATGAAGAAGTCCGGCAGCACGGCGGCAATGTAAGAAGCCTTACCCGCGAGAAACAGCGCCGAGCGCGGCAACACGGAGAACTCCAGACCAGCCGCTTCTACGGACGCATTCAAGCCTTCGATGCGCTCATAGCGAACGCCGAGTTCCGCGTAGATCACACCGTTAATCGGCCGATATCGATCGGAACGGCATCGATCCAAACCACACCCGAGATCTGTCGGACGTTCGGCCTCGCCTCTCGAGTATAGAAGGTCGCGTCCAAACCACGTCATCCCAGACGCGCTCCTGATGTGACAGGGATCTTGTACTTGTTCGCTCGAACGGGTCAGCAGAGTAATTTCTCCGTCTAAGACGACTCGAGCATCCTGCGGAGAACAACGCTTTCAATCCACCGGACGCACAACACCTCTATCGAGACGCATCACTCTATGTCGCTACGATTATTGACAGAGAACAATTTTAACCGAACCTTAAATAAGCATAGTTACGGTACCGTACATACGAAGGAGAGATTCTGAATCCTCTCACTCGACTCGGAGGAGTGCACGTTACTGCGACACAGCCGGGCCGCACAGTCCATATCGATAAACCCGATAGACAAGTAGGTCCTTGGCGACAACTTCCAGCATAGGCATCATCAGCGCATTCATATCATCCGCAGCAATAACATGACGCTCACGGACTCTATGGATTATGGAAATGGACCCAGTTTCCACTGTCACCCTATTTGGATGTTGATTTATATCATTGGAGGGAACCCCATGAATTCTGAAACGTTTTTCAGCGAAAGAACGCATGATATCCATCGAGCCGAGCGACCGACACGCGCCGGGTTTGGCATCCGAGATATTCTTCTATTGATATTGTCGGCATTCGTTTTCGCGTTGCTGTTCATCGCATCCAGCAACATCTACGCCGCCTGGGAAGACATGACCGCAGCCAAGGCCATGCACGCGAACGCCGAGGTAGGAGAGCTCTTCTTGACCAGCGCCGGCGCGCTGGCGACTGAAAGAGGTTTCACCAATACGGTCTTGGCCCAAAATTCGATCGCCACTCAAAACTCTATTAGCCGAATTCAAGAACTGCGTCGCAAGGGCGATGAAGCGCTCTCCTCCGCATTGGCCGAAGTCCGGAAGGGCCCAGATTTCAAAGGTAAAGGGCGGCTACTGGCGAGGGTTCGGCAGGACTTTGAGGCGTTGGTTGCCCTACGCAGCGAAGTGGAAGCGCAATGGAGCAGGATAGCCTCCGAGCGCGATGCAGCCGTCGCAAGACGTTGGGTGCCATCAGTGACCGCGTTGATTATGTCGTCGCAGGAACTCCGAATTGCCGCGCAGGTCGTTCCATCGACGGCGCTGGCACGAACCCAGATTATGCTCGACCTACGCCAAGCCATGTGGGTGATTGCCGAATATGCGGGGCGCGAACGCGCCGTGATTGGCGGCAAGATCGCGGCGGGCAAACCGCTCGACGGCGATACACTAGCAATCTTGGCCGGATACCGGGGTCGTCTGGAACAGTCTTGGGCCACGATCGAAGCATATGAAAAGCGCGACTTCGCGAGCGCCAATGTGCTTTCGGCGATCGCGACGGCACGTTCGGAGTTCTTCGTGACATTCGAGAAACTTCGAAAGGAGGTCTATGCTGCTAATGCCGATCGTAGAAAATACCCAGTCAGCGGTGATGAATGGATCACCGCCGCAACGAAGGCGATCGACAGCCTCCTTAACCTCTCAGAAGATATCGGCGCGGCTGCCGGAACCTATGCCGACCTCATCGAAACCGACAGTCTGCAAACGTTAGTTTCTAGCATCGCTATTCTGCTTGTCGCCCTCGCCTTCGGTGGCCTCGCATTATGGACGATCGTTGTCCGTATCACGCGACCGGTCCATCTCCTGACAGGCACGATGTCGCGGCTTGCCAACGGAGAACTAGAGCTCACCGTACCCTTTGTCAGCCGACGAGATGAGATTGGCCAGATGGCGCAAGCAGTCGAGGTGTTTCGTCAAGCGGGCGCCGCAAACCGCCGATTGGAGGCTGAGGCCGAAGAAAACCGTTCGCAGTCTGAGCGAGAACGGGCCCACCGGGACGCTCAGAAGGCGGCGGAATCGGAGAGCCTACAATTCGCTATCTCCGCCCTTGGTGCTGCACTTGCGCACCTGGCCAACGGCAATATGGAACACCGTATACACTCAGCATTCGCCGGTTCGCTCGATACATTACGCGTCGACTTCAACCAGTCAGCAGAGACGCTTGAAAGCGCATTGCGCGAGGTTGGTGGAAATGCCGCAGCTATCCATACATCCACCGAGCAGCTCCGTTCGGCAACGTCCGACCTCGCGAGACGCACTGAAGCCCAAGCCGCTTCGGTCGAACAGACTGCTGCTGCGATCGAGGAAATCACTACGGCCGTTAAAGACGCGAGTCGCCGCGCTGGTGAAGCCGGAAACCTCGTGGCGAGGACACGTGACCAGGCCGAGACTTCTGGTTCGATTGTAGAACAGGCTGTGCGCGCCATGGGGAAATAGAGACTTCATCAGACGCAATAGGCACCATCATCACGGTGATTGATAACATAGCGTTCCAGACAAATCTGTTGGCCCTCAATGCGGGCGTAGAGGCTGCACGGGCCGGAGACGCAGGCAAAGGTTTTGCTGTCGTCGCTCAGGAGGTTCGCGAGCTTGCCCAACGTTCTGCAGACGCAGCACAGGAGATTAAGGTGTTGATCGCTGCGTCGACCGATCAGGTTAAGCAGGGTGTGCTGCTCGTGGGCGAGACCGGGAACGCCCTGCGATCGATTGTCGCGGAGGTACAGGAGATTAATCGACATGTTGTCGGAATCGTTGACGCAGCGAGAGAACAGTCAATCGGACTGTCAGAAATCAACACCGCAGTCAATCAGATGGACCAAAGTGCGCAGCAGAATGCTGCGATGGTTGAACAGTCCTCAACCGCCTGTTCCGGTCTCGCAATGCAAGCCGCAGCGCTCACCAACCTGTTGTCCAGGTTTCGCTTCGGGGCGCAACAGTCTGATGCAGGCCACGCGCTCCATCAAGAGAGCACCCCTGTCCAACAGGTGATTGCGGTTGGGCCAAGAGACATTTACGTGTCGAGAGGCACAAGAGCGACATCATAGGCCCCTGATAGCGCTCCGCTCCTCCGGCGGGGACGGAACGCCAATCAGCCGCAATTCCTCCGATACGACGATCCTCCTATTTCAAACAGGTCTCCCATGTGCCCAAAGTTGATGCGGTGTTCTGCCCGATGCTGTTCCTGCTCGCGCCATGACTGTGGTCCAGAAGGACCGATATCGGACTGCCGATCATTCAATCCGCCCAGCTGCCGAGATCGCTCCCCTCCGGAGCGTTTGGTTGCCGGGTTCGTTGACCGGGAAATTGCATCCGTCTCGCGGATCCAGCCTATTGGCCAATTGAGCCTAGCGAGTTTGCCACTTGATCAAGAGCCCCCTCCAAAGACCATGAGTTCTTGTGGAACGGGGCCCTCACTGAGACAGTCCAAGACCCAATGGCTATCACACATTGCTGTAGTTTCGTCGAAACAGCTGGCAGGCAGGCTTCTGCCCTCCAGTCGGAACTAGATGCCTACAGGACTGCGCTCGACCAGCACGCCATCGTTGCAATCACCGATCGAAGGGGAAAGATCACACACGTCAACGAACCCTTTTGTCGCATCAGTCAGTATGATCGCCATGAGCTAGTCGGTCAGAAACACAGCATAGTGAACTCAGGGCATCATCCCCGTTCATTCTTTACTGGAATGTGGCGCGACATTTCAGCGGGCAGGGTCTGGCGGGGAGAGATTTGCAACCGGGCAAAGGACGGCACACTCTATTGGGTAGACACCTCCATAGTTCCCTACCTTGACGACACGGGAAGAAACATTGGGTACGTCTCAATTCGCTACGACATCACGGAGCGCAAGACCGCTGAGGCAACACTTCTGGCTGAAAACGTTCGGCGTAGAAAGGCTGAAACCCTACTGCTCGATGTTATCGAAACGCTGCCGGACGGCGTCGCCGCCTTCGACGCCGACGACAAACTGATCCTTTTCAACAAAGCTTACGTTGACATACACGACAAGGTTTCGGACGAAATCCAAGCTGGCATACCGTTTGGTGACTTGTTGCGGCATGCTGTCGAGCGGGGACAGTTCGTGTTGCCCGACGATAGCGACAAGGGCCAGGCCGAATGGCTTGAGGCACGACTCAGAGCCTATCACCAACCGAACGGACCGCTGGTACAACATCTGTACGATGACCGATGGATCCAGGTTCATGAGCGTCGTTCCAACTCCGGAAATACGGTTGGCGTTCGAACTGACATCACAGGCTTGAAGCGAGCCGAGATCACTATCAAGCAACAAGCGGAACGTGATCCACTCACAGGACTCTACAACCGCTCAGTACTGAACGCTTACCTCCATAGGGCCTGCACCAGAGCGCAGAAGGGAAACTACACCGGTGCCTTGGTCGTTGGGGATCTCGACGACTTCAAGTCAATTAATGATACGCTTGGCCACGAGGCGGGAGACACGCTTCTAAGGGAAGTTGCCTCGCGTCTCTGCGTCGCATTGCGGGCAAATGACATCGTCCTGAGACTCGGAGGTGATGAATTCGCGATCATCCTTCCTCGGATCACCAGCGAGGGAGCGCTCATTCGCCTTTTGGGCCGGGTGATTAAATCGGTAACGCAGCCCGTTGCGATCGGCTCGCGCCAGATCCAACCGCGCTGCAGCCTCGGTGCCTGCCTTTTTCCAAACCAAGCCGCAACGCCCAGCGATCTAATGAAGAACGCGGATATTGCGCTGTATGCAGCGAAGAGTAGCAATCGAGGCGGCTGTCGAATTTTCGACACCACGATGCGAGCTGCGATCGATAAGCGGGATAGGCTCGCCGCGTCGTTGCGAACGGATGTCGCAGCCGAACGGCTGTCAGTGGCATTCCAGCCCCAGGTTTGTCTCCGCGATGGAAGTCATGTTGGCTTCGAAGCTCTAGCTCGCTGGCGTCTCAATGGACGCGCAGTGCCTCCGGCCGAGTTCATTCCCGTTGCTGAAGACGCTGGCCTAGCGGTTCAACTTGGAACCTACATGTTGGGAAAGTCACTCGCCACTGCAAGGGAACTCAACGGACTTTCGTTTTCCTGCGGTACGGTGGCTGTGAATGTCGCTGCCGCGCAGCTCAAGATGGATGGTTTTGCGAGCTTGGTAGCTACGATGCTGGCACGGTACGGCATGCCGCCGGGGAACCTCGAGCTGGAAATCACCGAAAATACGCTGTTGGACCGCGGATCAGATAAGATTGCCCGCACGCTGTCGGAGCTAAAGGAGCTTGGCGTCAAGATTGCGCTCGACGACTTCGGCACAGGTTACGCGTCACTGGTACACCTGAAGCGGTTCTCCGTCGATCGACTAAAGATTGACCGATCTTTCGTCGGCGATATCGAGTCGAGCCAGGACAGTTCCATGATCTCGAAAGCGATCATCAGCCTTGCGCATAGCTTAGGACTGAGTGTTGTCGCGGAAGGCATTGAGACCAGCGAACAACTAGCGTTCTTGCGGACGCAACGCTGCGACTTCGGTCAAGGCTACTTGTTCAGTCGCCCCCTTGATGGCGAAGCACTCATTGCCTACGCGGACGCGCGCTCATCAATAGCGCGGCGCCGTGCTTGATTGCTCCGAGGTTGTATGGGAGCGGTTACCCGAGAGGCGACTTATTCTTTCATAGCATTCGCAGCTGCGGCCCTCCAGCGCCCGCCGGTCAAGCACCTCCAGACATGCCCGCGAGTAAGTGATGATTCCGGCATCCGACAACCTGGAGCAAACCTCGCTCACAGTGGCACGCCGCAATCCGAGAACTTCCGATACCGATTGCTGGGTGATCTGAAACCTGTCACCCGCTACCCTGTCATGGGCATGCAAGAGCCACCGACAAACACGCTGCTCTGCTACATGGAGACTATTACATGCAACAGTCTCCATCGTCTGCGCAATGAGGAATTTCGCGTACCGAAGCATAGCCTGACGAACGCATGGATAAAGGTCCAATGCCTGATCAAGGTCCTTTATGGCGATCCAGGAAGCATAGCCGGGGACTTGTACGACAGACCGACTGATTGCGTTGCCTCCACCCATCAAGAGCACGAAGCCGAGGAAGCCCTCCAGCCCTATAGACGTCTTTTCAACGCTCCGGCCATCCTGCATGACGGCCATAAGTGACAGTACACCTTCGTGCGGGAAGACAGCATGTGTAAACGGCGCACCGTCCTCATAAATGATGTCACCCGCGTGCATCTCGCGGGTTAGGGAGCGTTTCGAGAGGAAGATCTGGGCGTCCGGCCTCAACGCTCCGAGAACCCTGTTTCGTACTTCGAAGTCTTCGCTCATGCAATACCACTGTAAACGCGATCTCGGCGATGATACCAGAACGATAAGCGGCCACGCAAGAACGATCTGGAGTTGCGCCCGAATGATCTCGCTGCTTTTAGTGATCAATGGACTGCGGCTGCAGTAGGAGCCGGACCTGCGCTGCTGGCCTTTTTGACCCTCGGACGAAGGGGTGTCACGTCTAACCCGTCGTAGGCTCTGGCTACGCGCGGCACGGTCGAGCCTTCGGTAATCTGACAATCGCTGTGGGAGTCACGATGTGAGAAAACGCTGCGCCAGGCTGTTATCCCCTCCAACGCATTTCTCGATCATCCGACACTCAAGTCGGTGAAGTCGAGATCAACGACATTCAGTCGTTCCAGCAATACGCCCAGACAACCTGCGCCATAGCGAGCACATCACGCCGTCGCGCCCGCGAACACCTCGAAGCCGGTGTCGTAAACCGAAGGTTCCGGCGGGCGTTGCGGTGACTCGAACGCCTTTTCAACCGCGGTACGGCCAATGAGAAAACGGTTTGAGCGGATGGTTGAAAGCGGCTGCGGCAACTCCCGCCCGATGTCGAGGCCATTGAATCCGAAGATCGCCAGGCGGTCCGGGATCGTGATATTCGCGGCCATGCAGTGAAAAATGCCGCCGACCGCCATGTCGTCGTTCGAATAGACGATGACGTCGAGCTCCGGATGCTCCGCGCAAAGGCGCGCCGTCATTTCCTTGCCGACACCGACGGAACTCGGCGCTTCCGCCACGGCTTCCGCGGTGATCGTCAGGCCGGCATCCCGCAACCCATCCACGAGGCCGTCATAGCGAAGGCGCGCGCGCCGGTCCGCCGTCCAGTCGTGACCGGCATAGCCGAAGCGGCGATAGCCGCGTCCGACGAGATAGCGCCCGGTGGCGTAGCCGGCGCGCCGGTGCGACATGCCGACGGCGATATCGATCGGGACGGCGTCGATATCCATCATTTCCACGACACGAATATCGCTTTGGATGAGCATCCGTCGCGTCGCGTCGGTGTGTTCGAAGCCAGCAATCAGGATGGCGCCCGGCTTCCAGGACAAGAGCCCGCGAACGACCGCTTCCTCGCGGTCCATATCGTATTCTGTGACGCTGATGACCGGCTGGTTCTCCCCGTCCCGCAGCGCGGCGTGAATGCCCTGGAGCACTTCCGGAAAGACGATGTTCGAGAGTGAAGGAATGACGACGCCGACGAGGTGCGAGTCGAGCGAGGCGAGCGAGCCGGCAATCTTGTTCGGAACGTAGCCGGTTGCCCGTACCGCCTCCATCACCCTTTTTCGCGTTTCTTCCGCAACCGGACCCTTGTTGCGCATGATGCGGGAAACCGTCGATTCCCCGACCCCTGCACGCTGGGCGACATCCTTGACCGTGACCTTGCTCTTCCTGTCAGGCAGACGCAGTCTCGGTTGCGTACCTTCTCCCATTCTTTGTGCTCCAGTGCCGGTTCAAGAAGACCCGTCGGCTCATTCCGACCATTCGTTCCCGTAGAACCTTTATATCAAGTCGTCCGACTCTGCGAAGAGCGCCGGACGACTTGTTTCACAAGAGGCCGTGACGCGAACGGCGAATACGCATCATTTTTGTCCGACGTATTTCCGCCACGAGTGCTGCTCCCGGAAGCCGAGGATCTCGCGCGCCTTACGATTGGACAGCAGGCTTTCGTATTCTCCCATCGGACGCGTGACCTTGACGCCCGGATAGAAGCGATCGATCAGTTCCTGTGTCGGCAGGTCCGAAGAGGTCTCGTCGTTGGCTGCGTTGAACACCTCGAAGCCCAACCCATCCTTGTGAACGGCAAGATCGACGATCTGCCCGAGGTCACGCGCGTCGATGTAGCTCCACGCAATTCTCTTGCGGAAGCCCGGATCGGCAAACCACTTGGGGAAAAGTTCGTATTCATGCGGCTCGATCACGTTGCCGATGCGGATGGCGTAAATATCGATCCCGGACCGCAGCGCAAAGGCCTGCGCGGTCTTCTCGTTGCAGATTTTCGACAGCGCATAGCTGTCCATAGGATCGACCGGATAATCCTCCTCCAGCGGGAAGTGCACGGGATTGCGCGGCTCGTTGGCAAAGACGAGGCCGTAGGTGGTCTCGGACGAGGCAATGATCACCTTCTTGATCCCGAGCTTCACCGCCGCCTCGATGACGTTGTAGGTTCCCATCGTGTTGACGCGGAACGTTTCATTGTCCGGCGTGAGCATGATCCGCGGGATCGCCGCAAAGTGGACCACTGCATCCACGGGCTGTGCCCTGAGCGACGGGTCGAACTCGTGCAGTCCCATATAGCTCGAGAACGCGTTGAACACCTGGCCGCTGTCGGTAATGTCGGTGATCAGCGTACGGACCTTGGGATTGTCGAGCGGCTTTGTGTCAATGTTCAGAACCTGGTGGCCCTGGTCGAGGAGGTACTGGACGACGTGCTTTCCAGCCTTGCCGCTTCCCCCTGTGAACATAATGCGTTTGCTCATCTCATACTCCATTGCTGCTGATACTGATGTTTGGGGATGTTTCCGTGTCCGTGCTCAGCCTGTCGCGGCGAACATCACGTTTTCCTGGCTGGCTTCCTGGTGGGTGAAGCCACCAGTGATGCGGCCTTCCTTGAGCACGATGACCCTGTCGCTGATTGCGAGGATCTCCGGCAGGTCGGACGAGACCACGATGATCGACATGCCTTCCGCCGCCAGCTTGTTGAGCAAGGCATGGACCTCGGCTTTCGCGCCGACATCGATGCCACGGGTCGGTTCGTCGACGATGAGAATGCGCGGCTTGCGGGCGACCCATTTGGCGATGATGACCTTCTGCTGGTTGCCGCCCGACAGATTGACGACCTTCTGCTCCGGGCTCGGCGTCTTGATCCCGAGCGCCTGGATGAACTCCCTGCAGCGTTTCGTCTCGCGGCCGCGATCGACGAAATCGAGCCGGCAATAGTCCGAGAGATGCGTCAGGCTGAAATTCTCGCGGACCGACATGTCGAGCACGAGCCCCTGCCCTTTGCGGTCCTCGGTTACGAAGCCGAGACCCTCACTGATCGCAACCGAAGGGTCGCTCATCCTGACCGGTTTGCCATCGATCAGGATGTCGCCGACATAGGCGCGGCTGCCAAAGATCATTTCCATGACTTCCGTGCGGCCAGCCCCGATGAGGCCGAAGAAGCCGAGGATTTCACCCCTGTGCAGGTCGAAGCTCACATCCCTGACATGAGCGGAATGATGCGTCGGCCGGTACATGCCGAGATTGCGCACGGACAAAAGCACTTCGTCGGTGGCATGTGAGACGTGTTCACCGAAGAACTGCGACAGTTCGCGATCGACCATCTTGCGCACCAGAAGATCACGCGTCATTTCGCCGACGGGCCGGGAGTCCACGGTCTCGCCGTCGCGCATGACGGTCACCGTGTCCGCGATCTCGAAGATCTCCTCGAGCCTATGCGAGATGTAGACAATGCCGATATCCTGCGCAGCGAGCCTCCTGACCATGCGCAGCAGGACCGTCGCCTCGTGATGGCTGAGAGACGCGGTCGGTTCGTCCATGATGATGAGTTTCGACTGATAGGATATCGCACGGGCGATCTCGACCATCTGCTTTTGCCCGATGCTGAGATCGCCGACCAGCATCGCCGGATTGAGCTTCATGTCGAGCTCCGCCAAGACGGCTGCGGCGGCTGCGTTCATCTTCCGTCGATCGATCAAACCGGCCGCATTTACGGGCTCACGAGCGAGAAAGATGTTCTCGGCGATCGACAGGTTATCGACGACCGCGAGCTCCTGGTAGATGATCGATATGCCGAGCGATCTGGCATGTACTGGATCGGAGATCACGACCTCTTCACCTTCCACCGTGATCGTGCCGCCCGGATCGCAGCGCTGCACGCCTGTCATGATCTTCATCAGCGTGCTTTTTCCCGCCCCGTTCTCGCCCGCGACGGCATGGACCTGTCCGCGATAGAGGGTAAGGTCCACCCCCTTCAAGGCCCTCACGCCGGGGAAGGTCTTTGATATGTTTCGCATTTCGAGAAATGGGGTCATGGTCCGCTCGAATCCCGCTCCGATGTGATTGGGTGCGGAGGCCGACGGCTCCCGCACCCGGTTTCTGCAGGTCTTACTTCGTGTAGCTGCCCAGATTGTCGGCGGTGACGACCGTGACGCCGGTGTCGACATCGGCCGGGCTCTTTTCCTCACCGGTGATCTGCGCCACCAGGTGTTCGACGGCGAGGCGTCCCATGGTAACCGGACGCTGAACCATGATGCCGTCGATGAAGCCGTCCTTGACGCCCTTGACCGTATCCGGCAGGTCATCAAATGCGAACACCTTCAGCACGCCCTTGCGATCGGAGAACTCTTTCTCGGCAAGGACCTTGGCAACCGCGGGACCGCCAACCTGGCTCATGCCGAAAATGCCCTTCAGGTCCGGGTTGGCACGAAGCAGGGCTTCGGTCACCGAAACGCCGCGGGCAAGATCGTCCTCGGTACCTTCGGTCGCGGCGATGGTGATCTTCGGATAGGCTTCGAGCGCCTTCTTCACACCAGCAATGCGTTCGTTCAGGTTCGATGCGCCGAGCTGACCGGTGACGATCGCCACCTTGCCCTCGCCGCCGATGGCTTCCGCCATCGCCTTGCCCATGGTTTCGCCAGCGGCTTCATTGATCGTACCGATATACATGCTGCGGCCGCTGTTGGCGCTGTCGCTGTCGAAGGTGAGAACAGCGATACCGGCATCGACTGCCTGCTTGATGATGCCCTCGACGGACTTGGGTTCGTTCACCGAAATCGCGATCCCGTCGACGTGCCGCGCGATCAGGTCCTCGATGATCTTGACCTGCGTCGAGCCCTGGGTGTTCTGCGGAACGACCCACTGATACTGAACGCCGAGCTTGTCGGCCGCTTCCTTCGCACCGGTATTGCAGTCGTCGAAGAACGGCACAGCGACCTTCGGAACGACGGCGACGGTGATGTCGGCCTTATCCTTGGCAAAGGCTGCGCCCGTCGCCAGCAGCGACATCGTCAGGATAGCCGCACGAGCGGAATTGAAAAGTACACGCATGAAATCCTCCTCCTCAACAAGCTCTCCTCGAGCCTGGATTCTTGGTGTTGTTCTAGACTTTCGGTATGCTCATTCGTCTTCGATCAGTTCTTTCCTCCCATTAGTCTGCTCCGCAGCACGTCCAGACTGACAGCGATCAGGATGACGCCGCCGGTGATGGCTTGTTGCGCGTAGGTATTGATGTTGAGCAGCACAACACCGTTGGCGATCACGCCCACGAGCGCCGCGCCGATAACCGCTCCCGTCACGCTCCCTGCCCCGCCGGCAAGACTCGCACCGCCGATCGCAGCGGCTGCGATGACGTCGAGTTCAGATCCGAAGCCGGAAGCTGGCTCGGCGGAGAGATAGCGGGAGAAACCGATGACACCGGCCAATGCGGCAATCGTCGAAGAGAGCACGTAGACCGACAACTTGATGCGGTCGACCTTGACCCCGCTCAGGCGCGCGGCATGCTCGTTTCCGCCGGTCGCATAAACATGCCGGCCGAAGCGGGTGCGGCGCATAATGACCGCAAAGACCAGCATCAGCAGAACCATGATGATGACCGGTACCGGCACAGGACCGAGATAGCCCTGGCCCAGCACGGCAAAACCTTCGGGCGTCTCGGGTGTCACGGGGACGCCGCGCGTGATCATGTACATCAGCCCGCGCCCGATGCTGAGCGTTCCAAGGGTTGCGATGAACGGCGGCAGGCCGATGAAGGTGATGAGGAGTCCGTTGCAGAGACCGAACACCAGGCCGACGCCCAGGCCTGCGGCAACGCAGACCTCCGTTGGGTAGCCCGCAGAGAAACACAGAGCAGTCACGAGCGAGGCGAGCCCCATAGCCGATCCGACCGACAGGTCTATCCCTCCGGTGATGATCACCATGACCATCCCGATGCTCATGATCGCCGTCAGCGAGAAGGCGCGAAACACACCCATCAGGTTGTTCGTCGTGAAGAAATAGGGCGTATAAAGACTGATCAGCACGCCTACCACGACGAGCGCAATCAGGACGTTGAACTCGCGGACCTGGAAAAGCTTCCCGGCTTCTGCGATCAGGCGCGAATGCAGCGATCCAGACGCGGTTTCATGCTGATCGGTCGCTAGCATTTTCTCATTCCTCCCAAAATGTTGCTTCGGTGCACTGCCACCTGGACCGCGAGGGGCTCCTCAACCCGCCGGCCGTCCCTGCCCTCGATATCCGGTCGCAAATTGGCGGTCGAACGGCCGTCGAGTGGCAGCGCTGTCATTCTGTGTTTCAAGTCTGCGATCTTGTCAACCGGCTTTTTGCGATTTGCGGATATTCGCATTTCATTTGCGGATTCCCGCAAATCCGGCGCACTCTGGTGTGATGCCGCTTCTTTGGATGTTGCACTCAGTGGCGCAAGCATAATATGATGGCAGCGCTACCATGTTGAATACCGTCAAATCGCGACTTCACACGCGATTTCTAGCCGGAGAGCGCTCACATGCCCGACGTGACAAATACCGCGATGTCCATCGCCATGATTCACACAGTCGCGGGCCTCGTTCCGACGCTGGACGCACTTGCGCGGCGTGAACTGGCCGGTTGGGAGCCCTTCAACATTCTCGATGAAAGCCTGCTGAAGAATACGATCCGCGAGGGCAGCCTCTCGAAGACGACCATGCGACGCCTGGCGCAGTACGTCTGGTCGGCCGTCGATGGTGGCGCAGAGGCCGTTCTCGTCACCTGCTCCTCCCTCGGCCCAGCCGTTGATGCCGCACGTGCGCTGTGCCCAGTGCCGCTCTTCCGAATCGACACGGGCATGGCGCTGGAAGCGGTGTCGAAATCCTCACGAATCGGCGTTCTGGCGACTTTACCGACAACGCTCGCTCCGACGGGTGATATCATCAGGAGGGTCGCGGCAGATACCGGGCGGACCGGGTGCGGCGTCACGGAGGAGCTGTGCGAGGGCGCGTTCCAACGCCTGTCTGTCGGCGACAGGGAGGGACACGACGCCATGGTGGTGGACGGTTTCCGCCGGCTGGCGCCGAAGGTGGACCTGATCGTCCTCGCCCAGGCATCAATGGCGAACGCGCTCGCCCCTCTTGGCCCGGAGCCGGACGGCATACCCGTGCTTACAAGCCCGGAACTCGGCATGCAGCACGTCAGGAAGGAGCTGCTTTCGGCAGCTGCCCGCCGCGGGTGAAATGGCCGATAACCGAGTACCAAGACGATAACATCAACGCTGTCGGGCATCCTTCCCGACAGGAATGATCCAGGGAGTAACGCATGGAATACCGACAACTCGGTCGCTCGGGTCTCAAGATCTCGGCGGTGAGCATGGGCACCTTCTCGTTCGGCGGCCAGGGCGATTTCGCCATGGTCGCAAGCCAGGGCGTCAAGGAGGCGCAACGACTGGTCGACACTTGTATCGACGGCGGCATCAATCTCTTCGATACCGCCAATATGTACTCCATGGGACGATCCGAGGAGATTCTCGGGGAGGTCCTCGAAGGTCGCCGCGACAAGCTTCTCATTTCCAGCAAGGCGAGAATGCGGATCGGAGACGGCCCCAACGACGAGGGCGTTTCGCGCTATCACCTCATCCGCGAATGCGAGCGGAGCCTGAAGCGCCTGCGAACCGACCATATCGACATCTATTTCATGCACGAATGGGACGGACTTACCCCGGCCGAAGAAATGCTCGCGGCTCTCGATACCTTGGTTGCACAGGGCAAAGTCCGCTACGTCGGCTGCTCGAACTATTCCGGCTGGCACATCATGAAGGCGCTGGCTGCTGCGGACCTTAAGAGCTATCCGCGCTTCGTCGCGCAGCAGATCCATTACACGCTGGAGGCTAGGGAGGCAGAGTACGAACTACTGCCGATCTCCGTGGATCAGGGCCTCGGCGTCATGGTCTGGAGTCCGCTTGCCGCCGGGTTGCTGTCGGGTGCGTTCCGCCGCGATCGCAAGCCGGCAGATTCGCGTCAGGCCGCCGGCTGGAGTGAGCCTCCCATCCGCGACGAGAGCCGTCTGTGGGACATCGTCGACGTTCTGGTCGAAATCGCCGAGGCAAGAGACGCCACGCCGGCTCAGGTCGCACTGGCCTGGACGCTTTCGCGACCGGCCATTGCCTCCGTCGTCGTCGGCGGACTGACCGAACAGCACTTTAGGGACAATATTGCTGCTGTCGACCTGGAGCTGAGCATAAAGGAACTGGAACGACTGAACGCGGTCAGCCGTGCGCCTTACATCTATCCCTACTGGCACCAGCACAACTTTGCCAGGGAACGCTTCTGCGCAGGCGATTGGGCGCTACATCAGAGCTATGAGGATCTTGGAAAGATCTGACGAAGGTAGGCGGGTCCCGGACCCGCCGCCCGCCCCCCGCGGAATTTGCCTTGAAAGCCCGGGCGGATCAGCCGGCGAAGGTCTTCAGCCAGCCCAGTCCGGCGACAGTGTCGCCCGCCGGGCGATACTCGCAGCCGACGTAGCCAGCATAACCGAGGGCATCGAGCTCCCGCAGGACCCGGAAATCGTCGAGTTCCCCGGTCCCCGGTTCGTTGCGCGCCGGCACCGATGCGACCTGGATGTGGCCGATGATCGGCATCATTTCGCGCAGCCCATGGATCACGTCGCCATGGATGATCTGGCGATGATAAATGTCAAACTGGAGCTTGAGATTAGGACGCCCCATATCGGCAATCAGGTCCGCGGCGAAATTGAAATTATTGAGAAAATAGCCTGGCATATCGCGTGGATTGATCGGCTCGATTAGCACGTCGAGCCCCGCCTCCCCGGCCTTGTCGCAGGCGAGCGCCAAGGAGGCGCGGTACGTGGCACGGGCCTTGGCATCCGAACGATCGGCGAGCCCGCTCATCACATGCAGCCGCCCGACACCGGTCGCGCGCGCATAGCGCAATGCCGTCTCCACGGATTGGCGGAACTCCCCTTCCCTCCCTGGCAGCGCAGCCAGCCCGCGTTCACCGCGTGCCCAATCACCAGGCGGGAGATTGAACAACGCCTGGGTCAGGCTGGCGGCGTCCAGCCGCGAGCGGATGACGTCCGGCTCGAAGTCGTAGGGAAACAGGAACTCAACCGCCTCGAAACCGGCGGCGGATGCAGCCGCGAGCCGATCGAGGAAATCGACCTCGTTGAACATCATGGTCAGATTTGCAGCGAAGCGCGGCATGATCACTGCCTCCCAGGCGCTTCGGGCAGTTCCAGTCCGGAGACCTGCGCCAGAAGGCGGGCAACCGAGGCGTCGTCATCACGTCCCATGCCGGCCGCCGATGTCATGATGAACATCTGCAGAGCCGTCGAGGCGATCGACAGTGGAAACTTCAGGTCTCGCCCGATATCGGAAACGATCCCGAGATCCTTCGTGAAGATATCGATCGCGCTCCGCGGCGCGTAATCGCCCTCAAGAATATGCGGCACGCGGTTTTCGAACATCCAGGAGTTCCCGGCAGATGCTGTGATGACCTCGTAGACCTTGTCTATGTCGAGCCCCAAAGCCTTCGCGAAGGTAATGGCCTCGCATGCAGCCGCAATGTGAACACCGGCCAGTAACTGATTGACAATCTTGAACGAAGCGCCGATCCCCGCCCGGTCTCCCAGCTCGTAGACCTTCTGCGCGATGGCATCGAGTACGGGGCGGACCTTGTCGAAGGCCGCCGGTCGGCCCGACGCCATAATCGTCAGCTGGCCCGCGGCGGCCTTGCCGGCGCCGCCGCTGATCGGTGCGTCGATATAATCGAGCCCTTGCGCCTGCACTCGCTCTTCGAAACCGCGAGCGAGATCCGGGCCCATTGTCGCAAAGGAAAGGACGACACCCCCCTTCGCCATGACCTCGACCACGCCGCATTCGCCGAAGAGGACAGTCTCCGTCTGCGCGGCATTCACGACCACGGTGATGACGACATCCGCGTCTTGTGCCGCATCGGCAGGATTGGCGATCGCTCTGCCTCCGGCCGAGACAAACCGCGCCATCGCGTCCTCGCTGACGTCACAGCCGGTTGTTTCGAAGCCGGCGCGCAACAGCGACGTGGCGACCCCCATGCCCATGGACCCCAGTCCGACGACGCAGACTTTCAAACCCGTTTGATTGCTCATCTATGAAAACACCTTCTGATCCGTCGTCTTTCTGCCGCTCCGCGGACGCTTGCTTTTCCTCTCGTGGAAAAGTAATGATAGCGTTGCCACAACATGGTTAGCCCATCTGCGAATTCCATTGCAAGCCCTTATTTTCGGCAGAAGATCAACGGCTTCGATGTGTTTCCGGAGGGTCGGCTCACGGCCGCGCGGTCGTGGCCATATCTGGGAGGAAGAATGTGCTGATTGGCGCTGTTGCCGACGACATCACCGGGGCCACCGATCTGTGCCTCATGCTCTCTCGGGAGGGCATGCGCACGATTCAGGTGATCGGCGTACCCACCGGGGAAGTCGCGTTTTCCGATGCGGACGCCGTCGTCGTCGCGCTGAAGTCACGCACGATACCTGCTGCCGAGGCAGTCGAAATGTCGTGCGCCTCCGCCCGCGTGCTTCTGGCCGCCGGAGCCGAACAGCTCATCTTCAAATACTGCTCGACATTCGATTCGACGGACGCCGGGAACATAGGTCCCGTCGCTGAGGCGTTGCAGGATCTGACCGGCGCGCCGGTGACGATCGCCTGTCCGTCCTTTCCCGCCGCCGGGCGCACCGTCTACAAGGGACACCTCTTCGTCGGCGACAGGCTGCTCTCGGAAAGCCCGCTCAAGGATCATCCGCTGACCCCGATGCGCGACCCGGACCTCGTCCGCGTGCTGCAGCGGCAATGCCGCCGACCGGTGGGTCTCGTGCAAGCGGAGACCGTTGCGAAAGGGTCGAACGCCGTGAAGGCCGCCTTTGCCGAACAATACGCAGCCGGCAGGCGCATACTGATCGTCGACACGTTGAGCGACGCCGATCTCAGGACCATCGGCAAGGCCTGCGCCGGGATGAAGCTCGTGACGGGCGGCTCCGGTGTCGCAATGGGATTGCCGGAGAACTTCAGGCAGTCGCGAGGTTTCGTGCCGCCACCAAGAAAGGCGAGGATGGCGGCGCCGGCCGGCCGCGCGGCTATTCTCGCCGGCTCCTGCTCGGCGGCGACACGGGGCCAGATCGAGGCGGCGAAGGCCGCCGGACGGCGCGTGCTGCGGCTCGACATCGCCGCGGTTGCGGATGGGCGACAGACGGGGGCCGATCTCGCCCAATGGGCGATCAACACGCCGGCCGATCTGCCGCCGCTGATCTACTCCAGCGCCGGCCCCGACGAACTCGCCGGAATTCAGGCGCAGATGGGGCGCCACGAGTCGGGCGCCCTGGTGGAAAGGACACTGGCGGATGTCGCACGCCGCCTCGCCGACGCCGGTTTCTCCCGCTTTCTCATTGCCGGTGGGGAAACGTCCGGTGCAATCGTCGAGGCCCTCGGCGTGAAGGTCCTGCTGATCGGCCCGGAGATCGACCCGGGCGTGCCGTGGACGCGCAGCATTTCAGGTCCAGACCTCGCGCTGGCACTCAAATCGGGAAATTTCGGCGCGCCGGACTTCTTCCTGAAAGCCTGGGATCTGCTTGAACTGGAGACCGCCGATGCATGATCTGAACCGTCTGCGCGACGAGGTGTGCCGGGTCGGGCAGTCGCTGTTCCAAAGGGGGCTGACCTCCGGGTCGACGGGCAATATCTCGGTCCGAACGCCCGACGGCGGCTGGCTGATGACCCCGACCAATGCCTCGCTCGGAAACCTCGATCCGTCACGCCTGTCGCTGTTCGACGCCGAAGGCCGCTTCGTCGACGGAGACGCGCCGACAAAGGAATCATTTCTGCACTTTTCGATGTACGGCGAACGCCCTGATGCCGGTGCGGTCGTGCATCTCCATTCGACCCATTCGACGGCCGTCAGCATCATGGCTGACGTCGATCCTGAGGACGTACTGCCGGCACTGACCGCCTATTACGTCATGCGCGTCGGCCGCTTGCCACTCGTTCCCTATTACGCGCCTGGCGACCAGGCACTCGCCGAGGCGGTGCGCAGCCTCGCCAGCCGACACCACGCAATGTTGCTCGCCAATCACGGACCGGTCGTCGCCGGCACGAGTCTCGCCAATGCGCAGTATGCAACGGAGGAACTCGAGGAGACGGCCAAGCTCTTCCTCATGCTGCAGAACCACGCCAAGCGCGTTCTGACGCCCGAACAGGTCGCAGATCTGCGCCGACGCTTCGCCCTTCCATGACCGGTTCGGGCGATCAACAGACACAATTTTCCATACATTCGCAGGAGAAAACTATGAACACGACGGCAAATGAAACGGTGGGCTTCGTCGGGGTCGGCCTTATGGGGCACGGCATGGCCAAGAACATCGTCGAAAAGGGCTACCCGCTAACAGTCATCGCCCACCGGAACCGCAAGCCGATCGAAGATCTCGTTTCCCGTGGTGCGACGGAAGCAAAGTCCCTCGAGGAGCTTGCTGCCGCCTCGACGATCGTCTTTCTCTGCCTCACCAGCTCGAGAGAGGTCGAAGCCGTCATCAACGCGATGAAGCCGAAGCTCGCCCGTGGCGCGGTCGTTATCGACTGTTCGACGGGAGACCCCACGGTCACCGCCCGACTGGCGGAGGAGCTGAAGGCGCTCGGCGTCGATTTCGCCGACGCCCCCTTGAGCCGAACACCGAAGGAAGCCTGGGAAGGCACACTCGATGCGATGGTCGGCGCCGATGACGAGATCTTCACAAGAATCCGACCGGTGATCGCGACCTGGGCTGGAAAGATCGTTCACATCGGCGGCATTGCTGACGGTCACCGGATGAAGCTGCTGAACAACTTCATCGCGCTGGGAATGGGCGCACTTTTCGCGGAAGCGGTAGCACTGTCCCGCAAGGTGGGGATTTCGATCGACCGGTTCGACAGTGTGATCCGCGGCGGACGCATGGATAGCGGCTTCTACCAGACCTTCATGGGCTATGTCCTCGAAGGCAACAGGGAAGCGCACCGGTTTACGTTGTCGAACGCCTACAAGGATCTCAAATACCTGGAATCCATGGCGAATGCGGCGACCGTCGCGACGCCGCTCGCCAGTGCGACGAAGAACTCCTACGCCATCGCGGTCGCAGGCGGCGGCAACGGACCGGAAGACTACGTGCCGCACCTCGCCGACTTCATCGCGAGACTGAACGGTCTGGAGACGAAATAGGTCGGTTTTCCGGGACACTACATGACGAGAGGCAACCGGATGGGATGGTCCCGCAGGGCAACTGCTCATCCGGGCCACGCCGTTCATGCCGCATCACGCAGGCTCCTTGCCGCCAGCCCCGCGCGCCGCGCCCAGTCGAGGACGTTTTGCCGGTCCGGCGCGAGAAGACACCCGAACTCGCCGGAAAATTCCTCCCACGCGGGCAGATACTCGTCCCGTACGACCGTCAGCACCGGGATGCCCCGAATGCATGCCTCCTCGATCACGGCCCGAAATCCCTGCCCTTCGGACTCGCCCTTGCCGAAACGGTTGAGAACGAGCAAGTCGGTATCGTCGTCGAGGCGTGCCAGCAGCGATCCGGCGACTGCCGCCAGGGCCTGCGGGTCGAGCCTGCATCCGCGCGCGCCGGAGCCCAGCGCTTGCGAGATCGTGATCAATTCGCCGGTGCCGATGTCCTGGAGCGCAATCTCGCCGCAACATTCGCCGTCGCCCGTGCCCTCCCACTGCAGGAAGCCGATGACCGTTTGTCCGTCGGCGCTGAGTGCCAGGGCTGTCGCCCTAAGGATATCGTCCACCGGGCGGTCCCTCTGGACGTGAATGGCAGCCTGAAGCGGAAAGGCATTGTCGGTCATGCGGTCTTCCATGAGAGATCTTTCCTGCAGAAGGGCATCCAGTCGATGACGTCGCCGCGCGCCACATGCCTGGAATGGGCGGCAAGTACGATAACGCCGTCGCCCAGCGACAATGGCATGAGCGTCGCGGAACTGCCATGCCCGAGGGGCTCGACGATCGGCAGGCCGCTCTCGCTTCGGCCGACCACTTGCCCCGGCAGATACTCGGTCCGCCCGGGCTTGCGCTCCCATCCGAGTCCGGCCACGGCCATCTCCGGCTTCGCGCTCGGGCCGCCAAGCCCGAGCATCGCGCCGATCTGGCGGGTGACGAAGAGCTGGAAGCCGACATAGGCCGACAGCGGATTTCCCGGCAATCCGGTCACCAGCGTATCCGCAAGACGTCCGAAGAACACCGGTTTTCCAGGCTTGAGCGCGACCCGCCAGGCCTCTACCGCCCCGCCGGCGGCAAGAAGCGCCGGACGGACGAAGTCCCTGCCGCCGACCGAGGCGGCGCCGGACGTGACGATCAGGTCGAAGCGGTTCGTCGATGCGCGGAAGATCTCGGTCATCCGCTCCATGTCGTCCGGGCAGATGCCGAGATCGGTTGCTTCGGCCCCGAGGCCCTCGCAGAGCGCAAGCAGCATCGGGCGATTGGCGTCGTGAACACCCGCGCCGTCCTCGCCGAGCTCGTCGCCGGTCGAAAGCACCGCGATGCGCGGCCGGCGAACGACCGAAATGTGACCATGACCGTTGCCGGCAAGAAGACCGACGTGACGACCGTCCAGCATCGTGCCCGCCGAGACGAGCAGATCGCCCGACGCGATGTCCTCGCCTGCCTGGCGGATATTGTCACCGCGCCGGGGGCGAACGTGAACCAACACTGTGTCGCCGCGGTCGTCGCACTTCTCCTGCATCACCACCGCGTCCGAGCCGCCGGGGACCGGCGCTCCGGTGAAGATGCGCAAGGCCGTTCCTACCGTGAGGAATGGTGCCGCCGCACCGGCGGCAATCGTGCCGGCCACCGGGAGATGCCAAGGCCCCTCGCCCGCGAAATCAGAAAGTGCCACGGCAAAGCCATCCATCGCCGAATTGTCGAAGTGCGGCATCGGGCGACCGGCGCGGAGGCTCCGGGCCAATACCCGCCCGCGCGCCTTGTGGACGGCGACGTCGTCCACAGCCGTCAACGGCTGCACCATGCCGACCGCAATTTCGATGGCCTTTTCGACCGGCGTGAGGGCGACGTGGTGTCGACTCTCGTCGCATCCGCAGGCCCGTTGAGGCAATCCGTCCATCACATTCTCTCTTCCAGTCCTACCGAAACCCTGGCTGCGCATTTTCAGGCAGCAGACACTGCATCATTGCACCAGTGGCCCGTCGGCGCCGAGCAGGTCGATGCCCGTGATCGTCGCGTCCGCGGCAAGGATCGCGATATATTGCGAAACCGCCTTCGACCAGGTGGAAGCCTCAAGCCAGCCGGCGATCCGCTGTTGGACGAAATCGAACGGCAATTGCTCGCCCTCGATCCGCCGCTCCAACCGGATGATGTGATACCCGAAGCGGCTTTCGACCGGCCGAGAGGTGATCTCACCCTCCGCCATCCGCGCCAGCGCCCGCTCGAACTCCGCGACCGTGCTGCCTCGGGTCAATTGCCCGAGATTACCGCCCTGCTCCGCCGACGGACAGGCCGAATGCGTGCGCGCCATGGTGGCGAACTCGCTCGGATGCTCAGCAAGCACCTTGGCCAGCCTCTCAGCATCGCCGCGCGCGGCGGCGCGGGCCTGCTCATCCGCCGGATCGGCGGCGATCAGGATGTGGCTCGCCTCGAAAATCGGCTCGCTGCGAAACTTGGCGCGGTTGTTTTCATAAAAGCGCAGGCACTCCTCCGCCGTCGCCGAGGGAACGGCAACTTCTTCCTCGATCAGCCGGCGTATCGCGGCATCCTCGTCCGTCTCGCTGCGGCCTTCAGCGTCGCTCTCGGGCGAGACCGCAATCTGCCGTTCACGAGCCCGCTGCAGCAGTAGTTCTTTGACGGCGAGCGCCCTCGCCGCGGCGAGAATGGCTGCACCCGGATTTTCGGCCGGATGGTTCTGCGCCTCGGCCAGGATATCGCTTTCGGCGATTTCCACCCCGTTGACCGAAACCGCGTCGAGCACCGGCCTCGCCTTCGGTGGAACCCGGGTGTCGGGTTCCTGGTAGGTCGAATAGCTGTCCTTCATGGTCGCCCGGGAGGGCGCGGCGCCATTGGAGGCCTTGTCGAAAAGCGTGACCATGGCTCACTCCGCCGGGATTCGGTTGACGGAAGCGCTGCGGTTGCGCTGGCGAACGACCTGATAGCCAGGCCGCCAGAGGTAGCGCACCGGCGCGCTCAGCATGTGCACGAGCCTCGTGAATGGGAAGAGAAGGAAGATCGTCAGCCCGAGGAAAAGGTGCAGTTTGAATATCACTGCCGCGTCGGCAATATAGGAAGCGGCCTGCGGATTGAACGTGAAAATTCCCTGCGCCCAGTTCATGAACTTCACCATTTCCTGACCGTCGAGATGGGCGAGCGACGTCGGTATGGTCGAAAGCCCGAGGAAAAGCTGCATCCACAAGAGAATAATGATCAGTGTGTCGGTGGTGCTCGACGATGCGCGCACGCGCGGATCGAAGAGCCGGCGATGCACAAGAAGCGTCGCGCCGATGATCGCCATCGTCCCGGCAATGCCGCCCGCCACCACCGCCAGCGTCTGCTTGGCACTGTGGCTGATGCCGAGTGTCTCGAAGATCACGATCGGGGTCAAAAGGCCGACGAGGTGGCCGGCGAAGATGAAGAGCACCCCGAGATGGAACAGCACCGAGCCCCATATCAGTTGTTTGCGACGCAGGAGCTGGCTCGAGCCGGAACGCCAGGTATAGGGCTCACGATCATAGCGAATGATCGAGCCGAGGATGAGCACCACGAGCGCGATATAGGGGTAGATGCCGAACAAGAGTGAATTGAGAAAACCAGACATGTCCTGCCTCCTAGACCGGTATCGTGTTCAAGGGATCGTTCGGCTTGCGGGCCGCCGCCCGCATCTGCGTGCGCAGCCGATCCGGGCCGCAGCTGTTGTCACCAGCGTTTCCGCCGAAGGTCACCGCCTCGTCCTCCCACAGACGATCGAGTGCGGAGAGATCGTTCGGATCGTCCTCGGCGCCTTCGAGCAATTCCTTGAGCAGCTTCTGGTCCGGCTTGGCCTTCGACAGGAGGCGTAGCGCCAGGAAGGCATCGGCGTAGACCGATTGCCGCTTTTTCAACCGCTCACCTAGCGCCGCCGTGATGTGGGCGGTCTGGGCGAGCAGGTCGTCGACCTCCTCGACGGAGCGGGTCGACAGGAATTCGAGGAAGAGCGGCAGGTAGTCCGGCAGTTCCTTCGCATCGATGACGAAGCCGCTGTCCTCGTACATCGTCATCAGGTCGACCATGGCCTGACCGCGGTCGCGGCTCTCGCCGTGCACATGTTCGAACAGATGCAGCGACAGCGACCGGCTGCGGTCGAACAGGTACACGTAGCGCTCCTGCGCATCATAGAGGTCCTGGCCGGCGAGATCGTCGATCAGGCGGCCAAGCAGCAGCTTGACCTCACGGGCGATCGTATCGTCGCCGTCAAGGGCCGCCTTCAGTTCGGGTGCGCCCGCAAGCAGTTCGTCACTTGGGTAGCTCAGCAGCAGCGAGATGATTTTCAAAGCCTTGTGCATCAGAGGCGCTCCTTGAAGAGGTCGGTCGGAGTCTGGACGACCTTGGGGCGCTTGGCGCCGAAGAGATCACTCTCCGAGGTGCCGCCAGAGCAGCCGTTGCCGAAGGAGAACCCGCAGGAACCACGGACGTCATAGGCGTCCTCGGTCACTTCGCGGTGCGTCGTCGGGATGACGAAGCGGTCCTCGTAATTGGCGATCGCCATGATGTGGTACATCTCCTCGATCATCTCGGCGCTCATGCCGACCTTCGCGGCAATCGAGGTGTCGATGACCCCATCGATCGTCTTTGAGCGCATATAGGCGCGCATGGCCAGCATGCGTTCCAGCGCCGAAATGACGGGAGCTTCCTTGCCGGCGGTCAGCAGGTTGGCGAGATAGCGCACCGGAATGCGCAGCGACCGGACATCCGGCAGCGGGCCGTCCATGCCGAGCTTGCCCGACTGGGCGGCCGACTGCAGCGGCGAGAGCGGCGGGATGTACCAGACCATGGGAAGAGTGCGGTATTCCGGGTGGAGCGGGAAGGCGATCTTCCAGTCCATCGCCATCTTGTAGACCGGCGAACGCTTGGCGGCCTCGAGCCAGGCATCCGGAACGCCGTCCTTTCGTGCCTGCTCGATCACGGCGGGATCATTCGGATCGAGAAAGATCTTCAACTGTTCTTCATAGAGATCCTGCTCGTCGGCCGTGGAGGCGGCCTCCGAGATGCGGTCGGCATCATAGAGGATGACGCCGAGATAGCGGATGCGACCGACGCAGGTCTCCGAGCAGACCGTCGGATGGCCGGCCTCAATGCGCGGATAGCAGAAGATGCACTTCTCGGATTTGCCAGAGCTCCAGTTGTAGTAGATCTTCTTGTAGGGACAGCCGGAAACGCACATGCGCCAGCCGCGGCACTTTTCCTGGTCGATCAGGACGATGCCGTCATCCTCGCGCTTGTAGATCGCCCCCGAAGGACAGGCCGCAGCACAGGTTGGGTTCAGGCAGTGCTCGCACAGCCTCGGAAGGTACATCATGAAGGTGTTCTCGAACTGGCCGTAGATCTCCTTCTGCACGCCCTCGAAATTATAGTCCTTCGAACGCTTCTCGAACTCGCCGCCGAGGATTTCCTCCCAGTTCGGTCCCCATTCGATCTTTTCCATCCGCTCGCCGCTGATCATCGAGCGCGGGCGGGCCGTCGGCATTGCCCGGCTTTCGCCGGCGGTCTGCAGGTGGCCGTAGTCGAAGTCGAACGGCTCGTAATAGTCGTCGATTTCCGGCAGATCGGGATTGGCGAAAATCTTGGCGAGGATGCGCCACTTGGCGCCCATCTTGGGCTCAATCTTGCCGTTCGATTTCCTGACCCAGCCGCCGTTCCACTTCTTCTGGTTTTCCCATTCCTTCGGAAAACCGATGCCGGGCTTCGTCTCGACGTTGTTGAACCAGGCGTATTCGACGCCTTCGCGATTGGTCCAGACGTTCTTGCAGGTGACCGAGCAGGTATGGCACCCGATGCACTTGTCGAGGTTGAGGACCATGCCGATTTGTGCGCGGATTTTCATTCTGCCGCCTCCTTGTTGTCTGCGATGCCTTCGCTGTGCGGCCCTTCGAGCCAGTCCACCGTCTCGAGTTTGCGAACGACGACGAACTCGTCGCGGTTGGACCCGACCGTGCCGTAGTAGTTAAAGCCGTAGGCCTGATGGGCATAGCCGCCGATCATATGGGTGGGCTTGGTGATGACGCGCGTCACCGAGTTGTGAATGCCTCCGCGCTGGCCGGTGATCGGCGAGCCGGGCGTGTTCACGATCTTTTCCTGGGCGTGGTACATGAAGATCGTGCCGTCCTTCATGCGCTGAGAGACCACTGCACGCGCGACGATCGCGCCGTTGGTATTGTAGACCTCGACCCAGTCATTATCGACGATGCCGGCCCGCTTGGCGTCAGGTTCGGAAATCCATACGACCGGACCGCCACGATTGAGCGTCAGCATCAGCAGGTTGTCGCTATAGGTCGAGTGGATTCCCCACTTCTGGTGCGGCGTGATGAAGTTCAGCACGAGATGCGGCTTGCCGTCAGCCTTGGAGCGGATCGCCGGGTTGACCGTCTTGGTATCGATCGGCGGCCGGTAGACGCAGAAGCCTTCGCCGAAGGCGCGCATCCACAGATGATCCTGATAGAGCTGCTGGCGGCCTGTGAGCGTGCGCCAGGGGATCAGTTCGTGCACATTGGTATAGCCGGCATTGTAGCAGACCTTCTCCGATTCCAGGCCCGACCAGGTCGGCGACGAGATGATCTTGCGCGGTTGCGCCACCACATCGCGGAAGCGGATCTTCTCGTCCTCCTTGGGGATCGCGAGGTGGGTGTGGTCGCGGCCGGTGAACTTCGACAACGCCTCCCACGCCTTCACCGCCACTTCGCCATTGGTTTCCGGCGCGAGCGACAGGATGACCTCGGTGGCGTCGATGTCGCTCTCGATCCGCGGACGCCCCTTGGTGACGCCCTCCTCCTGTACGACACCGTTCAGCCGGGCGAGCAGATCGACCTCGTGCTCGGTGTTCCAGGCGATCCCCTTGCCGCCGTTGCCGAGCTTGTCGAGCAGGTTTCCGACCGATGTGAACTTCTTGTAGAGGTTCGGGTAATCGCGCTCGACGACGACAACCGCCGGCATGGTCTTTCCCGGGACTGGCTCTATCTCGCCCTTCTTCCAGTCCTTGACGTCGAAGGCTTGAGCAAGTTCGCCTGCCGTGTCGTGGAGAGTGGGCACGAGCACGACGTCCTTCTCGACGCCGAGGATTTCCGGGGCGACGTCGGAGAACGCCTTTGCGATGCCCTTGAAAATCTCCCAGTCGCTGCGCGCTTCCCAGGCCGGATCCGCTGCACTCGAGAGCGGATGGATGAAGGGGTGCATATCGGAGGTATTGAGGTCGTTCTTCTCGTACCAGGTGGCGGTCGGAAGGACGATGTCGGAATAGACGCAGGTGGTCGACATGCGGAAGTCGAGTGTGACCAGGAGGTCGAGCTTTCCTTCCGGGGCCTCGTCGTGCCAGACCGCTTCCTTCGAAGCCTGCCGGCCCTCTTCGCCGAGATCCTTGCCGAGCAGGCCGTGTTTGGTGCCGAGCAGGTGCTTCAGGAAGTATTCGTGCCCCTTGCCAGACGAGCCGAGCAGGTTGGACCGCCAGACGAACATGTTGCGCGGCCAGTTCGCCTTGTCATCGGGGTCTTCGCACGCCATGGAAAGCGTCCCGGCCTTCAGCTGTTCGGCGACATAGTCCTTGGCCTCCTTGCCTGCGGCCGAGGCCTGCCTCGACACCTCCAGCGGATTGGTCTTGAGCTGCGGAGCCGACGGCAGCCATCCCATGCGTTCGGCCCGGATATTGTAGTCGATCAGCGAAGCGTCCCACGGACCTTCCGGTGCGGTCGGCGAGAGGATGTCGTCGATCTTTAGCGTCTCGTAGCGCCACTGGTCGGTGTGGGCGTAGAAGAACGATGTCGAGTTCATGTGGCGCGGCGGACGGTTCCAGTCGAGTGCAAAGGCGAGCGCCGTCCAGCCCGTCTGGGGTCTCAGCTTTTCCTGCCCGACATAGTGGCTCCAGCCGCCGCCGGACTGACCGATGCAACCGCACATCACCAGCATGTTGATGATGCCGCGGTAGTTCATGTCCATATGGTACCAGTGGTTCAGGCCGGCCCCGAGAATGACCATGGAGCGCCCTCTGGTCTTTTCGGCGTTGCTGGCGAATTCACGAGCGACCGCGATGATTTGGTCGCGCGGAACGCCGGTGATCTTTTCCGCCCATGCGGGCGTATAGGGCAGGTTCTCTTGGTAGGACTTCGCCGCGTTCGGATCATTGAGCCCGCGGTCGAGCCCGTAGTTGGCGACGAAAAGATCAAAAACGGTGGCGACGAGCGTTTCACCATCGGCAAGCTTGACCTTGCGGGCCGGCACTTTGCGGACCAAAACGCTGTCGTGGTCGGTTCCTTCGAAGTAGTCGTGCTCGCGATTGCCAAAATAGGGAAAACCGACATTGGCGACCGTGTCATGGTCGCCGTCGAGGATAAAGCTCATGGCGAGCTCGACGTCTGCGCCCTTGCCGTCCTTAGCCTCGAGATTCCACTTGCCCTCTTCGCCCCAACGATAGCCGATCGAGCCGTTCGGCGCGACGAACTGTTTCGTCTTGGCGTCGACCGCAACGGTCTTCCATTCCGGATTGTTCGTCTCGTCGAGCGTGCCGATGAAGTCGGAGGCACGCACGAAGCGGTCAGGGATGAAGTGCCCGTCCTTGCCGGTGAGCTTCACCAGCATGGGCATGTCGCTGTAGCGGCGACAGTAATCCTCGAAATACTCTGCCTGCCGATCGAGATGGAATTCCCGCAGGATGACATGGCCGATCGCCATGGCGAGTGCCGCGTCCGTTCCCTGTTTCGGATGCAGCCACAGATCGGAAAATTTCGCCGCTTCCGAATAGTCGGGCGACACCACGACCGACTTTGCACCCTTGTAGCGGACCTCGGTATAGAAGTGGGCATCCGGTGTGCGCGTCTGCGGCACGTTCGAGCCCCAGAGGATGAGGAAGCCGGCATTGTACCAGTCGGCCGATTCCGGCACGTCCGTCTGTTCGCCCCAGGTCATCGGCGAGGCCGGCGGCAGGTCGCAGTACCAGTCGTAGAAGGACATGCAGACGCCGCCGAGCAGCGAAAGGTAGCGTGACCCCGCGGCATAGGAGACCATGGACATGGCCGGGATCGGCGAGAAGCCGACGACCCGGTCCGGCCCATAGGTCTTGGCGGTATAGGCATTCGCGGCGGCGATGATCTCGTTGACCTCGTCCCAGCTTGCACGCACGAAGCCCCCGAGGCCGCGCATTTTCATGTAGTCGGCACGCTTTTCAGGATCTTCCTGGATTGCGGCCCACGCGCCGATCGGCGTCTTGAGCGTGCGCTCCTTCCGCCACAGCTTGAGGAGGCGCGAGCGTATCAGCGGATGTTTCACCCGATTGGCCGAATACATGTACCAGCTGTAGCTGGCGCCGCGCGCGCAGCCGCGCGGCTCGTGGTTGGGAAGATCCGGCCGTGTGCGGGGATAGTCCGTCTGCTGGGTCTCCCAGGTAACGATCCCGCCCTTGACGTAGATCTTCCACGAACACGAACCCGTGCAGTTCACCCCATGCGTCGAGCGCACGATCTTGTCGTGCTGCCAACGCTTGCGATAGGCATCCTCCCAATCCCGGTTTTCTGTCGTCGTGACGCCGTGTCCCTGCGAGAATGTGCCGACGTTCTTGCGCGCCAGGAAGTTCAGGCGATCGAGCAGATGGCTCATGGTGTTCTCCTCCGATTTCAGGCGGTTGCGGCAGCCGGGCTGACCCGACCGCGCTCGAGGTCGTAGAGCAGGCCGCCCCTGCGTGTGTAGACGGCCCAGGTGATCGCGATGCAGGTGACGTAGAAGAGCAGGAAGGACCAGAGCGCCGCTTCCGGTCCGCCAGTAAGCATGATCGAGGTGCCGTAGCCCTTGGGGATAAAGAAGGCTCCGAAGGCGGCGATCGCGGAGGTGAAGCCAGTGATCGCCGCCGATTCCTTCTCGGCTTGCAGGCGACGCTCTTCCGCAGTCGCCTTCGGCATCAGTCGAGCCATTTCCTTGCGCATGATCGCGGGGATCATCTGGAAGGTGGAGGCATTGCCGACACCGGTTGCGAAGAAGAGCAGCAGGAAGGAGGCGAAGAAGCCCCAGAAGGCATTCGGCTGCTCCTTGATGCCGATGAAGTAGAGCACACCCGAGACACCAATCATCATCAGGGCAAACGCCCAGAAGGTGACGCGACCGCCGCCGAACTTGTCGGAGAGCCAGCCGGTGCCGGAGCGCGAAAGCGCACCGACCAACGGCCCGAGGAAGGCAAACTGCAGGACGTTGACGTCCGGAAACAGCGTCTTGGTAAGCAGCGGGAAGCCTGCGGAATAGCCGATGAAGGAACCGAAGGTACCCGTATAGAGCCAGCACATGATCCAGTTGTGCTTGCGCTGGAAGATCACCGCCTGTTCGGCGAAGGAAGCCTTGGCCGAGGCGATATCGTTCATGCCGAACCAGTTGCCGAGGGCCGCCAGGATGATGAACGGCACGAAGATGAAGCCGGCATTCTGCAGCCATAGCGGCGCCTCGCCTGTGGCCGACGTAACCATCGCGGGATCACCGCCCAGCCCGCCGAATATGCCCGCGGTGATCGCCAGCGGCACGACGAACTGTACGACGCTGACCCCGAGGTTGCCGAGACCGGCGTTGAGGGCGAGCGCGTTGCCCTTTTCCGCCTTCGGAAAGAAGAAGGAGATGTTCGACATGGAGGAGGCAAAGTTGCCGCCGCCGAAGCCGCAAAGCAGCGCGAGCAGGAGAAGGATCACATAGGGCGTGTCGGGATTCTGCACTGCATAGCCGATACCGAGTGCCGGAATGATCAGCGACCACGTGGTGAGCGTCGTCCAGAGCCGCCCGCCGAAAACAGGCACCATGAACGAGTAGAATATGCGAAGCGTCGCGCCCGAAAGGCCGGGCAACGCCGCGAGCCAGAAGAGCTGGTCGGTGGTGAATGTGAAGCCGACCAGTGGCAGCTTGGCCACGACGACGGACCAGACCTGCCAGATGGCGAAGGAGAGAAGCAGTGCCGGGATCGAGAGCCACAGATTGCGGCGCGCGATGGCTCGGCCCTTGTCGTTCCAGAATGCCGGGTCTTCTGGTCGCCAGTCGGTCAGAACGGTGCTGTTTTCCTTGACCGGCTTGCGAACGCCCTCGCCCATACCCTTCATTTCCGGGAAGAAAGGCAGCTCCGCCAGCTTCTCGCCAACGGCCTCCTTCTCCATCTGGCGGACGGCGAGATGCATCCAGGTGAGCGACCCGAGTGCGACGAGGAAGAGGAGCATGAAGCAGCTCGTCCACAGACCCGTGAGATCGAGCAGCAGCCCGAAGACGATCGGCAGGATGAAGCCGCCGAGGCCGCCGATCATGCCGACCAGGCCACCGACGGAGCCGACGCTCTCCGGATAATAGACCGGTATGTGCTTGAACACCGCGGCCTTGCCGAGCGCCATGAAGAAGCCGAGGATGAAGACAGTGACGGTGAAACCGATCAAGCCCATCTCTGCGTGGAAGGCGATCGGTCCTTTCGCACCCTGTACGACGTAGTCTGTCGGCGGGTAAGCGAGAACGAAGGTCGCGGCGACCGAAACCAGGAAAGTCCAGTACATGACGCGGCGGGCGCCGTAGACGTCGGAGAGGTGCCCGCCATAGGCACGGAACAGACTGGCCGGAACCGAGAAGAAGGCAGCGATCATGCCTGCGGCGCGAATGTCGACGCCATAGACGTTGATCAGGTACTGCGGCAGCCAGAGCGAGAGCGCGACGAAGGCGCCGAAAACGAAGAAGTAATAGAGCGAGAAGCGCCACACCTGGACGTTTTTCAGCGGTTCCAGTTCCATCCAGGTGCTCTTCGGCTTTTCACCGGCGCGACGGCGCGCGACGAGAACCGGATCATCCTTGGCGGTGAACCAGAAGACAATCGCCATGACGACCAGCGCACCCGCCCAGACCTGGGCGACAGCGTGCGAGCCGAAGGCGACGAGCACCAAAGGTGCGAGAGACTTCGTCACCGCCGCACCGACATTGCCCGCGCCGAAGATGCCGAGCGCGGTGCCCTGCTTTTCCGGAGGGTACCAGCGCGACACATAGGCCACTCCGACCGCGAACGATCCTCCGGCGATGCCAACACCCAGGGCAGCAACCAGCACCTGCGGATAGGTCGTGGCATAGGTCAGGAAGAAGGTTGCGACGGCGGCCGCCAGCATGGTGGCAGTGAACACGACGCGTCCGCCATAGCGATCGGTCCAGATGCCCAGCACGACGCGGACGAGCGAGCCCGTCAGGATCGGCGTACCGACCAACAGACCGAATTGGGTTTCCGACAGGTTCAGGTCCTTGCGGATCTGAATGCCGATGATTGCGAAGATCGTCCAGACGGCGAAACAGACGGTGAAAGCGACGGTACTCATCGCCAGTGCTGTCTTCTGTCCCTGCGGACTGCCACCCACTGCGTTTGGCATTGCCATGCTCCCGTTTCGGAATTTTCACGTATTGCACAGCACACAAAATCGCAGATTCTCGCTTTCTGTCGTTGATTTGGGTCAAGAGCCTTTCGGTGCGACATAATTATACATATACAAAACTATTTTATACAGTGATTTGACATGTTTTTACTTTATGACGCGATATTGTGTTCTTTTCAATTGACTTTTTTCGTGTCGTGAATTGAAATCGCTGGAGAGCAAGGCAGGTGCGGTAGGGATGCATACGGACGACATCGAGACGCTCAGGCGCCTGAACATTCTGCAAGGCGTAAAGGAAAGCACGTTCGGCCGGATCATAACGCCGAGCTTTTTGCAGTCCTTCCCCGCCGGAACCGTTCTTCTTCGCGAGAATACACCAGCTGACTTCCTGTATATTGTGCTGGAAGGACTGGTGGAGATGTCGGCAGCATCCGACAGCAGCGAAACTGTCACGGAAATCTTAGGCCCCGTGAATCTGTTTATACTTGCAGCGGTCTTGAACGATAACGTCTGCCTTCAGTCCGCCCGCACGCTGACACCCGCGCGTATTCTCATGATTCCGGCTCCATTGATCCGGGAATTGCTCGGCGAAGACCAGAACTTCATGAGAGCGGTTGTCTTCGAGTTGGCACGGGCCTATCGCCGCACCGTCAAGGAACTGAAGAAGCAGAAGCTTCGCAGCGGGGCAAAGCGTCTGGCCAACTGGATCCTGCGCGAATACGCCCGGCAGGAGCAAAATGTCGCGATGAGGCTGCCGTTCGAAAAGCGCGTGCTTGCCTCGTATCTCGGGATGACACCCGAGAACCTGTCCCGCGGTTTTGCCACGCTTGCGCAATACGGAGTGCAGGCCAGCGGCGGCAGCATTCTCCTGTCGGATCTTCCCGCCTTGACCGGGTTCGCCAATCCCTCGCCCCTGATCGACGGCGAGGAGCCGACCGTGATGGCCACGAGGGGAAATGGCGGCCGGACGGAACGATCGCCGGCGGCTTAATACGTTCGGACTGCTTGTGCAGTCGTTTGCTCGATCGCCGACCTGTTCAGAGATTTTCCTTCAGCAGAATCTCGATGCGTATCCGTTCCTGTGAGACGATGGGTTCGCGCTGCTCCAGGCGCGCGCGCATGATGCGGGTCGCACTTCGAACCGCATGCCCCGGATCTTGAGCGATGACGGCATCGATCCTGTCGTCACGGAGCGCGTCCTCGCTGAAAGGCGTAAGCTCGTGAACGATCACGGTGAGCGGCCTTGGGACGGTGACCGCCTCTATGGCCGAGACCGGGATCCTTGCCTCGGCACTCAACACGTAGACCGCAGCGATATCCGGGTTGTGCTCCAGCATCCGGCGGATCACGAGGCCGGCGCGACGCTCGTCGCCGTAGGTCTCCACCGACGGTAAGGAAACGAGATACGGGAACTGGTCGTGGATGATCCTGTCGAAGCCCAGCCTGCGCTCTATGCTGTCCTGCGCCATCATGGTTTCTGCCACGACCATGATCTTCCCCGGCGCGCTCGCGAGAAACCGCCCGATGAGCTTTCCCGCCGTGGCGCCGGCGGCGAGATTGTTCACGCCGACGAAATCCGCCGCTGGCAGCTTTTCGTGACCTGAAAGGAACTGCACGACCTTGATGCCGCGCTCGATCAGCCGGGCCATGGCGTCGCGGACTTGCGGCGATTCCGGCGCCATGATCGCCACACCGTCGAGTTCATCGGGTTCGAGGCCGGAGAGATACCTCGCGACCGCATGCGGGTCGGACATCGGCATCTGCATGAGATCGATGTCGGTCAGATCGGAACGCAGCGCCTCGCGCGCCTCCCCCACTTCCCTCAGGATCCGTTGGAGATACTGATCACCTGCGCGCGGCAGGACGAATCGAAAGCGGTAGGTGCGGTTGCGCGCGAGGTTGACGGCCGCCGGATTGCGCACGAAGCCGATCCGCTCGATCGCCTCGTTCACCTTCCGCGCCGCCTTCGCGCTGACATTCGGCCGATCGTTCAGCACACGGTCCACCGTGGCAAGACTGACACCTGCGGCTTCCGCGAGGTCCTTGGCTGTGGGTCTCATGAGGCCTTTCTACATATCGACACCGGAGTCGGCATAGACTTCTCCAACAATTTCAAACGAAAAGCAAGAAATTGAGGTGCGCACCTCAAAATTTCCTTGCATTGAGGTGCGCACCTCAATTATAGACTCGTCCAGGGTCGAGAACCCGGACGCGAGCTGCGTCCGGCAAGCACTCGACATGCGGCCGGCGGAGGAGAATTGCCGGCCCGGAGGACTGAACATTGCATTGGTTGCCCTGGAGGGGGCGTCGAACGCATCCCGATGGAGATCGGGATCGGTCAAGGGAGGAGAACGTCATGAAATCCGCATTCCTGAAATCCACGGTCGCCGTGGGCGCTCTGATCTGGTCGAGCCTGTCGGGCGCGACCGCAGTCAAGGCCGAAGAACTCACGCTTTGCTGGGCCGCGTGGGACCCGGCCAACGCACTGGTCGAACTCAGCAAGGATTTCGAAGCCAAGTCCGGCCACAAGATGAAGTTCGAGTTCGTGCCGTGGCCGAACTTCGCCGACCGCATGCTCAACGAACTGAATTCCGGCGGTAAGCTGTGCGACCTGATGATCGGCGACAGCCAGTGGATCGGCGGCGCCGCAGAGAACGGACAGTATGTGAAGCTCAACGATTTCTTCGACAAGGAAGGAATCAAGATGGAGAACTTCATCCCCGCGACCGTCGTCGGCTATGCCGAATGGCCGAAGAACTCGCCGAACTACTGGGCGCTTCCCGCCTTCGGCGACGTGGTCGGCTGGACCTACCGCAAGGACTGGTTCTCCCGCCCCGAACTGCAGGACGAATTCAAGAAGAAGTACGGCCGTGATCTCGCCGTGCCGAAGACCTTCGCGGAACTCAAGGACATCGCCGAGTTCTTCCAGGGGCGCAACATCGACGGCAAAACCGTCTACGGCGCAGCGATCTATACCGAGCGCGGCTCTGAAGGCATCACCATGGGGGCGATGGATGCCCTCTATTCCTTCGGCTTCGAATACCAGAACCCGGACAAGGCCTATGACATGGACGGCTTCGTCAATTCGCCCCAGGCAATCGCGGGTCTCGAATACTACAAGACGCTCTACGACTGCTGCACGCCGCCGGGATCGTCCGACGCTTACATGTCGGAGAACATCGATGCCTACAAATCGGGCCAAGTCGCGCTGCAGATGAACTTCGCCTTCATCTGGCCGGGGATCAACGCCGACCCGAATGTCGGCGGCGACAAGTCCGGCTATTTCCCCAACCCTGCAGGTCCTGACGGTAAGCAGTTCGCCCAGCTCGGCGGCCAGGGCATCTCGGTGGTTGCCGCATCCACGAAGCAGGATGCCGCGCTCCAATACATCAAATGGTTTGCGCAGCCCGAGATCCAGCAGAAGTGGTGGTCGCTCGGCGGCTACTCCGCACTCCGTTCGGTCGTGGAAGATCCGGGTTTCGCCACCAGCCAGCCCTATGCCCAGACCTTCCTCGACTCCATGGCCATCGTGAAGGATTTCTGGGCGGAACCGTCCTATGCCTCGCTCCTGCAGGCAACGCAGAGGCGCTTCCACAACTACGTGGTCGCAGGACAGGGTACGGCCAAGGAAGCCCTCGACGGGCTGGTCAAGGACTGGACGGAAGTCTTCGAGGACGAAGGCAAGATCTGACCCCTGCCCCGGGCCTCACGACTCGAGGTCATTCGTTCAAGCGGTGCCGGCATCATTCCGGCACCGCCCGCTCATTCCATTCTTATTGGGGGTAGCCCATGTCCGAGAGCGCAATCGACCGCCTCGCGCGCGCAACACCGTCCGGTGTCTCCAGGAGAATTTCAGGCCTGTCCGACAGGGCTATCGCCTGGATCTTCGTGACGCCGACGATCCTCCTGCTACTTGCGGTCAACATCTTTCCGCTGATCTGGACCGTCAGGCTGAGCTTCACCAATTTCCGGGTCAACCGGCCAGGCGAGGCGCCGGAATTCGTCGGATTGCGCAATTACACCCGCATCCTGACCGATGGCGACATCTGGCTTACCATGCAGGCGACTGCGCATTTTCTCTTCTGGACAATCTCCCTTCAGGTGCTGATCGGCTTTACACTTGCCTACCTGATCAACAAGAAGTTTCGTGGAAACGACCTCTGGACGACGATCATCGTGCTGCCGATGATGCTGAGCCCGGCCGTCGTCGGCAACTTCTGGACCTTCCTCTACCAGCCGCAGATCGGCCTCTTCAATTACGTGGTCGGCTTCTTCACCGGCGCCGACCCCTCAAGCTTCTCGATGATCGGCGACGTCTCGCTCGCACCCTGGGCCATCGTCATCGTCGACACGTGGATGTGGACGCCCTTCGTCATGCTGATCTGCCTCGCCGGACTGCGGTCGATCCCCGATAGCATCTACGAGGCTGCCGAATGCGACCGGGCGAGCAAATGGCGACAGTTCTGGACCATCACCATTCCTTTGGTATTGCCCTTCCTGATGCTCGCGGTCCTGTTCCGGGGCATCGAGAACTTCAAAATGTTCGATCTCGTCGTGCAGCTGACCGGCGGCGGTCCGGGCTCGGTGACGGAACTCACCTCGATCAACCTCAAGCGTGAAGCCTTCGAGAAATGGCGCACCGGCTATGCCTCAGCCTATGCGGTGATCCTCTTCGTCACGGTCTTCGGCCTCGCCTCGATCTATGTGAAGGCGCTGAACAAGGTGAAAGAACGATGAGCAATTACTCCGTCACCGAGCCTTCGGCTCGCCAGAAATGGTTCGCCGGCATCCTCGTCATCTTCTATGCCGTCGTGACGATCATGCCGCTCGTCTGGATCATCGCCACCGGCTTCAAGAGCCCCTCCGACGCGATTGCCTATCCGCCGAAGGTGCTGTTCGAGCCGACGCTCGAAGGCTACGTGAACCTCTTCACGACCAGGACCCGCGTCTCAGATGCGGACCTCCAGGCCCTCGGCGAACCGAAGACCTGGTATGAAAGGCTCGTGCGGAAGGACGGACTGGTGATCGCCGGCCCCTCCCGCTTCGGCGAGCGCTTCTACAACTCGGTCGTGATCGGCTTTGGGTCGACACTGCTCTGCATCGTCCTCGGAACGGTGGCGGCCTATGCCTTCTCCCGCTTCAAGGTGCCTTTGAAGGACGACCTCCTCTTTTTCATTCTGTCGACCCGGATGATGCCGCCCATCGCTGTCGCGATCCCGATCTTCCTGATGTTCCGGTCGCTCGGCCTGAGCGACACCCATGCAGGCCTGATCCTTCTCTACACGGCGGTGAACCTGTCGCTCTCGGTCTGGCTGCTCAAGGGCTTCATCGACGAGATCCCGATCGAATACGAGGAGGCGGCGCTGATCGACGGCTACACGCGCTTCCAGGCCTTCTACAAGGTCGTGCTGCCGCAGGCCGTGACGGGCATCGCCTCGACCGCGATCTTCTGCCTGATTTTCGCCTGGAACGAGTATGCCTTCGCGGTCCTCCTGACCTCGGGCACGGCGCAGACAGCACCGCCCTTCATCCCGACGATCATCGGCGTCAGCGGTCAGGACTGGCCGGCCGTCGCCGCCGGGGCCACTCTGTTTCTTCTTCCGGTCGTCGTCTTCACGATCGTCCTGCGCAAGCATCTCCTGCGCGGCATCACCTTCGGAGCTGTACGCAAATGAGCCAATTCCTCAACAGGCTGCGCCGGCTGCGGCGCAACGAATGGGAGCTCGTCGCCTCGACGCTGATCGCCCTCGGCGTCTTCATGATGATGCAGCCCTTCGCGCTGTCGCTCTACACCTATTCCTTCGTCGTGACATTGGTGGGCACGGTGATGTTCGTCATCGTCAGCCACTTCCCGGAGTAAGACATGGCGCAGATCAGAATACAGAACCTGCGCAAGGAGTTCGGCGCCTTCACCGCCGTCCAGTCTTCGAGCTTCACCATCGAGGACGGTGAGTTCTTCATGCTGCTCGGACCCTCCGGCTGCGGAAAGACGACGACGCTCAGGATGATGGCGGGTCTCGAGCTGCCGAGCAGCGGCGAAATCCATATCGACGGCGAGGAGGTCGGCATGAAGCCGGCGAGCCAGCGCGACATCGCCTTCGTCTTCCAGATGTTCGCCCTCTATCCGCACATGAACGTGCGCCGGAACATATCCTATCCGCTGTTGAGCCAGGGCGTTCCCAAGGCGGACGTCAGGACGCGGGTCGATGAGGTGGCGAGAATCCTGAGGATCGAAGACATTCTCGACAAGCCCGTGGGTGGATTGTCCGGCGGCGACCGCCAGCGCGTGGCGCTCGGGCGTGCGATCGTGCGCCGGCCGAAGGCTTTCTTCATGGACGAGCCGCTCGGCGCACTCGACGCGGAATTCCGCGAACACATGGCGGAAGAATTGCGAGCGCTTCACGACCGGATCGGCGCGACCACGGTGTACGTGACTCACGACCAGCTCGAAGCCATGCAGATGGGCGACAAGATCGTCGTCATGAACCATGGCGTGGTCGAGCAGTTCGGCCAGCCGCAGCAGATCTACGACTGGCCGGCGACCCGCTTCGTCGCCGATTTCATCGGTTCACCGCCGATGAATTTCCTGGAGTTCGAGGGCATGATCGGCATCGGCGGCGACCACGTCGTTCTCGACGGGCATTGCTTTACGGTTCCGGTGTCGCGGCAGGGCGCCGAGGGAAGGCTGACGCTCGGCGTCCGGCCCGAGCATGTCCGCTTTTCCGACGCATCCACCTATCGCGGCAAGGTCCTCGCAACCGAGTATCTTGGCACGACCCAGATTATCACGCTCTCGACGCCGAACGGCAAGATCAAGGCGCGGATCTCCTCCGCTGAAACCGTCAGGGAGGGCGAGACGGTCGGGCTGGACTTCGACAGCCGCACGCTGACGGTCTTCGCGGGCGAACGCGGGCATGCCCTGATCTCCGAAGGAAACGAAGGAGTACTGCACCATGGCTGATGTCGTTCTCCAGTCGATTACGAAGAGCTTCTCCGGCCACAGGGCGCTCGACGACGTGTCGATGACCATACCCGACGGCTCCTTCGTCGTGCTGCTCGGCCCGACGGGCGCGGGCAAGACGACGACGCTCAGGATGATTTCGGGACTCGATCATCCCGACCGCGGCGACGTATTCATCGGCGGCCGGTCGATGAAGGGCCTCACGCCCGCAGAGCGCAACGTCGCGATGGTCTTCCAGCAATATTCGCTCTATCCGCACCTGACTGTGCGCGAGAACCTCGCCTTCCCGCTGAAGTCACCGCTTCTGAAAACGCCACCCGCCGAAATCGAGCGCAAGGTGCGCGCCGTCGCGGAGACGCTCCGCATCGCCCACAAGCTCGACAACAAGGCGACGGCACTGTCGGGCGGGGAGATGCAGCGGGTGTCGATCGGCCGCGCGCTCGTCCGCACGCCCGAGATATACCTGATGGACGAGCCGCTGAGTTCGCTCGACGCGAAACTGAGGGCCGATCTGCGCGTGGAACTGAAGAGCATCCAGGCCAATTCCGGGGCGACCCTCCTCTATGTCACACACGACCAGGTCGAGGCGATGACCATGGCGACCCATATCGGTGTCCTGCACCACGGGCGGCTGGTGCAGTTCGGCTCGCCGCGGGACGTCTACGAACGCCCGGTGAGCCTCTATGCCGCCCAGCGGCTCGGGCAGCCGCGCATCAACGTCCTGCCGGCGAACCTCTTCCCGGCGGCACCTCCGCGTGCGGCCAGCATTGGCCTTCGGCCGGAGCACATCCGCCAGGGCACCGGCGAGGACAGTCTGGTCACGCGCGTCGAAAGGCTCGGCGACCAGACGCGCCTGCACCTGTCTTTCCGCGGACACACCATCGTCACCGTCACCGAACCCCACACGACACGGCGTGACGGAGAGATCGTCAAGATCGAACCCGTTGATCCACTCTACTTCGATGCCGACGGCATGCGACTCGCTTAAGGAAGGTTCCCATGGCTCAGTTCATCAACAAGAAAGAAGACGTCGTCATCGAGGCCGTGGAGGGCCTGCTGGCAACGGGCGGCGTGCCGCTCGCGCGCCTCGACGGTTACCCGCATATCCGCGTGATCGTGCGGGCGGATTGGGACAAGTCCAGGGTTGCGCTCGTCTCCGGCGGTGGTTCCGGACACGAGCCGGCGCATGCGGGCTTCGTCGGTGCTGGCATGCTGACTGCGGCGGTCTGCGGCGACGTCTTCGCTTCGCCGAGCGTCGATGCGGTGCTCGCGGGTATTCTGGCGGTCACCGGTCCGGCCGGATGCCTCCTGATCGTGAAGAATTACACCGGCGACCGGCTGAATTTCGGGCTGGCGGCGGAGCGGGCACGGGCTTTCGGGCTCAATGTCGGCATGGTGATCGTCGACGACGACATCGCGCTTCCGGACCTGCCGCAGGCCCGTGGCGTCGCCGGGACGCTGTTCGTGCACAAGATCGCCGGAGCGGTCGCCGAAAGCGGCGCCGATCTCGAAACGGTGACGGCTGCGGCGCGCAGGGTGATTGCGGCGACGAAGAGCATCGGCATGTCGCTCGACACCTGCACCGTTCCGGGATCGCCGAAGGAAAACCGCATCCCGGCGGGCATGGCCGAGCTCGGCCTCGGCATCCATGGCGAGGCCGGGGTGGAGCAGGTCGACTTCTCGGGCGCCCGCTCGGCGATGACTGCCGTCGTCGCCAAGCTGCGGTCGGCGATCGGGGACAAGCCGCACGTCGCACTGATCAACAATCTCGGCGGGACGTCGGTGCTCGAAATGTCGATCCTCGCCCATGAGCTGATCCAGTCCGATATCGGCGGGCTGATCAGCCACGTCGTCGGTCCGGCGGCCATGATGACCTCGCTCGACATGCGCGGCTTCTCCATCTCGCTTTACCCGGCCGAGACCGAGGACATCGCCGCACTTGCACGGCCGGTCGGCCCCGCTGCCTGGCCGGGGCTCTCTCCCGTCCGGCCCGTTTCGGTCGTCGCCTTGCCGGATGGGCTCAGCCCGATCATGCCGCTGCCGTCCGACCACAGGCCGACGCGCGAATTCCTGACCGACTGCTGCAACGTGCTGATCACCGCCGAGGAGCGCCTCAATGCGCTCGACGCCAAGTCGGGTGACGGCGACACCGGGTCGACGCTCGCCGGCGCCGCCCGTGCGCTCGTCAAGGCGATGGACAGGCTGCCGCTTTCCGACCATACGCAACTCTTCCGGGCGATTGGCCTCGAACTCAGCCAGACTATGGGCGGCTCTTCCGGCGTCCTGCTCGCTATCTTCTTTGCCGCGGCCGGCGACGGCGCATCGAGTGGTCTGCCGATCCGAGACGCCTTGCGGGCCGGGCTTGCGCGCATGCAGGAGATCGGCGGGGCGAGGGTGGGTGACCGTACGATGGTCGACGCCCTCGCGCCTGCTCTCGATGCGCTCGAAGGTGGACTGAAGGCGGCGGCAGAGGCAGCGCGCGCCGGCGCCGACCGGACCGCGACGCTTGCCAAGGCCCATGCCGGCCGTGCCGCCTATCTCAGCTCGAGACAGCTCCTGGGGCACGTCGATCCGGGCGCCGAGGCTGTGGCGCTGCTCTTCGAGTTCCTGGCTCGGTCCGCCAACGGTGAGACAGCAAGCGCAGGGGCGCGCTAGAAAGCCGCCGACTTGGGGAGTATCCGACCCGTCCGCAACGATCACGTCAGGAACGGCCGGCAGACGGCGAGTTCGTTACCCCATCGATTGGGAGGCGAGCGTGAAGACCATGGCCTCTCCGTCCTCACTCGGGCCATAGTCGGCATGCTCGCCGAGTGTCATCGTCGTGACGGTGTCGAAAACCGGCAGCCCGCATTGCTGGACGAAATTGGCGAATGTCCCCGTCTTGAAGTGCGTATCGAGCCGGAGAAAGGTGCCTGCGTGAGCGGTCACATGCGGATGCAAGACGGCAATCGCCTCTTCTTCGTTTAAGGCAGTAACCGGCCCGATGACGTGTCCGCGGCCGAAGCGGCGGCACATGGAGAAAGCCCTGAGGTTCTGTCCCCGGAAAAGCCCATAGGAGACGGATTCTTCGAAGAGGCGCGCGAGATGAAGCGGTCGGGCGGCGGCGAAGGCCGGTGCATCGAGCGCCGTCATCTGGTCGAGATCGGCCGGGGAGAGCTCCCGAAGCGTCAGCCCGGCGGGGATGTGCGGAGCATTCGGCATCGGACGCGCATCGCCCTGACACTGATAGACGGTGGCCCTCGGCGAGAAACCCAGTGAGAGATAGAGCCGATAGGCGGCGCGCGTTGCGTTGAGCCGCAGTCGGCGCTTTCCGAATTCCCCGGAGATCAGCTTCCGCATCAGCCATTGTGCCGCACCGTTGGTCTGCAGCCGCGGCGACGTGATGACCATGCCGATGGTGGCGAAGTCGTCACCGTGGGGAAACCACATCGCCGAGCCGAGCACCCGGTCGATCTCGTCCAGCGCGGCAAATCCCCGTCCGATGTCAAGCAGGAAACGCCAGTCCTCGGCACGATGCGGCCATCCGACTGCAATCGAGAGGGCGTGCAGTTGCGAGAGATCGACGTCCGCGATGTCGGCAAGACGCATGCGGAACGTGTCCACAACCAGGCTATCCGAGACTCTGGCCTCCATCATCCCTCCCTTTTTTACAAACCCTTCAGATATCGATCCGGCGTGCTCGCGAGCCGCGATGTGCCCGAAGCTAAACTGCGTCCCGCAAAACAATCCGCTTCTCATCCGCTTCTGCGCGCAAGATTCGACTGAAAGGCGTGCACCTTCGGCATCCGCTCCCCGCCTCCGGGACTAATCTTGCCTGACGCCTTCCTCCAGAAGTTCCAATCTTCCTCCCCGAGGGGCGACCGGCCCGGTCGCAACCAAAGCAGATGTGGCGGCACGAATGCAAGCAATAGACATCCTGGAAAAGCTTGTTTCCTTCCCTTCCGTCGTCGGCACTCCGAACGACGCGATCGTCGACTGGGTCCGCACCTATCTCGAGGCGCATGGTGCGGTTGTCCACGTTCTGCCCGGACCCGAGGGAGACCGGGCCAACCTCTTCGCAACACTCGGGCCGCGCGGCACCGCCGGCTACGTCCTCTCCGGACACATGGACGTCGTTCCGGCCACCGAACCGGGCTGGACCGGCGACCCGTTCCGCTTGCGCAAGGAGGCGAACCGCCTCTACGGGCGCGGCGCCACCGACATGAAGGGCTTCCTTGCCGCGGCACTCGCAACCGTTCCGAAACTCGCCAAGCTGACACTGGCGCGGCCGATCCACCTCGCCTTTTCCTATGACGAGGAGGCAGGCTGCCGCGGCGTCCCGCACATGCTGGCACGCCTTCCCGACCTTTGCGCACCGCCTCTCGGCGCGGTGATCGGGGAACCGAGCGGGTTGCAGGCGATCCTCGCCCACAAGGGCAAGGCGGCGGCGAAGGTGGCGATCAGGGGGCACGCCGGCCACTCCTCGCGTCCCGACCTCGGGCTGAACGCGATCCACGGAATGGCGACGGTGCTGACCAAGGCGGTCGCCACGGCAACCGCACTCACCGCAGGGCCATTCGATGCAACCTTCGAGCCCACCTATTCCTCGTTGCAGGTCGGCCTGTTGAACGGCGGGCGGGCGGTCAACGTCATTCCCGACCTCTGCATAGCGGAGCTGGAGGCGCGCGCTATCGCGGGCGTCGATCCGCGGCTTCTCCTCGCGCCTGTGCGGGAAGCCGCCGAGGCGCTCACGGCAGAGGGCTTCGGGGTGACATGGGAGGAACTCAGCAGCTATCCGGCTCTGTCGCTTCCGCGCACGTCGCCTCTTGCCGGCCTGCTCTGCGACCTTACCGGCCATGTGCCGCTTGCGGCAGTGAGTTACGGGACGGAAGCCGGGCTCTTTCAGAGGGCAGGGATCGACGCGATCATCTGCGGCCCCGGCGAGATCGACCGCGCCCACAAGCCGGACGAATATATCTGCACCGAGGAACTCTCCGCCTGCGAGACACTGATCGAGCGGCTCGGCCGGCAGTGCCTGGCCTGAGTGGAAGAACGCCATGACCTTCCTGTTCCACTCCGACGCAGTGCGCGGCGCCGTGTTTCGGGAGCTCTTTGCTCGCGAACTGCCCGACCTGCCCTTTTCCATGGATCCGGCGACGGTCGATCCGGACGCCGTCCGATACCTGATCACCTGGACGGTTCCTCGCGATCTCGCGCGCTATCGCAACCTCGAAGTGCTCTTCTCCATCGGCGCTGGCGTCGACCAGTTCCGGCTTGCCGATGTGCCGGCTTCCGTGAAGGTCGTCCGCATGGTCGAGGACGGCATCATCCGGATGATGCAGGAATATGCGGTGCTGGCGGTACTGGCGCTTCATCGTGCCCTCCCCGCCTTTCTCCGCCAGCAGCGCGACGAGGTCTGGCGAGCCCTGCCGCAGCCACAGGCGTGCGAACGTCATGTCGGCGTGCTCGGCCTCGGCATGCTCGGCCAGGCGGTGATCGAACGACTGAAGCTCTTCGGCTTTCCGCTTTCCGGCTGGAGCCGGTCGCAACGTACGATCGATGGCGTAACCTGCTTTGCAGGCGAGGCCGGTCTCGACGCCATGCTCGCTCAATCCGACATCCTCGTCTGCCTGCTGCCGCTGACCGACGAGACGCGAGGATTTCTCGATGCCGACCTCTTCGACAGGCTACCGCGCGGCGCCGGGCTCGTCCATGTCGGACGCGGCCCGCAGCTGAACCATGACGCCCTGATCGCGGCTCTGGATGGCGGGCAACTGTCGGGCGCGATGATCGACGTCACCGAACCGGAACCGCTGCCTCCCGGACATGCCTTCTGGAGCCATCCGAAGATCGTGCTGACCCCGCATGTCGCAAGCGTCACCCAACCGCAAACCGCAGCCCGTGCCGTGGTCGACAACATCAGGCGCCTGCGCGAAGGCCTCGATCCCGTCGGGCTCATCGACCCCAGCCGCGGCTACTGACCTTCGAACCCTGAAAGGAAAACCATGTCGCTCCTCAAGACCATAGACCCGAACCCCTCCTTTGCGCCGCGCGAAAGCCTGCCGCAACCGGACCGCCTGATTTCCGGAAGTCCGGCCTTCAAGACCTGGGCGCAGGACGTCGCCCACGGAGACCTGGTGCATACCGGCGTATGGGAAGCGACCCCGGGCGAAACCCGCTCGATCAAGGGCGAAACCTTCGAATTCTGCCACATCCTCGCCGGCGTCGTTGAAATCACGCCCGAGGGCGGTGCGCCGGTGATCTACAAGGCGGGCGACAGCTTCGTCATGAAACCGGGCTTTACCGGTGTCTGGAAGACGATCGAAACGGTCCGCAAGATCTACTTGACGGTTACCCCGAAGGGCTGACCGACGAAGCCCGGCCCTCGGCCGAGAGCAAGGTCCGCTTGCCGTAGAATACGCTGCAGCGAGCCGGCAAAACGGCTTTTTCCGCCATTGCCGGCTCGCTGCTCGGATCAAGCTGCTCCGCCGGGTCGCCTACCATCCCTTCCAGTGATGAAAGGTGTACCCATGACGCTGAGTTTCGATCCAGACAGCCTGCCCTTTCCGGTCGGTCACTTCATCGGCGGCAGGCTGATCGCCGCAGACGGCATCATCGACATGCATCGTCCGTCCGACGGGCATGCATATGCCGGCTGTCCCGTTGCCGACGGCGACGTTGTTGACCAGGCCGTGCAAACGGCCAGGAAGGCGCTGAAGGACAGCAATTGGGGCGGCCTTCGCCCGCGTGAACGCACGCGCGTGCTGCAGCGCTGGGCCGATCTCATCGAGGAAGACGCAGGGACACTCGCGAGGCTCGAGGCCGTCTCCTCCACCCGGCCCGTCAGCCATCTGGTCGACGGCGACATTGCCGTGTCGGCCGAGCAGATCCGCTTCTTCGCGGAATTCGCCGACAAGGAGGGCAGCGATCTCGTTCCGACCGACGATGCGAGCCTCGGCATGATCATGAGCGAACCCTACGGCGTGGTCGGCGCGATCACGCCCTGGAACTTCCCGCTCTCGATGGCGGCATGGAAGCTCGGTCCTGCACTTGCCGCAGGCAATGCGGTGGTGATCAAGCCGTCGGAAATGACGCCCTTCACCACCGTCCGCATCGCTGAGCTTGCCGTTCGCGCCGGCATCCCCGCTGGGCTCATCAACGTCGTGCTCGGTGACGGCCCGGTCACCGGCAATGCGATTACCGGCCATCCGGATATCGCCAAGGTGAGCTTCACCGGCTCGACCCGCGCCGGCGCCGCGATCATGGAGAACATCGCCCGCACTGGCGTCAAGCCGATGACGCTGGAACTTGGTGGCAAGAGCCCGCAACTCGTCTTTGCCGATGCCGACCTCGACAAGGCCGCGGCGGCGATCGCCGGCAGCATCCTTTCGAATGCCGGGCAGGCCTGCGTGGCCGGATCGCGGCTGATCGTCGAGGAAGCTGTCGCCGAACCCCTCGTGGCGGCGATCGTCCGCCGCATGAAGGCGGCGAGCGCCGGCCCGACCTGGGACGCGGCGAGCCAGTATTCGCCGATCATCTCCGAGCGGCAGCGCGAGCGCATCCATTCGATCGTTTCGGCGGCCGTCCGTGCCGGTGGCGAATGCCTGACGGGTGGGGCCCCGATGGATGCACCCGGATATTTCTATCAGCCGACGCTGATTGCAGGTGTCGATCAGGCCTCGCCCGCGCTCATCGAGGAGATCTTCGGGCCGGTGCTGACGCTGCAAACCTTCCGCGACGAGGAGGAGGCCCTCGCGCTCGCCGACCACCCGAACTACGGACTGGCGAGCGGCCTCTTCACCCGTGACCTTTCACGCGCCGTCCGCCTCACGAGGCGGTTGCAGGCCGGCACGGTCTGGATCAACCGCTACAGCCGCTCGCGCGACCATATCCTGCCGACGGGTGGCTACAAGCGCTCCGGCATCGGCAAGGATCTCGGCCGCGAAGCCTATCACGCGAATCGCAGGACGAAGAGCGTCCTCATCAGTCTCTAGGAAACCGCCTGAGGAAACCCATGAAGGTCTACAAAATTGCACAGATCCCCGGTGACGGCATCGGACGCGACGTCACCGCCGCAGCCTGGGCGGTTCTCACGAAAGCGGCGAGCGCTGGCGGGTTCAGGTTCGAAGGCCGCGAATTCCCGTGGTCCTGCAAATTCTACAAGGAAACCGGTGCGATGATGCCGGACGACGGCATCGAGACGCTGCGCGGCTTCGATGCCATCCTGCTCGGCGCCGTCGGCTGGCCGGCGGAGGTGCCGGACTCGGTGTCGCTTCACGGTCTTCTCCTGCCGATCCGCAAAGCCTTCGTCCAGTACGCCAACATTCGCCCGCACCGCCTCCTGCCCGGTGTGCAGAGTCCCCTGAAGGCAGAGGGTTTCGACATCCTCTGCATCCGCGAAAACACGGAAGGTGAATATTCGGGCGCCGGCGGGCGCGTTCACCAGGGCACCGCCGACGAGGTCGCGATCGAAACCTCGATCTTCACGCGCACTGGCGTCGAACGCATCCTGCGTTTCGCCTTCGAACGGGCCCGCACACGCCGCGGAAAACTCGCATCCGTGACCAAGTCGAACGCGCAGAAGCACACCATGGTCTTCTGGGACGAGGTGACCCAGCGGCTCGCGGCCGAATATCCGGATATCGAGGTCACCAGCTACCACATCGACGCGATGGCGGCCCGCATGGTCATGGCGCCCGAAAGCCTCGACGTCGTCGTCGCATCCAACCTCTTCGGCGATATCCTGACCGATCTCGGTGCAGCCATCCAGGGCGGTCTCGGCTTTGCCGCCTCGGCCAACATCAATCCCGACCGCACGGCACCTTCGATGTTCGAGCCGGTGCACGGCTCTGCCCCGGATATTGCCCATCTCGGGATCGCCAATCCGATCGCCGCCATCTGGTCGGGCGCCATGATGCTCGATCACCTCGGCGAAACGGAAGCGGCCGCGGCCGTGATGGCGGCAATCGAAAGGACGACCGCCGCCGGCATCGGCACGGTGCCCGGCAAGGACAAGACCGACACGATCACCGAGGCCGTTCTCGCGGCCTTGGCCTGACAACGTATTTTCAGACGGATGACCACCATGAAGACCCTCAGGGACAAAGATCTTTTCCGCCAGGCCGGCCTCATCGGCGGCAAGTGGTGCGCGGCGGCCTCCGGCAAGGTGATCGAGGTCATCGATCCGGCGACCCAGGAGATGATCGGCACGGTGCCGGACATGGGAGCCGAGGACACCCGCGCGGCAATCGCCGCTGCCGGCGCCGCCTATCCCGCCTGGCGCGCCAGGACCCATGCCGAACGCGCGGCGCTCATCGAGAAATGGTACGCGCTCATGGCGGAGCACGAGGCCGACCTCGCGCTGATCCTCACAACCGAGCAGGGCAAACCCTTAAGCGAAGCCGCCGGTGAAATCCGCTATGGCGCAGGCTTCGTCAAGTGGTTCGCGGAAGAGGCCCGCCGCATCGGTGGCACGACGATCCCCTCGCCGACGCCTGACCGCCGCATCGTGGTTCTCAAGGAGCCGGTCGGCGTCTGCGGCATCATCACCCCGTGGAACTTCCCCAATGCGATGATCACCCGCAAGGTCGCGCCTGCGCTCGCCGCCGGCTGCACGGTCGTCATCAAGCCGTCCGACTTCACGCCCTATTCGGCGCTCGCGATCGCGGTGCTCGCCGAGCGTGCCGGTATTCCGGCCGGCGTCATCAACGTGGTCACGGGTCTGCCATCCGAAATCGGCGCCGAGATCCTGGAAAACGAGACGGTGCGGAAAATCTCCTTCACGGGATCGACGCGCGTCGGCTCTCTTCTGATGCGCGGGGCCGCGGATTCTGTGAAGCGCCTGTCGCTCGAGCTCGGCGGCAACGCCCCCTTCATCGTCTTCGACGACGCCGATCTCGATCTCGCAGTCGAAGGTGCGATCACGTCCAAGTTCCGCAACGGCGGCCAGACCTGCGTCTGCGCCAACCGCATACTGGTCCAGTCCAGTGTCTATGACGAATTCGCCGACAGGCTCACCGCCCGCGTCAATGCGATGAAGGTCGGCCCCGGCACGAAACCGGGCGTCGCGATCGGACCGATGATCAACCAGGCGGCGATCGAGAAGATCAACCGGCACGTCGAGGACGCCCTGTCGAAAGGCGCTCAGATTGCCTCGGCCGCCACAATCGACGGTCTCGGACCTCAGTTCACGGCACCGCTGGTGCTGACGGGTGCGACGACCGATATGCTGCTCGCCCATGAAGAGACCTTCGGTCCGGTCGCGCCGCTCTTCCGCTTCGAAACGGACGACGAGGCGATCCGGATCGCCAACGACACGCCGTTCGGTCTCGCGGCTTATTTCTACACCCAGAGCCTGAAGCGCTCCTGGCGCGTGGGTGAAGCGCTCGAAGCCGGCATGATCGGCCTCAACACCGGGCTGATCTCGACCGAGGTCGCTCCCTTCGGCGGCGTGAAACAGTCCGGTCTCGGTCGCGAGGGCGCCCAGGCCGGCATCGAAGAATATCTGGAAATGAAAACCTTCCACATCGGAGGGCTCGCCTGAACCGGTCCACCTGCCAGACGGTCGTCACTTCGCCCATTCACCAGTTGCCTGTGAGAACGGCGACCACTCGGTGAGTTCATGGCGAAGTGGCAGCGCATCATCCCTGCGGATGACGCGTTTTGGGCGAAATCGCCAGTACCGTTCCGCGCCGGCGACCGAAACATCGGCCAAGTCGTCCGGCAGCAATTCGGCCTCGCCCGTCATCTGTAGCAAGGTACCAGTCGAAAAGTCCGTGAAGACCAGCCCGGCCCGCGGATTGACGGCGATGTTGCCGAGCGTGTTGAAGAAGCGATTGCCGGCAAAATCCGGAATGGTGAACCAGCCGTCGTCGCCGACGCGAACGAAACCCCGCCGTCCGCCGCGATGGGAGACGTCCACCTGGCGACGACCGTCTATGTCGGCATAGGTGCCGACGAAGAACGTGTCCGCGCCTTCGACGAGGCTTCGGGCGACCGGGTCGAGCCCGGCGCTGGTCACCGGCCGTGCCGCCGACGGCATTACCGGATCGCGGACGAAACGGGGCTCCCGAAGCTGGATATACTTGGGACAGTTGCCGAAGCTCTGCTCCACGACGACATCGAAACCTTCTTCGTGGCGGTGCACGGTGCCGTTCAGTCGGTTGCGACGGCGGGTCGTCAGGTCGATCCCGAGAAGGCCGATGGCTGCACCATCCTCCATGCCGGCGTCGGCAGGGTCCGCCGGATCCCGCGCGAATTCGATCGTCAACCGGTGCGCGTCGCGCGCCCGGAGGAACCCGGGGTGACCCGCCCGCAGGGTCGACCAGACATGCCCCTCCCCATCAACGGCCGCGAGCACCACCATCGGCAGCAGCGGATAGAATTCCCGGTGCTGATCAATGAGATGATCGCGCAGCACACGGCGGCCGACCTCGTCCATGCGCGTCGCCACGCCATAGCGCCTCTGGAGGGCAAGTTCGCCCTCGTGCCAGGGTGAACCGAGGAGCGCAGGGTCATCCATGGCAATCTCCCCTCAGGCATCGATCCCGATCGGCGTCTTCTGGAATTCGACGAACCCCGGCAGTGCCTCGATGCGCCAGAGCCACTGGCGAATGTTCGGATAGGGCTTAAGGTCGACATCCCCTTCCGGCGCCCGCTCGACATAGCTGTAGAGAGCGACGTCGGCGATCGTCGGATGGTCGGCCGCAATCCACTCTCTCCCGCCGAGCGCGCCTTCGATCAGGGCCAGGATCGCATGCGAACGGGGGATGACTTCCTCCGGCCGATAGGGTGCCTTGAAGACATTGATCAGCCTGGCCTGCGCCGGGCCGTGGGCGATTTGTCCGGCAGCCACCGAAAGCCACCGCTGGACCGCAGCAGCACCGGCCGGGTCTTCCGGCAGCCAGTCGGTCCTGCCCGTCTTCTTGGCGAGATAGACAAGGATGGCGTTCGAATCGCAAACGATTGTCCCGTCGTCGTCGAGAACGGGAACCTGCCCGAACGGGTTGATCGCGAGGAACGTCTCCGACTTGTGCTCGCGCTTGGCGAGATCGACGTTCTGGAGCTCATGCGGGATGTCGAGCAGTGAAAGGAAGAGCCGTGCCCTGTGAGCGTGGCCGGATAGCGGATGATAGTAGAGCTTCATGTCGGGTCTCCTGCAAACGACGATGGCGCAGAGTGATTGTTATTTTCGATGTTGAGAACTATCGTTATCGACACTGGACTATTGCATTGAGTGGAATGATGCGCGGGAGCTTCAGGTATGGATCGCTGGCAAGCGATGCGGATATTCACCCAGGTGGTGGACTGCGGCGGTTTTGCACCGGCCGCGAGACTACTGCATATGAGCCCGCCGGCCGTGACCCGTGCGGTCGCCAGCCTGGAGAAGCACATCGGCACGCGGCTCCTCGTCCGCACGACCCGGTCGCTGAAGCTGACCGCCGCCGGTGAAGGCTATGTCGCCGACTGCCGGCGCATCCTGGCGGAAATTGCCGAAGCCGAGGCGAATGCCGCCGGGAGTTTCACCCGACCTGCGGGCTTGCTCACGGTCACGGCGCCGACGCTCTTCGGCCGCATCCATGTGTTGCCGGTGGTTCTCGACTTCCTCGATCGCTACCCGGCCATGCAGGTGAAGACGGTTTTCCTTGACCGTGTGGCGAACCTCGTCGAGGAGGGGCTGGACGTCGCGGTGCGGATCGCCACCCTGCCCGCCTCGGGCCTCGTCGCGCGGCGGGTCGGGTCTATCCGTCAGGTTCTTTGCGGGTCACCCGATTACTTCAGCCGTTTCGGCGAGCCGCAAACGCCACAGGACCTTGTGCACCATCGGGTCATCGGACGCGACGGCCTTTTCGGCCATTCCGAATGGTTGTTCGGGCGTGACAACGACATCCGCGTTCCGATCGCTCCCCGTCTCATCTGCAATACCAATGATGCGAGCATCGCCGCAGCTGTCGCCGGATGGGGTATCTCCCGCTTCCAGTCGTATCAGGTAGCGGCAGATGTCGAGGCCGGGCGGCTTGAGGTCGTCCTTGCCGATTACGAGCGCGAGCCGGTGCCGGTCCACATCGTGCATGCCGAAGGGCGCATGGTGTCGGCACGGGTGCGTGCCTTCGTCGACTTCGCCGCCGAGCGCCTGCGGCATCGACCGGGCGTCAATGCCCTTCCGTGAGTCCCACCTTCAACGGATCCTGTCGAGTATCTTGTAGTAGAGGCCGACGAGCGGCAAGAACCACGGCTTGCCGAAATGTCCCGGCACCGCCGGCCAGTCGAGGCCCTTCAACGGGTTGCGGTCGTCCCGCCCGAGCATCGCATCCGCCATCACCATGCCGAGATGGGTGGAAAACTGCGCGCCATGGCCGGAATAGCCCATCGCATACCAGAGGCCGTCATGGTAGCCGGCCCGCGGATAGCGGTCTCTCGTCATGTCGACCAGCCCGCCCCAGCAATAGTCGATCTCGACATCTGCGACCTGCGGGAAAATCCGGGCGAGGCTTTCCCGCAGGATCTCGCCGCTCTTCTGATCGGAGCGCTGGTCGGACGTGGCGGAGAAGCGGGCGCGCCCGCCGAAGATCAGCCGATTGTCCGGCGACAGCCGGAAGTAGTTGCCGATATTCATCGAATTGACGCAGGTGCGGTTACCCGGCATCGTCACGGCCACTTCCTGATCGGTCAGCGGCCGTGTTGCGATGATGAAGCTGCCGACGGCGATGATACGGCGGCGAAAATAACCGAAACTCGGCGTCGTATAGGCTCCTGTCGCGACCAGCACCTGATCGGCCGTGACCGTTCCGCGCGTCGTCTGCAGGATGTGACGCGCACCGGCCGTGCCCTGATCGATGACCGCTGCATTCTCGTAGATCACCGCGCCGCGCCGGCAGGCCGCATCGGCAAGACCGGCCGCATAACGGCCCATGTGCATCATGGCACTCTTCTTCGAGAGCATCGCGCCGTGGAAGAGAGACCCGACCTCGTTCTTCAGGTCGGCGGCCGAAAGAAGCGCCGTGTCGGGATCGACCTCGCTGTGCACGGCCTCGAAATTGCGGGCGATGGCCTCGAAATGCTGCGGCTTCGAAGCCAGTTTCAGCTTGCCGGCACGGCGGAAATTGCAGTCGATGCCTTCCACGGCGACCAGTGCCTCGATCTCATCGACGGACTCGTCGAGCGCCCTGTAGAGCGCGATGGCCCGCTCCTTGCCGAGCTCCGCCTTGGCGGCGAGATAGCTGTGGGCGAGACCGTTGTTGAGATGTCCACCATTGCGACCGGATGCACCGGAGCCGACGCGTTCAGCCTCCAGCACGACGACCCGCGCGCCGCCCATGGCGAGCCTTCGGGCCGCGGCCAGTCCGGTGAAGCCGCCGCCGATGACTGCGACATCGAAGTGACCTTCGACATCTCCTTCGGTTCCGCCGGCGAAGGCGGGTGCGGTGTCATGCCAATAGGACAGGTATTTCATGGCATCTCCGCCTCGCCTAGAGCCCGACCACGCCAGGAAGTCCGGAAATGTCGGAGATTTCCACGTAACCGTAAAAGGGATTTGCCGGCTCGTGTCCACGATTGACCCACACCTTGTTCTTGATGCCGAGGTCGTGGGCGGACATGAGATCGTAGCGGAAGGACGAGGAGCAGTGAAGAATGTCTTCCGGACCGCAGCCCAGCATGTCGAGCATGTATTCGAAGGCCTTGAAGCGCGGCTTGTAGGCCTGCGCCTGTTCGGCGGTATAGACGGCGTGGAAGGGGGCGCCGAGCTTCCCGACGTTGGACATGATCTGCGCGTTCATGGCGTTGGACAGGATGACGAGCGGAATTTCCTTCGCCACTTTCGCAAGCCCTGCCGGCACGTCGGCATGCGGTCCCCAGGTCGGAACCCGCTCGTAGACCATGCGCGCATCCTCGTCCTTGAAGGAAACATGGTTGCGCTTGCAGCTGCGCTCGAGTGCATTGTGCACGACTTCGGCGTAGGGCTTCCAGTCGCCGAGGATTTCGTCGAGCCGGTAGGCGGCGAAGTTCCTGATGAACTCCAGCATCTTCGGCTCGTCGAGCCGATCGCCGTAAAGATCGCGCGCGGCTTCCGCCATCTGGAAATTGGTGAGCGTGCCGTAGCAGTCGAAGGTGATGTATTTCGGGCGGAAGGTCGTCATGCGGGGCATCCTTTGAGAAAGCGGCGCGGGAGCCGGATCGGCTATTGGGATCATCATAAGCCGCGTTCAGGCCGCCAGCCCGACTGAATTGCCGCGCCTCGAAGCAGAATATTCTGTATGCGGAGCATCGGCTGGCAGATGGTTGCGACAGGTCGCAACGGCCGAGAACAGCACATGCCAATGTTTGCAGATTTCCATCCCGTCGGATCATACGGCCGCGGCGCCGGTGAAGCGCCACGCCTTCCACGACAGGACGTATCAGAACCGCACGTCGATCCTCGCCTTGAATCCGTGTTCCCGAGCGTCGGCTGCGATCTGGCCGTTGTAGGAAAGTCCGAGCCTGGCGCCCGTGGCGATATCGAAATCGAGACCTGCCTCGATAACGGCGGCGTCCTCGGCAATCGGCGTACCCGCAACTGTGAATGCATCACCACCGGCAAAGGCCTGCGTCGACTGAGGCACCGTGTCGCCGAAGGCATGTCGCCAGCCGAGCGTGCCGTGGGCTCGCAGATCCGGCGCACCCAGGTCCGACGCGACGCGCAGTCCGATCGTGGTGAAGGTCGTTGCGGTCGACTGGGCACCTGCCGCCAGCGCCGCCGCGCCGCCATCTTCGCTGAAGGCGCCTGTGCGGAGATTGACATGTGCAAGGCCGGCGAAGGGCTCGAAGAAGCCGTTGGCAGTGTCGATCCGGTATCCCGCTTCACCGAAGGCCTGGAAGGTGTGGGCATCATAGGCGGCGGACAGGCGATCGGAGAAGCCGTTGAAGGCGACGGAGCGATCGGTTCCGATGTCGTGCCAAGTATAGGCCAATCCACCTGTAAACCGGAAAGCATCCCAACGGCCGCCGCCGTAGGCTCCGATGTGATAATCGTCGCTCGAACCGGAAGATGACCTGTCGTTCGACGCGAAATAGGTGTGGCTGTAACCTGTCAGCAGGCCGACCCGGACGTCGGGAGAAAACGCACCGTCAATGCCGGCGAGAAATCCTCCGATCGAGCGATCAAGTGCAGCAGCATTGCCGTCGCCGTCCGAAGAGCCCCAGGCGCCGAAGGCGTGGCCCCACGCAAGCAGTCCGTCGGCATCGGCCGGCGCAGAGTGCAACCCGACAGGCCCGTACGCCATGGTCTGCATGGAGGATGAGGGAACGCCGGAGAATGCAGCCTGCAGGCGTTCACTGACGGAATCGCGCACGAAATGGCTCTCCTCAATCAGTGCCGTCTTGGCCGAGGCATGAATCTCGCCGGAAAGCGCGTCGAACGCCTGGCCGATCAGTTCCTCGTCGTCAGGCAGGATCGCGACCGCACCGTAGATTTCGGAACCGAGGCCGAGTCCCTCGACGCCCGCAGCGGTCGCCTTCTGGTTCCTGGTCCTCGCCTTGTCGACAAAGTCTATGTCGTTGCGCGTCAGTTCGAGATAGACGTTGTTGGCGTCATAGCCGAGCTCCGGCGTGAGAAAAGCATAGTTCGAGACGACATCGCCGAACGTGCCGTCGATACCGCCGTCGGCGGTCAGGATGACATAGGTGGAGAACGGCCGGTAGCTCCCGGTCATGCCGACATGGGCGACGGTGGCACCATTCAGATAGGCGGTTCCTGTCGCGTGAATGAGGTCGCTGTCAGTGCTTGCCGGATCGACTTCCACTTCATAGCTGGATGCGGCGTCGAAGACCACGTCGCCGACGACATTGATGGTTCCAACCGAGTTGCCCGGCGCGATCGTCGCGCCGGCGCCGAGTGTCGTCGTGCCGACCGTGCCCGACCCGCCGAGCGTCGCGCCGGAGAGCACGTCTATGGCCCCGCCGAGGACGGTCGTTCCCCCGTCAGACCGACGCTCAGGAGCCCGCCGGCAACGGTGGTGGTGCCGGTGAAGCCCGACCCGTCCCCGGTATAGAGCAGCGCCCCGTCCCCGCTCTTGACCACGCTGCCCGAACCGGAGAGCGTGCCGCCATATTGGGCGTCCGCCTGCTGGGAGAAAGTGAGGTTGCCGCCGGCCGCAATCACCGCATCGCCGGTGAAGCGCTCGGCCGCAGTCGTCAGCCCACCGTCGTCGATCGTCCAGTCGAGGGATGAAGTCCCCGCGAGCGTCAGCGTTCCGGCACCCTGCTTCACCATCGTCCCGCTCGTGCCACCATAGCCCGAGATATCACCGGCGAAGCTCGCGTCGGCGCTCTGGTCGAAGATGACCGTCCCCGCATTCCCGATATCGCCGGCAAGCGACGCCGCGTCGCCGCGGAGGGTTCCGGCGGCAACGAGTGTCCCACCGTAGGAGTTCGTGCCGGTCAGGATGAGCGTGCCGGTACCGTTCTTGACGAGTGCACCACCGCCTACGATGTCCTGCGAAAGAGTGAAGGTGTTGTTCTGGTCGACAATCTCCAGTCCGCCGCCGCCCGCTCCCCAGGAAAGGGTCCGTGCCGTCCCGTTATAGCTTGTGCCGGTCACCTTGAGAGTGCCGCCGTCGAAGGCCAGGGCACCCGCGGCATCGCCGAGGTTCCCATCCGCCGAGACGGAAATCGTGCCGCCGAGCAGCCGCGTACTGCCCTGATAGGTGTTGGACCCCGCGAGCACCAGGACGCCGCCTTCGGTCTTCGAGATGCCGCCGGTGCCGGAGATCTCGGTGGCGATTTCCGCCGTCTCATTCGCGAGCACGCGGATTTCCGCGTTGCCGTCCGCGCGCGCCGACCCGTCCACCAGGAGTTCTCCGGCGCCTTCCAGGCGGTAGCCGCCGTCGACGAACTGCAACCCCTTGAAGCTCTGCGTGCCGGTCACGGTGATCGTGCCGCCGCTGAAGCCGCCGGGCTCGTTCTTGAACACCGCCGTATTTCCCGCCCAGGCGACGGGGATCACGCCGCCGGTGCTGAGCCATTTGTCATCGGTCGCGTTCCATGTACCGTTGCCACCCTGCCAGTGCTGCAGGGTGTCGTCGCCGGATGCAGCGATGAACAGGTCGACATTGCCGCCGCCCGCCTGGATCGCGTAGTCCGCCGGATCGGACAAGACTGGCGTCGTGCCGATGACCATCCCGTCGTCGGTCAGTGTCCCGCCATAGGTGATCAGGCGGTAGTACCCGAAGCCGGCCGTCCCGTCTGCGGCATTGCCACTCTGGGAAAGGTCAAGCGTGCCGTCCAGCGTCAGGTCGCCGGTCACGTCGATGCGATCGCTCGTTCCCGGGCTTGCCGCAGATGTTCCGGGGCTGCCGAGTTCATAATCGAGGATCGATCCCGACGAGAGGGAGAGATCGCCGCTCACCGTCAGCGTGCCAACGGAATTGCCCGGCGCAATGACACCTCCGGTGGCCATCGTCGTGGTTCCGACCGTTCCCGACCCGCCGAGGGTCGCGCCATTGAGGACTGTCACGGCGCCTGCGATGGTCGCTCCGGGATGGCTAGCATCACCAATCACGAGCTTGCCGTCGCTGACGGTCGTCAGGCCGGTATATGTATTTACGCCGTTCAGGGTCAACACGCCCGCCCCGGTCTTGGTGAGATCGCCGCTGCCGGAGATGACGCCCGATACGGACAGGGCCGCCACGCCGGCACTGAACGTCACCGAGGACCCGCTTGCGAGACTCACATCGTTGCCGAGTGTCAGGCCCGTATTCTGTGCAGCGATCGTGGCAGAAGCACCCGAGGTCAGCTCGAGATCGCCCAGAAAGGCCGAACCGGTCAGGAGATCCAGCACATTATTGCTACCACCGAAGCGGATGGCGGCAGCACGTGTGACCCCATCACTATTAAGCCCGCCGGCAATGGTTCCGGCATTGGTGATGATATTTCCGTCGTAAGTGGTAACGCCGACCCCGGCCGCCCCATCGCCGGTACCGGCACCGCCGGTGATCGTACCGGCGTTGAGCAGGATACCGCCGGAGCCGGCCATATTGACCCCAGCGCCGCTCGCGCCGGCAGAACTCGTCGAACTGAGTCCGACTGCGCCCGCTCCGCCGATGCCGCCCGTGATCGTCCCGATGTTGGTGACGATCGTCCCGACCCCGAGCATCAGCAGGCCGTCCCCGCCGCCGCCGCCGCCGCCGGCAAAACCGCCGCCACCGCCCGCACCGCCGTTGCCGCCGACGACGCTGCCCCCACTATTAGTGAATTGAGTCCCGGCGCCGTAGATCGCTATGCCGGAGCCGCCACCACCACCCCCGCCGCCGTTGGCGGAGGGGCCAGACGTTCCGTCACCCCCTGCGCCGCCGTTCCCGCCGGCCACGGTAACGCCCGAACTCAGGGAGAGGCTGGTGCCGCCGAAGTAGACGCCGGTGCCGCCGCCGCCGCCACCCGACGCAAAATTGAAGCCGTCGGGCCCGGTCCCGCCATTTGATCCACTCAAGTCCCCGACGATCGAGATCGTCCCGGAACCGTTCGAGAAACCCGCAGAACCACCGGCGCCGCCCGCGTTGTCGCCAGAAGCTCCCGCTCCCCCGGCACCGTTCGTGCCGGGACTGCCCGGGAAGACCACCGTGTCGGGGCCGACCAGGACGCTTGCCCCGCCGCCATCGCCGTTGCCGGCACCCCCGTCACCGCTGCGATCAGTGTAACCAGCACCGCCGGGGGCACTGCAAGCGGCCGTGGCACCGGGCGCGCACGCGGCCCAGGCGGCGTCGGAGCCTGCCAGCAACGCGCCTGCAAAGGGAAACAAAAGGCTTGCAAGAGCAGAGGCGCCGCAGAGAGCACTCGAGGCCTGCAAGCCACGGACACGCGAGTTCGCCGGCGAGCGGCGGGTGCCATCTTGGAAACCGGTTTTGGCTGAGGTTGATTCCCGCACCGCCCGCATACCCGCTGTGAATGTCGGCATTCATCCCCCGGCGTCGAGCTGTGCAATGCGACCGCTGAGCAGCAGCCATTCTTTATTCAGTCACTGCCGATATTCCACAACGGAATGCAACTTTCAACAGCGCACAATTGGATGTCGCCTTCCGACGCAAGTTTCCTGTTCATACTCCGTCGGCGCGACGCCTGCGTGCCTCTTGGATCCCTATCCAGCCAACCGCAGCATAAGATGCGGCGAGCCACTGGTGCTACGGCGGAAGATGTCGGGGCCAGGACCGCCTTCGGACGATCTGCCGGCCCCGAAGCCTCGACACTATGGGCAAGACATGAAGGATCCGCCCATGCGAACATTGCAGACACAGTTGGAGCGCTTCGGAGAGCAGCACCTCGAGGGCGCCTTGCGCCTCTCCCGACAGGCCGGATGGCCACACCGCCTCGAAGACTGGCGACTGGCGCTTTCACTGAGCGACGGCGTCGCCGCCATCGACGGCGATGGACAGGTCGTCGGCACGGTGTTCGCCACCGCATTCAAGACCGATGCCGCCACCATCAACATGGTGATTGTCGACGAGGCGATGCGTGGCCAGGGTCTCGGGCGCAAGCTCATGGATGCGGCATTCCGGCTCGCCGGCAACCTTCCGCTGCGACTCGTCGCGACGACGGAAGGATTGCCACTCTATGAAAAGCTCGGCTTCCGCCAGACCGGAACCATTCTGCAGCACCAGGGCATCGCCGGCGAGATGCCGGCGCCTGCGGGCGTCGAACCCGCCTCCTCGGCGGACCTGACGGCGATCATTGCCCTTGATCGTGCCGCCTGTGGAGCCGACCGGGAACAACTGATCGTCTATCTCGCCACGATTGGCGAGTTTGCGGTCCTTCGTCGCAACGGGCAGGTCGAAGCGTTCGCCGCATTGCGGTCCTTCGGTCGAGGCGAAGTGATCGGCCCCGTCGTCGCGTCGACGCTTCAGGATGCAAAGACCCTCGTCTCACATTTCATAGTGAAACGGCCGGGCCGCTTCCTGCGGGTCGACACCGGCGCCGAAGCCGGGCTCGCCGAATGGCTTGCCGCGCAGGGTCTCGCCCATGTCGGCGGCGGCATCACCATGGCCCGCCCCGTCGAGGACCGTGCCAAGTCTGCGGTCATCACCTTTGCCCTCGCCAACCAGGCCCTCGGCTGATCCGGAGAAGATCATGTACAGCAATTCCCTCATCGAACTCGATCGCGCTCACCTCATCCATCCGGTCGCCTCCTATCGCGGCCACGAGCAACAGGGTGTGCGCGTGCTCGCCTCTGCCAGGGGTGCGACGGTGACCGATGCGAGCGGCCGGCAACTGGTCGATGGCTTCGCCGGACTCTGGTGCGTCAATGCCGGGTATGGGCACGACAGCATCGTCGAGGCGGCTGCCCGCCAGATGCGCGAACTTCCCTACGCGACCGCCTATTTCGGGTTGGGCTCCGAGCCGGCGATCCGTCTCGCCTCCGAACTGGCCGAGCGCGCGCCGGGCGATCTCGACCATGTCTATTTCACCCTCGGCGGATCGGATGCCGTCGACAGTACGATCCGCTTCGTCCGCTATTACTGGACCGCGCGCGGCGAACCCCGGCGCGACCAGTTCATCTCGATCGAGATGGGTTATCACGGCTCCTCCACCGTCGGCGCCGGGCTCACGGCGCTGCCGGCGTTCCATGCCGGCTTCGGCATTCCCTTCGACTGGCAGCACAAAATTCCATCCCCTTATCCTTACCGGAACCCCGTCGGCGAGGATCCGCAAGCCGTCATCGCCGCTTCCCTTGCGGCGTTGCGGGCGAAGGTCGAGGAGATCGGACCGGAACGGGTCGCCGCCTTCTATGCCGAGCCGATCCAGGGCTCCGGCGGCGTCATCGTGCCGCCCCGCGGCTGGCTGAAGGCGATGGGCGATCTCTGCCGGGAACTCGGAATCCTCTTCATCGCCGACGAGGTGATCACAGGCTTCGGCCGGACGGGGCCTCTTTTCGCCTGCAGCGACGAAGGCGTCGTTCCCGACTTCATCACCACCGCCAAGGGTCTCACCTCCGGTTACGTCCCGATGGGTGCCGTGTTCATGGCGGACCATGTCTACCAGGCGATCGCCGACGGCGCCGGCGCCTCGGCAGTCGGCCACGGCTATACCTATTCGGCCCATCCGGTCAGCGCCGCCGTCGGCCTGGAAGTGTTGAAACTCTACGAGAACGGCCTCCTCGAAAACGGCAGAAAGGCCGGTGCCCGGCTGATGGCCGGCCTCGAGGCTCTGAAGGACCACCCTCTGGTCGGCGAGGTTCGGGGTCGCGGCATGCTCGCCGCGGTCGAGCTGGTCGTCGACAAGAAGAACAAGACACCGCTGCCCGCCGAAGCGCAGGCGGCGCGGCGTATATTCGACCGTGCGTGGGAGAACGGACTCGTCATCCGCGCCTTCGCAAACGGCGTCCTCGGCTATGCCCCGCCGCTCTGCTGCACCGATACGGACATCGACGCGATCCTCGAACGCACGGCCGTGACGCTGGACCAGACACTCGAGGATCCGGATGTGCGCCGCGTCCTGAAGGGCTGAGCGCTCCGGGGGAGCCCTGCCCCCAAATGTCGCGGGGGTCGGCAGATTCGCAATTTTGTGCCGCGCCGCTGTGTCTTTTCGGCGGAATCGGTGCGGTGCGAATGCCACACTTGATAAACGAAAAGGCTCGCGGAACCGAACGGCGGGCTCGAAATGAAGGCGAGACAGTCGCCCAAATCGGGAACGGAATAATCTGCCGCAAGCGCGAACGGCGCGCGGCGCAACTGGGGAAACGGACTTGAGCAAGCAACTGCCTGATTTCACGTACATGACCTTCGACGTGGTCGGCACCCTCATCGACTTCGAGGCGGGTCTCAAGGATTGCCTGGCCGGGATCGCCATGGAAGCCGGCGTGACCATCGATGGCGAGGAAGCCTTGGCACTCTACAGGCAAGCCCGCTACTCGGACGGCGCCGATCTCTTTCCCGACGATCTGGTCCGAGTCTATCTCGCGATCGCGCCGACGCTCGGGCTTCCGGCCGAGCGTCGCTACGGCGAGCGACTGCGTGATTCCGCCAGAAGCTGGAAAGCGTTTCCCGACAGCGCCGAGGCGCTTGCCCGCCTTGCGCGTGACTATCGGCTGGTCGCGATGACGAATGCGCGGCGCTGGGCTTTCGACCATTTTGCGGTCGAACTCGGCAATCCCTTCCATGCCGCCTTCACCGCCGACGACACGGGGACCGAGAAACCGGATCCGGCCTTCTTCGAACAGGTGTTCGGTTTCGTCGCTTCGGAAGGTGCCTCGAAGGCGGACATCCTGCATGTCGCCCAGAGCCAGTACCACGACATCGGGATTTCCCGGAAGCTCGGCATAACCAATTGCTGGATCGAACGGCGCCACGCCCAGAAGGGCTACGGCGGCACCGTCGAGCCGGCCGAATTCACCACGCCCGACTATCACTTCACGTCCATGGCCGACCTCGCGGAGGCCGTGGCAACCGCCCGAAAATGACCTGTCCTAAACGCCACGGGTGAACCTGCGAAAGACGGGCAGCCCTCAACCGACAAAAAAAGGGGAAATGACATGAGCGACAAGATTATCAACTGGACCGGAAATGACGACGCGATGGTCGAAGACGCCATCCGTCGCGGCGCGACACGCCGCGAACTTCTTCACATGATGCTCGCCGGCGGCGTTGCGCTCTCGGCCGGCGGCCTCGTCCTCGGCCACGCATCCAATGTTGTCGCCGCCACGCCGACGAAGGGCGGCCATCTGAAGGCAGCCGGATGGTCGGCATCGACCGCCGACACGCTCGACCCGGCCAAGGCGTCGCTGTCGACGGACTATGTCCGTTGCTGCGCCCTCTACAACCGCCTGACCTTCCTCGACAAGGACGGCATCACCCAGATGGAGCTCGCCGAAAGCATCAAGACGGCAGATGCAAAGGTCTGGACGGTCAAGCTGCGCTCGGGCGTGACATTCCACGACGGCAAGACGCTGTCTTCCGCCGACGTCGTCTTCTCGCTGAAGCGGCACCTTGATCCGGACGTCGGCTCGAAGGTCAATTCGATCGCCAAGCAGATCACCGGCATTAAGGCCGTGGACCCGCTGACCGTCGAGATCACGCTCGCCAATCCGAACGCCGACCTGCCGACGATCCTGGCCATGCATCACTTCATGATCGTGCAGGACGGCACCACCGACTTCTCCAAGGGTATCGGCACCGGGGCATTCAAGGTCGAGACCTTCCAGCCGGGCGTGAAGTCCGTCTTCGTGAAGAACCCGGACTACTTCAAGGCCGGCGGGGCCAACATCGACTCCTTCGAGTATTTCGCCATCAGCGACGACACCGCTCGCGTCAACGCGCTTCTCTCGGGTGACGTTCATCTTGCGGCATCGATCACACCGCGTTCGATGAAACTCGTCGAAAGCCAGCCGGGCTTCGTGTTGTCCCAGACGACCTCGGGCAACTACACCGACCTCAACATCCGCCTCGACATGGAACCGGGCAGCAAGGCGGATTTCATCCAGGGCATGAAATACCTGGTCAACCGGGAGCAGATCAAGAAGTCGGTCCTGCGCGGGCTCGCCGAGGTGGCGAACGATCAACCGATCTCCGCCGCAAACATCTACCACAATGCCGAACTCAAGGCCAAAGCCTACGACCCCGAGAAGGCCAAGTTCCACTTCGAGAAGTCCGGTCTCCTCGGCCAGTCCATTCCGATCGTCGCATCGGATGCCGCCACGGCCTCGGTCGACATGGCCACCCTCGTCCAGCAGGCCGGCAGCGAGATCGGTATGAAGTTCGACATCCAGCGCGTGCCTTCCGACGGCTATTGGTCGAACTATTGGCTCAAGGCGCCGGTCCATTTCGGCAACATCAACCCGCGCCCGACGGCGGACATCCTCTTCTCGCTGCTCTACGCCTCCGATGCGCCCTGGAACGAAAGCCACTACAAGTCGGAGAAATTCGACAAGATGCTGGTCGAGGCCCGCGGCTCGCTGGACGAAACCCAGCGCAAGACAATCTATGGCGAGATGCAGGTCATGGTCGCCGAGGAAGCCGGCACGGTGATCCCCGTCTACATCTCGAACGTCGACGCGATCTCCGGCAAGCTGAAGGGCCTCGAGGCCAATCCGCTCGGCGGCCAGATGGGCTACGCCTTCGCCGAATATGTCTGGCTCGAAGCCTGATAACCGCTGAAAACCGGGAAGGCGTCCGTCGCCTTCCCGCCATCGTCACCGATGACGTGTCAGTCTTTTGCCCGTAATCTTCACGGGCCCGTGCATCGCATCGCCTGCCGTATCGATGCTCAACCGAAGAGGGGCCCTCTCATGAGCCCATATGTACTCAATCTCGTCGGAGCGCGCCTTCTGATCGCGGCACTGACACTGCTGATCGTCTCCTTCGCGGTCTTTTTCGCCACGGCGATGCTTCCCGGCGACACCGCGACGATCCTGCTCGGCCAGGCTGCGACACCGGAAGCGGTGGCGGGCTTGCGGACCGCCATGCATCTCGACGAGCCGGCGTTCGTCCGCTTCATGCGCTGGCTGGTGGGGCTCGCGACCGGAGACCTGGGCACTTCCTATGTCAATAATATTGCGGTGGCCGAGTTGATTGGCGGGCGCTTCGTCAACACGATGCGGCTCGCCGGCGTAACCACTCTAATCGCCGTACCACTTGCGCTGACGCTCGGCATCACGGCCGCGATGTACAGGGGATCGCTTTATGATCGCATCGTCACGGTCGGCACCATCGGCGTAATTTCCGTCCCGGAATTCATGATTGCGACGGCGGCCGTTCTCATCTTCTCGGTCTATCTCAAATGGCTTCCCGCACTTTCGATCGCCAGCGATGTCACATCCATCGGGCAGATGCTGAAGATTTACGCCATGCCGGTCATCACGCTGACCTTCGTGGTCTCGGCACAGATGATCCGCATGACGCGCGCCGCCGTGATCGAGACAATCGACACCCCCTATGTCGAGGCCGCGCTCCTTAAGGGCGCATCACGGCCCCGCATGGTCCTGCGCCATGCCTTGCCGAATGCGGTCGGCCCGATCGTCAATGCGATCGCACTGTCCCTCTCCTACCTCGTCGGCGGCGTCATCATCGTCGAAACGATCTTCAACTATCCGGGCGTCGCCAAGCTGATGGTCGACGGCGTCGAAACCCGCGACCTGCCGCTCATCCAGTCCTGCGCGATGATCTTCTGTTTCGGCTACCTGCTCTTGATCACGCTTGCCGACATCATTGCCATTCTTGCAAATCCGAGGCTGCGCTGACCATGACCCTGCCCGCCATGCTGTCGAGAAAATTCGGCTACCGCTTCAACTGGGTCGGCATGATCGGCCTGTCGGTTATCGCCTTCTGGGGCGTCATCGCGATCGTTGCACCGCATATCATCCCCCACCCCGTCGGCGAGATCGTCGACGAGGACTTCTTTGGGCCGATCAGCAGCAAGCTCTGGCTCGGCTCCGACTATCTCGGACGAGACATGGTCTCGCGTGCGTTGATGGGCGCCCGCTACACGGTCGGAATTTCGCTTGCCGCCGTCTCCATCGCGTGCTTCAGCGGGGTCGTCCTCGGCATGACGGCCGCGGTGACGGGCGGCTGGTTCGATGCGGCACTGAGCCGCTTCCTCGACGCGTTGAACTCCATCCCCGGCAAGCTCTCGGGCCTCGTCATCGTCGCGGCCGTCGGCTCCTCGCTCACGGTCCTGATCATCACGCTCGCGGTCATCTACACGCCGGGCGCCTATCGCTTCGCCCGCGCGCTCGCCGTCAACATCAATACGATGGACTACGTCACCGTCGCCCGCACCCGCGGCGAAGGAACCCTCTATCTGATCCGCTCGGAAATCCTGCCCAACATCCTCGGGCCGGTACTCGCCGACCTCGGCCTGCGTTTCGTCTTCATCGTGCTGCTGCTTTCCGGCCTCTCCTTCCTGGGGCTTGGCGTGCAGCCGCCCTATGCGGACTGGGGCGCGCTCGTTCACGAGAATATCGGCGGGCTGCCTTTCGGCGCGCCGGCGGTCATCGTCCCGAGCCTTGCCATCGCCAGCCTGACGATCAGCGTCAATCTCCTGATCGACAACCTCCCCCAAAAGATCCGCGACAGGAGCGCCTGAATGAACAACCTTGTCGAAGTCCGTGATCTCAAGGTCGAGGCCAGGACCGACTCCGGTCGGTGCGTCGAAATCATCAAGGGCGTCAGCCTCGACATCGCCCCCGGCGAGATCCTTGCGCTCATCGGCGAAAGCGGATCGGGTAAGACCACGATCGCCCTCACGCTGCTCGGGCACGCGCGGACCGGGTGCCGGATATCCGGCGGCAGCGTCGTCGTCGACGGAAAGGACATGGCGAAGCTCAGTGAACGCGAACTTACGTCCGTGCGCGGCACGGAGGTCGCCTATGTACCGCAATCGGCCGCGGCCGCCTTCAACCCGGCGATCCGCATCATCGACCAGGTGATCGAAGTGACGAAGATCCACGGATTGATGTCGCCCGCAGAAGCCAGGAGCAAGGCGATCGAGCTCTTCCGAGCGCTGTCGCTTCCCGACCCCGACCATATCGGTGAGCGCTACCCGCACCAGGTTTCCGGCGGGCAGTTGCAGCGGCTCGCTGCCGCGATGGCGATGATCGGCGATCCGAAGCTCATCATCTTCGACGAACCGACGACCGCGCTCGACGTAACGACGCAGATCGAAGTGCTAAAGGCTTTCAAGTCTGCGATGAAGGCCGGCGGGATCGCTGGCGTTTACGTCTCGCACGATCTCGCAGTCGTCGCACAAATCGCCGACCGCATCATGGTACTGCGCGGCGGCGAGGTTCAGGAAACCGGCTCGACGGATGACATCCTCCACCGTGCAACGCATCCCTATACGCGCGAGCTCCTCGCGGCCTTCGAACCGAAGCCCCGTGATGACGCTGCCGTTATCGAGCAAGGGCAGGCGCCACTCCTCAAGATCGACAACTTGATTGCAGGCTACGGTCCGATGCAGGCCGACGGGCTGCCGCTCGTGCGCGCGGTCAGTGGGGTGAGCCTCTGCGTCGAAAAGGGCCGCAATCTCGGCATCATCGGGGAATCGGGCTGCGGAAAATCGACGCTGGCCCGCGCCATTGCCGGCATCCTGCCCGTCTCCGCCGGAACGATGACCTTCGACGGCCACGAACTCGCTCCGTCGAGCCGCCAGCGCACCCGCGACCAGGTGCGGGAACTACAGATCGTCTTCCAGTATGCCGATACCGCGCTCAATCCGGCGAAGTCCATCGAGGATATCCTAGGGCGCCCCCTGACCTTCTACCACGGCATGAAGGGCAAGGCCCGCGACGCGCGGATCGACGAACTTCTCGACATGGTGCACCTGCCCAGGGCCTTGCGCCATCGCCGGCCGGCCGAGCTTTCGGGCGGACAGAAACAGCGCGTCAACTTCGCACGCGCCCTCGCCGCCGAGCCGAAGCTCATCCTCTGCGACGAGATCACCTCGGCGCTCGACACTGTGGTCGCCGCCGCAATCATCGACCTCCTGAAGGAGTTGCAGAGGGAATTGTCGCTCTCCTACGTCTTCATCAGCCACGACCTCTCCGTCGTCGAGGCGATCTGCGACAGGATCGTCGTGATGTATGACGGCAAGAAGGTCGAGGAATTGACCCCCGCGCAGGCCAAGGCGCCGACCCATCCCTATTCCAGCCTGCTGTTCTCGTCGGTGCCGAAACTCGACCCGACCTGGCTCGACAACCTCAATCTCGATCCGGAGCAGGTCAAGGCCTACAGCCACGCCTGACGGTGCGGCCGTCCAGGGCCGACCGGGCCCTGGGGTGTCAAACGGGGAAGAGGCTCGTCAGCGGCAGGTGCGCCTTGACGATCGGCGACTTCAAAACGACGAAGCTGAAGTACTTGTCGATACCGATATCGAGATCGGTCAGCCGTTCCATGATCGTCTGGTATTCACCAATGCCTGCCGTCACGAATTTCAGGAGATAGTCGTAGCCGCCGGACACCAGATGGCACTCGATGATCTGATCGACCTTTTCTGCCGCCGCGAGGAAGCGGGCAAAGTCGATCTGGCGATGGTTCTTCAGCGTAATCTCGGTGAAGACGGTCAGCGTCTGGCCGAGTTTTGCGAGATTGATCTGGGCTGAATAGCCCTCGATATAGCCCTCCTGCTGCAGCTTCTTCACGCGCATGAGGCACGGGCTTGGTGAGAGATGGACGAGTTCGGCCAGCTCGACATTGGTGATGCGACCGTTCTTCTGCAGCTCGTGAAGAATCTTGATGTCGATACGGTCGAGTTTCATGGCACTTCCTCCGGCGTATGGGACCTGTCGGACGGTAGCATTTTATGCTGCGACATCCTCGAAATCACATTAACACTTTGTCCTGGCGCGTCTATTCCGTTTGGCGCCACCGCCCGAGGCACAATGATCCGCCGGCCCATGAAAGAACGGAATCTTCTGCTGCGGACCGCCGATATGCGGCAACGGCTCCGGAATTCCAGCGCTATTCTCGCGAGGAAAAGGAGAGATGATCATGCCCGCACCCCTGATGCTGATCGAGACGACGCCAGACCTGCCGGAAGCCGCCGATGCGGTGGTGATCGGCGCGGGAATCGTCGGCGTCTTTGCGGCCTACCATCTCGCCAAACGCGGATTGAAGGTTGCTATCCTCGAGAAGGGTCGTGTCGGCGCCGAGCAATCGAGCCGAAACTGGGGCTGGTGCCGCCAGCAGAACCGCGACGCCCGCGAGCTCCCCATGGCAACGAAAAGTCTCGACCTCTGGGAAGAGTTTGCGGCCGAAACCGGTGAGGACACCGGCTTCCGCCGCTGCGGCCTCCTCTATCTCAGCAACAACGAGGAGGAGCTGTCAGGCTGGGCACGCTGGCGCGATTTCGCCCGCACCGTCGGCGTCACCACCCACATGCTCGACCAGGCTGCCGCGACGTCCAGGGCCGAGACGACCGGAAGGGTCTGGAAAGGCGGTGTCTTCTCGCCGAGCGACGGCATCGCCAATCCGGCGAGCGCCGCACCGGCCGTCGCCCACGCAATCCTGAAACTCGGCGGCACGGTGCACCAGTCCTGTGCCGCGCGCGGCATCGAAACGGAAGGCGGCCGGCTGAGCGCCGTCGTTACCGAACGCGGGACGATCCGCACCAAGCTTGCCGTTCTTGCCGGCGGCGCCTGGGCATCGGCCTTCTGCCGCCAGCTCGGGTTCCGTTTTCCGCAGGCATCGATCCGTTCGTCTATCCTCTCGGTCGGCCCCGGCGAGGGCACGATACCGGACGCTCTGCACACCGCCGCGATCTCGGTTACCCGCCGCGGCAACGGCGGCCATACGCTTGCAATCAGCGGCCGTGGTCGGGTCGACCCAACCGCCCAGCAGCTTCGTTTCGCTCCGCAATTTCTGCCAATGTTCCTGCGGCGGTGGAAGAGCCTCGCTCCCGGAGGGCTGGAGGGCGTCCGGTCGGGCCATGAGAGCCTCGCACGGTGGCGTCTCGACCGGCCGACGCCGATGGAAAGGATGCGCATCCTCGACCCGGCCGTTGACGAGGGCACGATCCGCCTCACCCATAAGCGGGCGATCGAACTGCTGCCGGCTCTCGACGGCCGCCCAGTTACGGCAACCTGGGCGGGCTACATCGACAGTACACCGGACGGCGTGCCCGCGATCGGCGAAGTGACGGGGCTTCCCGGCTTCGTCCTTGCGGCCGGGTTCAGCGGCCATGGCTTTGGGATCGGCCCCGGCGCCGGCCATCTGATCGCCGACATCATGACTGGCGACGAGCCGATCGTCGACCCGAGACCCTATCATCCAGACCGGTTCGGAAAGAGCTCGTGGGGTAAGGTCGCCGACTTCTAACTCGGGTTCTGGCTTATGGCGTCGAACCCCCGGAGCCTTCGAACCGGGGTTTCGGATGTCCTCACGTGCGGAGCTGCAGCGTGCCGTAAACGATGTTTCGGTTTTCGCCGAACCAGACCTGCGGCTCGACCGTGTTGCGGTCGATGCTGGCGTTGACGATGCGCCACATGTCCGCTTCGTTGCGCCAGAGGAGTTCCCAGTTCATGAAGGTTTCCATGTAACCTTCGACGCGGATACCCTCGGCGAAATTGGCAAATAGGAAGAGCCCGCCGGGCTTCAGCATCTCGAGGCATTTCTGCGTCAGTTTCACTGCCACGTTTTCCGCGAGGTAGTCGTAGAGGCCGGCTGCATAGATGAAATCGAACCGTCCGAGCTTCTGCTTGCCGTTCAGAATGCTTCGGACCGAACCGTTGACGGCCTCGACAGAAGTTCCCTGGAAATCACGGGCGACAGACCCGACACTCAGCGGATCCTGGTCAAGGGCGATCCAGCGCTTCAGCCGCTGCTCGCGTAGCGCGACGGACCGATCCGCTTCCCTCAGATGCCCTGAGGCGATGGTCAGGATCTCGGTCTCCGGTCCCCGTGCATCGGCAACCTGATCGACATATTTTGTCAGCAGATCGCGGCGCTCGCGGACGGCGACCGACGACGAGGCGTCCTTCGTATAATCATAGAGAGCCTTGCCGGTCGGCGTTGCCGCGGCGATCTCGGCTTCGGCATCCGGATGACCATAGATGAAATCCAGAAGATGCGCGTCGCCCGAATATCCGCGCGGCTTCTCGAAAGACCAGCGGGTAAACGGGTCCTCGAGGAAGAACGCCGATATCGGGTGGCGCTGCACCACCGGTACGAGTGCCTTCCAGACGGTCGGATGGAGTCGGGAACGAATATCGTGAAGCGCGCCTGCAACGTAGTCGATGATGGCGCGCGGATCGTCTGCCCTCTCGGAGCGCTGCCTTGCGAGCTCCAGCATCACGGCGATTTCGCCGCGACCGGTCACGAGTTGTTCGTCGAAGTGCTCATAGTCTCCCGCCGCTGTTCCTCCAGCGATCGCGTCGGGTGTGATAAGGCTTTCGCCGTCGAACACTACTTTCAACTGACTCATGCAGGCCCCGCTCCTTAACAATTGTTTAACTACGTGCGGGAGAATGACCTGATTTGCTACAACTTGTACAGTGCGAGAAATCATAAAAAGGCAGGGTAAAGAAATGTAGCATTTTGGCACAAAAATTCAATTTAACTTAATTTTCACGAACACCTTTTACTCTGTAGTGATGACTTGAAGAAGATCGCCTGTCACCTTGCATTGGAATGTGATTAAGACATATTGCACGCGATTATGCGCAGCTGCGCGGTCATGATCTGCCGAGCGGCAGGAGACTGTGAGAAGGGGCATGAGGCACACCTGGACTGGCGGAATCGACGAAGAGCGGCATGAGACCCCCAGTCTTCCGCCCGAGGCGGAACTGCGGCAACTCTACCGCCGACAGGACGAGGAGGGCCGCCGAACCGCCGTCAGGCAGGGGTTCTGGGTGGCGGTTATCGTCTATCTCGCCTTCGCCATCCCCGACATCATCCTGATCCCGGACGTCGCCGAGTACACGATCGCGGCCCGCATGGCCATCGGGGTCGGCGCGCTCGCGCTCTTCGAAATACAGCGGTTGATGAACGTGGCAACCGAATGGCTTGACCGCACCTGCGCCAGCGCCGTGGTACTCGGCTACGTCGGCTGGATGTATCCGGCGCTCATGACGACCCACAGCGAAGCGATCTCCTACTACATGATCTTCGGTGCGATCTTCATGATGGGCGAGAATCTGTTCTTCAGCTTCCGCTTCAGCCTCTCACTCACAGCGTCCGGAGCCATCCTCCTCGCCTTCCTCGTATCGCTCGCAAGCTTCCGGCCCGAAGGCGCTTATGCCTTCGCGTTTGCACTCTTCTATGTCTCCTGCTTTGTCTTCACCTCCTACGTGAACTGGAAACTCAACCAGGAGCGCTACAACGTCTTCGTCAACGCGCTCGAAGCGCGTATCCAGCACAAATCGGCCGCAGAGCGTGGCGAGGCGCTGCTAAAGCTCTCCTACACCGATCCGCTCACCGGGCTCGACAACCGGCGAGCCGTCGATCTGCAATTGCGCAAGCACTGGAACATGTGGCGGGTCTATGGCGACGACTTCGCCGTCCTGCTGATCGACGTCGATTTCTTCAAGATGTACAACGACCGCTATGGTCACCAGAGCGGCGACCGCAGTCTCTGCCTGGTGGCGGACGCTCTGCGCGGCCTGGTCGAGCCCGTTGGGGGAACGGTCGGGCGGTTCGGCGGCGAGGAATTCATCGCGATCCTCCGCACGAACAGCGTTGCAGACGTCGAGGAGCTTTCAAAGGCGATCTGCGGAACGGTCGAAGAGTTGGCAATCGAGCACGACCAACGCCCGGACGGCATCGAGGTCGTTACCGCGAGCGTCGGCGCAACGTTCACCGGCTCGACCATCGCAACGAAGCTGGAGATGCTGGTCCGCGAGGCGGACCGCGCCCTTTACGGGGCCAAGGCAAGCGGGCGACATTGCGCGAAGATCTTCAATCCCGACGATCCGCTGATCAGTGACGAAAGCGAAGGCATCTCCGCCCTCCTGAACATCGCCATCGGCCGCAATCTCGTGTCGCTGGTCTACCAGCCGATCAGAGACGTAGACACCGGCAAGATGGTTGCCGCCGAGGCACTGATGCGGCTGAACGGCCTGAACGGTACGCCGATCCTGCCGAGCTCCTTCATTCCGATCGCGGAGCGGACGGGGGCCATCCATGATCTCGGTCTGTGGGCAATCCGCACGGCCTGCGAGGAGATGCTGGCGCCGAACAAAGTGGAACTTGTGAGCGTCAATGTTTCACCGGTCCAGTTGCGGGCGCCGGGCTTCGCCGCCTCGGTCGCCGAAATCCTCGCCCGAAGCGGCGTTTCGGGCGATCGCCTCGCCCTTGAAATCACCGAGGGGCTGGCGATGGAGCTGCACTCCTATGTCACCGCCAGCATCGCCGAGCTCAAGGCGCTCGGGGTAAGATTGTGGCTGGACGACTTCGGAACGGGACATGCGGGCCTTTCCTGGCTCCGCGCAGTGGACTTCCACACCGTCAAGATCGACCGGTCCTTCCTCCACGCAGCGGATACCGCCGACGGTCGAGCCATGCTTGAAGACATGGTAACGCTCATCCGCAACCGCGGTTCCGGCATCCTGATCGAGGGCGTCGAAACGGAGGATCAGGGTACGCTGGCACGGGACCTCGGTATTGCCCTCATACAGGGATACCATATCGGCCGCCCGGCACCGGCCTTACAGTTTGCTGCCGGCAACGCCGAAGGTGACGGCAGGAGGCGGCGCGCGAAGCGTGCCTAACCGGGTTGTGCGGTCATTCCTTCACCGCTCCGGTCATCGACGAGACGTAGTAGTCGACGAAGAAGGAATAGAGAATGACCACCGGCAGCGAGCCGAAGAGCGCGCCTGCCATCAGTGATCCCCATTCGAAGATATCGCCGCGCACCAACTCCGTCAGCACGCCGACCGGCACGGTCTTGTTTTCCGACGACTGGATGAACGTGAGCGCATAAATAAACTCGTTCCACGACAGCGTGAAGGCGAAGATGCCGGCCGAGATCAGTCCCGGTACCGCGAGCGGCAGGATGATCCTGGTGAGAATTTGCAGGCGGCTCGCCCCGTCGACCAGCGCACTCTCTTCGAGTTCGAAGGGAATCGAGCGGAAGTAACCCATCAACAGCCAGGTGCAGAAGGGGATGAGGAAGGTCGGATAGGTGAAGATCAGCGCCATGCGCGTATCGTAGATGCCGATCTTGAAGACGATGAAGGCGAGCGGGATGAACAGGATCGACGGCGGCACGAGATAGGCAAGGAAGATCATCAACCCGACTGAGCGCGAGCCGGTGAAGCGAATGCGCTCGATCGCGTAGGCGCCGAGAACCGCGGCGAACAGCGACAGCGCTGTCGAGGCGACCGCCACCAGCATCGTGTTCCAGAGCCATCCCGGATAGGAGGTTTCGAAGAGCAGATACTTGATGTGATCGAGGGTCGCACCGACCACCCAGAAGGGGCTGTAATTGTTGTAGTCCGTCAGCTGGGAATTCGGCTTCACCGCCGTGATCGCCATCCAGTAGAAGGGGAAGAGCAGGACGAAGATGAAGACGGCGAGCGGCAGATAGATCGTCATGACCCGCCGCGGCAGGCTGCTCAGATAGGACATGCCCTGGCTGTCGTCGGTCAGGACGGCATCGTGAACGCTGGGTTTGCTGTTCATGGTCGGCTCCATGGTCAGTCACCTCCGCCCTGCTGCCATTTGCGGCGCTGCAGCCCGAAGAAGGAGAACATGATGGCGGCCAGCAGGAACGGGATCATGGCGACGGCGATCGCCGCCCCCTCTCCCAGTTGCCCGCCGGGGATCGCACGCTGGAAGGAGAGCGTGGCCATCAGATGCGTGGCATTGACCGGCCCGCCCTTGGTCAGGACGTAGATCAGCTGGAAGTCGGTGAAGGTGAAGAGAACCGAGAACGTCATGACCACCGCGATGATCGGTGTCAGCATTGGCAGCGTCACATACCGGAAACGCTGCCAGCTGCTGGCCCCGTCAAGCGAGGCCGCCTCCTGCAGGGAGGCCGGGATCGTCTGCAGGCCCGCAAGGAGCGAAATCGCCACAAAGGGGATGCCGCGCCAGACATTGGCCGCAATGACGGAAATCCGGGCATTGGTCGGATCGCCGAGGAAGTTGATCGGCTGGTCGATGAGCCCGAGATTGATGAGCGACCAGGAAATGATCGAGAACTGGGAATCGTAGATCCACCAGAACGCCAGCGCCGACAGGACCGTCGGCACCACCCAGGGAAGCAGCACGATCGCGCGGAAGAACGACTTGAACGGCAGATGCTCGTTGAGGAGCAGGGCGAGCCACAGGCCGAGCGCGAACTTCAGCACCGATGCGACGACAGTGTAGAGAACGGTATTGAAGACCGAGAGCCAGAAGACACTGTCGTCCCAGAGAAACTCGTAGTTTTCGAGGCCGATGAAGATTCCTTCCCTGCCGATCCTCGTATCGGTGAAACCGAGCCATACGCCGAGCCCCAGCGGGTAGGTGAGGAAACAAAGCAGGAAGACCGCGGCCGGCAGCATGAACAGGAAGCCGAGCACATCCCGATTATTGCCGAGCCGCGACAAAAGCGAGCGCTGCGGAGGACCGGGATCCGTTGTCGTCATCGTCATCGGTGTTTCACTCCAGAAATGGATCGGGATGCGGGAGCGCGGACCTTTTCCGCGCTCCCCAGCGACGAACACTCAGACGCGGTAGTAGCGGTTGGCCCGCTTCTCGGCCTGCGCCATGGCTTCTTCCGGCGTGGCCGCACCTGTGACGGCCGAGGCAAACATGTCGACCAGGACATAGTCGGCCATGACCGCGGCCGACGCATAGCCGAGCGGGCCGGCATAGCCGTTCGGTCGCAAAGTCTCGGAAGCCTTGGCGTAGGGCGCATGGATCGGGTTTTCCGTCCAGACCGGGTTGTCGGCAAACGCCTTCAGCGGCTGGCAGCAATAGGCACTGGAGCCCTTGATCCAGGCGTTCATCTGGTCGGCTTCCATCATGAATTTGATGTAGGCCTTGGCAGCTTCCGGATATTTCGTGTGGTTGAAGACGAGCAGCGAGCTCGTCTGGTGCAGCTCCACGCTCTTGCCCACCGGCCCGACGGGGAAGTTGGTGCTGCGCATGTCCTCGGCGATCTCGGCGAGGTTCGGGTCCTTCTTCGCCGCGTAATAGACCGACACACCGTTGGCCGTCAGCGAGACCTGACCGGCGAGGAAGGCTCGATTGTTGTTGATGTCGAGCCAGCTCTCCGTGCCCGGAATGAAGGTCGCGTAGAGCTCCTTGGCGTAGTTGAGCGCCGCGAGCGTTTCCGGCGAGTTGATCGTCACATTGCTGCTCTCGTCCACCATCTTGCCGCCGTGGCTCCAGAGCAGCCAGTGCGCATAGTTGTTGCCGTCACCGACCGCCTTTCCGTGCGGGAAGCCGGCCGGCGTTCCCTTGGCCTTCATCGCCTTGCAGAGTTCGAGAAACCCTGCCGTATCCTTCGGGAACTCGCTGAAGCCCGCTGCCTTCATGTGGCTGTCGCGGTAGACGACGGCATTGCCGATCGCCGTGAGTGGCATGGCGATGAACTTGCCGTCGCGCATCGCGTAACCCTTCAGGCCATCGTAGAAACCACCGTACTTGCCGTCGAGATAGGTGCCGAGTTCGGTGAGGTCCACGAGCTTGTCCGGATACTGATGGGCGTCGTCAAACCAGCACATCACAAGGTCGGGACCCGAGCCGACATTGGCGGCGACGGCCGCCTTCGGACGGATGTCTTCCCAGCTTTCCTTGTCGATGCGAACTTCGACGCCAGTCGCTTCGGTGAATTTCTTCGTGTTGGCAAGCCAGGCCTCCTCATCACCCTGCACGAAGGGCGCCCAGCGCAGCAGACGCAGGCTGGCACCCGCCTCCGGCGTATAGGTGGGTTCCGCCGCAAGAACCGGTCGGGCTCCGAACACCGGAAGACCGCCGGCACCAATGAGGCCGGCAGTGCCGGCAAGGAATGTTCTTCTCTTGATCGTCATGAATGCTCCTCCTCCAAGTACGGGACGCTGGTCGCGCGACACCGCCTGTCCCGTCGGCGCATGTCGCGGCTTCATGCTTCACGCCGTGTCCGCAGCTCCTCTCCGCGGGCATGGTCATTCCGGCTCATCCGACGAGCCGCAGGCCTGTCTCCTCGTCGAAGAGATGGACATGTGCCGGATCGATGGTGATGCCGATCGGCTCACCCGGCTGCACGTCGATGCGTTCGCGGAAAATGCAGGTGATCTCCCCGCCGCCGAAATTGGCGATGATCTGTGTTTCGTAGCCGGTCGGTTCGGTGACGACGACCTCGGCCTTCAGGCCCTCTCCTCCGAGTTGGATGTATTCCGGGCGCAGGCCGTAGACGAGGCTGCGGCCGACCGCCTGGGCGAAGGGCTTCGGCAAGGGAAGGCGCGTGCCGTCGCTCGCAACGAAGGCCTGCGGGTTCTCCGGATCGAGCTTGCCCTTGATCATGTTCATGGCGGGCGAGCCGATGAAGCCGGCGACAAAGAGATTGTCCGGATAGTCGTAGAGCTCGAGCGGGGAGCCGATCTGTTCGACGCGCCCGTCATGCATCACGACGATCTTGTCGGCCATGGTCATCGCCTCGATCTGGTCGTGCGTGACGTAGACCGTCGTCGTCTTGAGGCGATGGTGCAGTTCCTTGATTTCGGCACGCATGGCGACCCGCAGCTTGGCGTCGAGGTTCGACAATGGCTCGTCGAACAGGAAGACCTGCGGGTCCCGCACGATCGCACGGCCCATGGCAACGCGCTGGCGCTGGCCGCCGGAGAGCTGGCGGGGATAGCGATCGAGCAGGTTCGTCAGGCCGAGAATCCCGGCCGCGTAGTTGACGCGCCGGTCGATCTCCTCCTTCGGCGCAGCGTTCAGCATCAGCGAAAACGCCATATTCTTGGCGACCGTCATGTGCGGATAGAGCGCGTAGTTCTGGAACACCATGGCGATGTCGCGTTCCTTCGGCGGCAGGTTGTTGACCGTGCGCCCGCCAATACGGATCTCGCCGCCGGAAATATTCTCCAGTCCGGCAAGCATTCGCAGAAGGGTCGATTTTCCGCAACCGGACGGGCCGACGAGGATGACGAACTCGCCGTCCTCGATGTCGATGCTCACGCCCTTGATGACGGGAAAGGCGCCGAAGGACTTGCGTACCTCGGCAAACTGAACATTGGCCATGCGTCTCCTCCCAGAGTGCAGTCGGTCAGATTCCTGTCTTTCCTGCCCCTCCTCGTTTGGCGCGGAGCTCCTCAACTCCTGCGCCACCGGAATGGCCGGCATGCTGTCAATGCCGGCGCGACAACGCCCGGCATACCATGGTCACGGCAATACGCCCGCGAGTTCGTCCTCGATGTGGATGCGTATGATCTCCTCGAATGTATTTTCCGCCCGAAAGCCGAGCTTCATCGCGCGGCCCGCGTCGAAATTCGTCGGCCAGCCGGCGACGATCCCGGCAATCAGCGGGTCCGGCTCGCGGCGGATCAAGGAAGCGGCCCTGTCGCCGGCGACCCGCCGCAAAGCCTCGATCTCCTCGCCGACGGTTGCCGAAAGCCCCGGCATGGTGAGATTGCGGCGCGGGCCGATGATGCTGGTGTCCATCGTCGCGGCATGGATGAAGAAGCCGACTGCCGAGCGGGGGCTCGCAAACCAGTGACGGACATCCTCGCTGACCGGCAGCACTGCTTCCTTGCCCGCAAGCGGCTCGCGCAGGATGTTGGAGAAGAAGCCGGATGCCGCCTTGTTCGGCGCGCCCGGGCGAACGCATATGGTCGGCAGGCGTATGCCGACACCGTCGAATATCGCGCGCCGGGAATAGTCGGCAAGCAGCAGTTCGGCGATTGCCTTTTGCGTCCCGTAGCTGGTGAGCGGCGTCGTGAAGAAATCGGGTCCGATGACTTCGGGAAACGGTGCACCGAAGACGGCGATCGAGGATGCGAAGAGAACCCGTGGACGATAGGGTTCCCTTTGCCCCTCACGCCGGATCGCCTCGAACAGTGCGCGTGTTCCGTCGAGATTGACCGCATAACCCTTGTCGAAATCGGCCTCCGCTTCACCGGAGACGATTGCAGCAAGATGGAAGATGACGTCGGGACGGCCCTCGATCAGTCTCGTCGCGGGGTCGCCGTCTGCAAGATCGATGGTCAGCGCGGTGGTGATCGAACGAAGGGTTTCGGGAACTGCGGGTGTAACCGCGTCGGCAAGCGTGAGGCGTGCGATGCCATCGCCGAGCACGGAGGGTGACCCGGCAAGGTGTTCCACCAGCTTACGCCCGATCATTCCGGCGGCGCCGATCACGAGAACATGCATGTCAGGCTCCCCTCCCCGTGTGCATCGCCGGTTCCGTCATCCGCCACCGCAGCGTCGCCCTCCCTTGCACTTGCCTCCGGGCGCCGGTATCGGTACCGGTATCGATACCGACAACCTAGGGCGAGCAAGTCTCTCTTGTCAACGCGGCTCCGTTTACGTAGCGGAACGCGACGTTTCCATCAGCGAGAGGTCGGTGCGGCGACCGACGGGAATCCAGACTACATGCGAAAACCAATTCTCGAAGACGTTGCCGCGGCAGCCGGCGTTTCCAAGATGACCGCCTCGCGCGCACTCAGGGGGCGGGCGACGTTTCCAAGGATACAATCAGCAAGGTCAGGCAGGCGGCCGAACGGGTCGGCTATGTCGGCAACCGGCTGGCGCTCTCCCTGTCCTCCAGGCGGACCAACCTGATCGGTGTGGTGGTGCCCAGCATGTCAAACATCGTCTTTCCTGAAGTACTCTCTGGCATCAGCGAGACGCTCGAGGGAACGGGCATGCAGGCCGTCTTCGGTTTGACCGACTATGACCCCGGCAAGGAACGCGAGGTCATTCGCAACATGCTCTCCTGGCGCCCGGCGGCAATGATCGTCACCGGTCTCGACCAGCCGGAGGAGACAGTCAAGCTTTTGAAGCAGGCCGAGGTTCCCGTCATACAGATCATGGATATCGACGGTACGCCGATCGACTATTGCGTCGGCCTTTCGCACACAGCCGCAGGCGAGGAGATGGGGCGGGCACTTCTTCAGGAAGGGCGCCGCAAATTCGGCTATGTCGGCAGCAGGCTGGACAGGGACCAGCGTGCGAGCCGCCGCAAGGCAGGGTTCGAGCGCGCACTGGCAGAAGCCGGGCTGAGATTCATCTCGGTAAGGGTGGGCGAGCAGGTCTCCTCGGCGGTTCTGGGAAAACGCCTGACGATTGACCTGCTCGCGGATCCAGGGGAGCTCGATTGCATCTACTACTCTAACGACGACATGGCAGCGGGCGGCCTCTTTGCCTGTATCGAGCGGAAGATCTCCGTTCCCGAAACGATCCTGCTGGCCGGCTTCAACGGGCTGGAACTGACAGATGCCCTGCCCGCGGCCATCGCGACCTCCTACTCGCCGCGCCGGGAGATCGGCCGAACGGCGGCGAACCTTGCGTTACGTGCCCTTGGCGATGCCGGCACGACGAGTGAGCGGATCGTTGCGCTGTCTCCGAAACTTTCGCTGCGCCGACAGGCGGCGACGGAAAGCTAGCTGCTGCGCAAATCGCTCGGGGCTCAGCTGGTTCTTTCAAGAAATTCAATCCAAACCCTTGCGCAAATGGAGTCGCGCAATTAGATAGTAATCGATTACTATCTTTTGGAGCCGCGTATGATCTCTCGTCCAGCTTACCTTTCCGCCGAGGAACGACGCGAGGTGACGGTCGAAACCGTCGTCGAGCTCGCCGCGGAGCAGAATCCGAGCGACATCACGACCGGCGCGATCGCCAAGCGGATGGGCGTGACGCAGGGTGCGCTGTTCAGGCATTTCCCCTCTAAGGACGCCATTCTCGAGGCGGTCATGGAGTGGGTTTCAGACCGCCTGCTCGCCCGGATCGACGCTTCGACGTCGGCGGCGGCATCTCCACTCGCTGCCCTGGAGGCGGCCTTCATGACGCACATCGCCTTCATCACGGATCACCCCGGCGTCCCTCGAATGCTGTTCGGTGAACTGCAGCGGGGCGAGCAGACCCTGGCTAAGCGAATGGCGCAGACACTGATCCAGCGATACGGGGAGCGCCTTCGTCGCCTCCTCGTGCAAGGGAAGGAATGTGGCGAGTTGCCCGCATCACTCGACGAGAGAGCCGCAGCCACGCTCTTCATCGGCACGATCCAGGGACTCGTGATGCAGTCCCTGCTCGCCGGGAATGTCGAGTTCATCCGCGAGAGCGCTCCGGGTGTCTTCGCGCTCTACCGGCGCGCAATCGAGGTGACGAAATGATCGCCGTTCACATGCAGAAGTTCTCCCAGACACTGGCCGCGACGGAGGCAGCACGATGAAGCTCCCCTCCGTTCAACGCCGCAGCCTGATGCTCCTGGCCGTTGCGTTTCCGATTGTCGCCCTGTTCGGCTACGTGGTCCTTCGATCCGGCCCACTGGCCCCCGTTTCAGTGAGGACCGCCGTCGTCGAGAACCGGTCGATCTCGCCTGCGCTTTTCGGCATCGGCACGGTCGAAGCGCGTTTTTCCTACAAGATCGGACCGACCATCGCTGCACGCGTCGGCTCGGTGCACGTGGACGTCGGCGATACCGTAAGCGCAGGTCAGCCTCTCGCCGAAATGGATCCGGTGGATATCAATGATCGCATCGCCTCGCTCGACGCGGCGATAAGCCGAGCCGAAGCATCGATAAAGGCAGCTGAAGCGCAGGTCGAAGATGCTCTTGCGCGCAAGGAATACGCGGATCTGCAGGCGGCGCGCTATGACACACTCTGGAAGAGCCAGACCGTCAGCAAAGCCGCAGTGGAAACAAGAAAGCAGGACAGCCAGGTCGCGCTTGCCGCTCTTTCGGCCGCACAGTCGAACCTCGCGGTTGCAGAGCAAGACTTGCGACGTAACCGCGCCGACCGCGACGGCCTCGTCAAGCAACGCGACACCCTGATTCTGCTCGCCCCGGTCGACGGCGTGGTCGTCGCTCGCAACGCTGAATCGGGCACGACCGTGGTCGCCGGCCAGGCAGTCATCGAAATGATTGATCCGAAGAACCTCTGGATCAATGCCCGGTTCGACCAGATTGCAGCCAAGGGCCTGCGCAAGGCGCTGCCGGCCCAGATCGCTCTTCGCTCCCATGGCGGAACGGCCATCGTAGGACAAGTGTCTCGCGTCGAAGTGCTCGCAGACCCCGTCACCGAGGAAAATCTCGCCAAAGTCGAATTCGGCACGCTTCCCGATCCCCTTCCTCCTATCGGCGAACTTGCCGAGGTGACGATTGCCCTGCCCGCACTCCCCTCTAGCCCTGCCATCCCCAATGCCGCTCTCCAGAATGTCGACGGCAGGACTGGCGTCTGGAGGATCGATGACGGAGATATCCAATTTGCTCCTGTCCAGGTCGGCGTCGCGGATCTCGATGGGACGGTCCAGATCACGGGTGGTCTGCAGGCCGGTGACGTGATTGTCGTTCACAGCGCCTCGCGGCTGACCGGCACGAGCCGCATCCGGATCGTCGACAAGCCCGCGGAGCTGCTCAAATGATCAGTCTTGCGGGCCGCGACATCCTTCACTCATGGGGCAAGTTCGTCTTCACCGGGATCGGGCTCGGTCTCCTCATCGGCGTCACCTTCACGATGGCCGGCGTCTACCGGGGCATGGTCGAGGACGGCAAGGTTCTGCTCGACAACAGTGGTGCAGACATGTGGGTCGTACAGCAGAACACGCTCGGGCCTTACGCCGAATCCTCCAGCATCAATGACGACATCTACCGAATGATCCTTGCGACGCCCGGCGTCGCGAGGGCCGCCAACGTCACCTACCTGACGATGCAGGTCCGAAAGGGAAACACCGACGTCCGCGCGATGGTGGTCGGCATTGCGCCGGGCAATGTTGCGACGCCCGGTTGGCCACCATTTCTCATCGCGGGGCGCCAGATCACAAGGGGTCACTATGAAGCCGTGGCGGATGCCGCCACTGGATTTGCACTCGGAGACACCATTTCCATCCGGCGGAACCATTACAAGGTTGTGGGCCTCACCCGCCGCGCCGTTTCGTCGAGCGGTGACCCGATGGTGTTCATCCCGCTGAAGGATGCACAGGAAGCGCAGTTTCTCAAGGACAACGACTCCATCGTCCGCCAGCGCCGGCGCACGAGCGAGAACCCTGAATTCAACCGACCCGGTGTGCCGGGCCTGCTGGACGCCGTCATTGCATCGCAAAACACCAACCCGTACGTGAACGCCGTTCTGGTGCGCATCAAGCCCGGATACGACGCGGATCAGATTGCAGCAGACATTGCGAGATGGAAGCGGCTGACGGTCTATACGCGTGCGCAGATGGAAGAGATCCTGATCGGCAAGCTGATCGCCACCTCGTCCAAGCAGATCGGCATGTTCCTCGCAATCCTGGCGGTTGTCAGCGCGGCGATCGTCGCCTTCATCATCTACACGCTGACGATGGACAAGATACGCGAGATCGCCGTGCTGAAGCTCATCGGCACGCGCAACCGGACGATCGCGGCGATGATCCTGCAACAGGCGATCGTGCTCGGTTTGATCGGCTTTGTCGTCGGCAAGATCACGGCGACTTTCGCCGCTCCGCTGTTTCCGAAGTTCGTCCTGCTTCTCTCCAAGGATACGGCGACGGGGCTCGTGGCCGTCGTCGTCATCTGCGCTCTCGCCAGCATCGTCGCCATCAGGATGGCCCTGAAGGTCGACCCCGCCGAAGCGATCGGAGGTTGAGATGGCAGCAGGCGGAATCTTGATCGAAGAGCTCCGGAAGCGGTATGGCAGCGGCGACACCGCAGTTGACGCCCTCAAGAACGTCAACATGAAGGTCGCTCCCGGCGAGGTGGTCGGCCTTGTCGGCCCATCCGGATCAGGCAAGACCACGCTCCTCAAAGCTCTCGGCGCGGTGATCGACCCGAGCGGCGGGCGCATGATCCTCGGTGAGAAGGTGATCTATGACGACGGCTGGAAAATCCGCGACCTGCGTGCTCTGAGACGCGACAAGATCGGTTTCGTCTTCCAGGCACCCTACCTCATCCCGTTTCTCGACGTGACCGACAACGTGGCCCTGCTACCGATGCTGGCGGGAGTTTCGAACGGTGAATCGCGCCAACGCGCGCGCGAACTCCTGAAAGCTCTGGACGTCGAGCATCGCGCGGCCGCAATGCCATCCCAGCTCTCGGGCGGTGAGCAGCAACGCGTTGCGATCGCGCGCGGGCTGATCAACCGCCCGCCGGTCATTCTCGCCGACGAACCGACAGCACCGCTCGACAGCGTGCGTGCCCTGAGCGTCATCCGCATCCTGAACGACATGGCCGTCAGGTTCGGCACCGCCATCATCGTCGTCACCCACGACGAGAAGATCATTCCGACCTTCAAGCGCATCTACCACATCAGGGACGGTGTGACCCATGAGGAGGCTGGAGAGGGCCGCGGCTTCGACTGACACCAGGTTTGCCGCCGTCATTCGACGCGTAGCGGCTGTTGCACAGAGTAGCCATAGGAGCAGACGAATGAAGACGCGAGAACCAACATGCCGCTCGGGCACGACAGACGCACAGTCACTATTGCGGTTAGGCCTCCTTGCACTCTTCGTGACATCGTCTGCCTTGATCACGCAGGGCCGGGCGGAGGAGCCGTCCCCTGCCTATAAGATTACGGATGGACGCCCCTGGACGATGACCACCGGCAGCCGCGTCGGGACACTCGTGCTCTACCGCAACGGGACGAGCAAGATGACCGGCGGCCCCCTGGATCTGTCTCCAACCTGGCGGGCGACGCCAGAAGGGATTTGTCTGAAGCCCGGCGGTCTTCTTCCAGAGCAATGCGTAAAACTAGTTCGGACACAACATGGTTATGCCGGGCTCGCGGCCGGCCAGACGAAATTCACCCTGCAAAGGTGAGCGAAAATTCTGATCTCGACGAGGAGCGAATGCCATGCCATCTGCACGTATCTCGACCTTCTTTCATCCCACGATCGGCGTATTCGCCGTGTTGTTCGGAGTCGCGACACTCATTTCGGGTGGGAACAATATACTCTTGCTCCAAAGTGCCGCAGAGCCGACTGAACGGATCGTGCCGTTCGTGCTGTATTTCAACTTTGCCGCAGGTTTCGCTTACGTGGCCGCCGGGGCAGCCTTCATCCTGCACCGCAGATGGGCTTCGACACTCGCATTCGCGATCGCGACGGCAACCCTGCTGGTATTCACAGGACTTGGTGTCTGGATCCTCTTGGGCTATCCCTACGAGTTGAAGACCGTCGCTGCGATGACCATTCGAACGGTATTCTGGTGGTTTACCGCCATCGCCTCTCAACTCCTGAGTGACGTCCGTCCGGCTGCGACTCGCCGATTGAAGCAATGACGACTGACATCGACGAGGTTCGACCGATTTCTTTCCGCTTCAGCTGAAATAGACGCGCCCGGACGCCGGAGATCATGGCCCCAAACCACTATCGCCCTTGGCAGCGGCTGGCGCTCGTTTGGCTCCTTCTTGGCGTCGCAGCATGTTCTGCTCGACCCCACGACAGGGTTCTGGTACCGCAGCCGGGCATCCCGGACTGGTATCCAAGCGCAACAATCGTCACGGCGACGGACAGGCAGAGAAGTGCCGCTAGCCCCGGCTATTCTTCAAAACGATCGCCGAAGCTGCGGTTCGAACGCTTCACCGTCGCCATGGTCGCAATCCGGAACGAACGGCATGGCCAGAGGCAATCGGTCACCTTCGCCGGCAGCGAAAAATACCTTGTGAAAGATCGCAAGGGTTTATCCGACATAGATGCCCTCCAGCACCGCAAAACAGTCGTCTACGTGCACGGCTACAATTACACATTCCAGGAGTCGCTTTTCCAAATCTCGAAAGTCGCAATAGAAGGCAAACTCAAAGAGACACCCGTTCTTTTCAGCTGGCCGTCCGAAGGCACGATTACCGGCTATATCGCCGACAAGGACGCCGCACTGTACGCTCGCGACGATCTTACGAATCTTCTCATCCGCCTTGGCAAAAACGGCAAGAAAGGCGGTATTACGCTGTTCGGGCATAGCACCGGAGCGTGGCTTGTCCTCGAAGCACTGCGTCAACTTAAGCTCACGAACAGAGATGATGTACTTGGCCGGATAGACCAGGTCGTGCTCGCGGCGCCAGATATAGAGATCGATCTCTTCGGACGACAGGTCCGGACGATCGGGCGCCTCGCACACCCAATAATCCTACTCAACGCAAAGGATGATCGTGCGCTGGCTCTGTCGAGCCGTCTTGCCGGATCCCGTCCGCGCATCGGGGCTGTCGACAGACAGAACGCGACGGTGAAAGAGCTGGCGGCAGAAGGGATGATTGAAGTGATCGATCTGTCCAGGTTGCCGGCTCCAGACCAGGCAAGGCATCGTCGGTTTGTGCGGCTCGCGCAGGCGCTGTCGATGCCAGGAGAACGCACCGATCTTCTGCCCCAAGCAGGGCTCCGACTGACACAACCGTCGCCCTGAGCGGAATCGACTGGTGCAAGAGCGCCGCCCCTCCGGGGCCACCAAACGACGGCATCTCAGCACCCTTGTAGACCATTTGCGCGTTGCCAGGCCGCCCTTCCTCGGGAGCTCGGGGCTGCAAAGCGGCGCTGGCGCGGCCTCACCCTTCCAACGAGGTATGAGAAGGGATCCAGCCAATCAAGCCTCATGACGTGCTGGGCAGAAAAGCCGGGACGAAGCTCCGCTTTTCTGCCGGAACACGCTTCTCTCCTGCCGCTTTCAGGCCTTGACTCCTTGCGCTGGAAACGAGAATGCTATGATGTCAGACCAATTTGAAGCCGACATCGATGACGACGCCGAATGCCAAGCCGCTGATAGCTCCCCTTCCGCCGATGGACCGCGCCCGGCAGGTGACGGAATCGCTCGCCCGCTACATCGATCAGGCGCGGCTTGCCGCCGGTGCCCGCCTTCCCGCGGAGCGCGAGCTCATGGCGGCCCTCGGCGTTGGCCGCTCAACGATCCGTGAGGTGATCCGCCATTTCCAGGCGCTCGGCGTCATGGAGACCCGCAAGGGCAGCGGCACCTATCTCCTGAAGCCGATCACATCGGCCACCATCCACATGCCGCTCTCGGTCGAAACGGCGAACGTGCGCGATGCACTCCTGCAAACGCTCGAGGTACGGCGCGGTATCGAGTGCGAGGCCTGCATGGTGGCGGCCCGGCGCCGCACGGCAGACGATCTCGTCAACATGGAAGCCAAGCTCGATGAAATGGAACGGGTCCATCTCCTGAAGGGAACCGCGGGCGAGGAGGACCTCGCCTTCCATCTCGCGATCTACGACGCGACCCACAATCCGCTGTTCCGCCAGTTGCTCGAACAGATGCGCGAAGCCTTCGAACGTTTCTGGGAAGAGCCCTTCGACCGGCCGGACTTCGCCCGGAGATCCTTCCCCTATCACCGCACGCTGTTCAACGCGATCGTCGCTCAGGACACCGAGGCCGCACGGCGCGAAACGCTGAAGATCCTCGACGTCGTCGAGGAAGACATCAAGGAAATGTCCAAATGATCAACGGCTTGGATCCGTTCGAACACGCCTCCCTGGTCGTCGCCCACGACGACAGCAACGCTTTCGAAGCCGTCGTGCCACCGATCGTCCAGACCTCGCTCTTTACCTTCGAAACCGTCGACGAGATGGTCGCGACCTATCGCGGCGAGAAGAACCGCCCGGTCTATTCGCGCGGGCTCAACCCGACGGTTCGCCACTTCGAAGAAATGCTCGCGAAGCTCGAAGGCGGCGAGGATGCGCTGGGCTTCGGAAGCGGAATGGCAGCGATCTCCTCCACGGTCCTCACCTTCGTGGAACCGGGCGACCGCATCGTCGCGGTCAAGCATCTCTACCCGGATGCCTTTCGCCTCTTCGGAACGCTCCTGAAACGCATGAAGATCGAGGTCACCTATGTCGACGGCACAGACGAAGAGGCAGTCGACGAGGCACTGCCGGGGGCGAAGCTCTTCTATATGGAGAGCCCGACCAGCTGGATCATGGAGACCCATGACGTCGCCGCACTCGCGGCGATCGCCAGGAGACACGGCGTCCTGACCGTCATCGACAACAGCTGGGCGAGCCCCGTCTTCCAACGCCCGCTCTCGCTCGGCGTCGATCTCGTGCTGCACTCGGCCTCCAAATATCTGGGCGGCCACAGCGACGTCGTCGCCGGGGTCGTAACCGGTTCGAAGGCGCTCGTCGACCGCATCCGCAGCGAGAGCCTCCCCTATCTCGGCGGCAAGATGTCTCCCTTCGACGCGTGGCTGCTGATCCGCGGGCTCCGGACGCTCCCCATCCGCATGAAGGCACATGAGACAGCCGGTCTGGAGATCGCCAGGCGATTGAAGGCGCTTCCCGAGGTCGAGCAAGTCAACCATCCGGGCCTTGCCAATCAGTTGCCGCCGGGGCTTTCCGGCACCTCGGGCCTCTTCTCCTTCGTGTTCCGCGAGGGTGTCGACATCCGCGCCTTCGCCGACCGTCTCGAGCTCTTCAAGCTCGGCGTCAGCTGGGGCGGCCACGAAAGCCTGATCGTCCCGGGTGAGGTCGTGCTGCAGCAGAAAGCCCAGCCGAATTCCGCCCATGTCTTTGGCATGAACCCGCGGTCCGTGCGTCTCCATGTCGGCCTCGAAGGAACAGAGGCCCTGTGGAGGGACCTTGAAACGGCGATCAACGCCGCTCGCAAGACCTGAATTGCCCATCAACCCAAGAAAAAGAGGGGGAATGACCATGAAGACACTTCTGACAGCTGCCCTGATGAGCGCCCTGATGGCGGGTACGGCCCTTGCCGACACCACGCTGAAGCTCGTGGAGGTCATCACCAGTCCGGAACGTACCGACACCTTGAAGTCCGTCGTTTCGAAGTTCGAAGCCGCCAACCCCGGCACCAAGGTGGAAATCATTTCGCTTCCCTGGGGAGAGGCCTTCCAGAAATTCGCCACCATGGTTTCGGCCGGAGAAATCCCGGACGTCATGGAAATGCCGGACACCTGGCTCTCGCTCTATGCCAATAACGGCATGATCGAGAGCCTTGAACCCTACCTGAAGGAATGGGACCAGACTGCCGACCTCTCCGACCGCGCCCTCGAGCTCGGCCGTGACGTCAAGGACACCGCCTACATGCTGCCCTACGGCTTCTATCTGCGTGCCATGTTCTACAACAAGAAGCTGCTCTCCGAGGCCGGTGTGTCTGAACCGCCGAAGACCATGGACGAGTTCGCCGAAGCCGCAAAAAAGGTCTCCGCCCTGCCAGGCAAGTACGGCTACTGCCTTCGTGGTGGACCGGGCGGCCTGAACGGCTGGGTGATGTTCGGCGCCTCCATGGCGGGTGACAACGCCTTTTTCACCGAAGACGGCACATCCACCTTCAACTCCGAAGGCTGGGTCAAGGGCCTCACCTGGCTCATCGACCTCTACAAGAACGGCTACGCGCCGAAGGATAGCGTCAACTGGGGCTTCAACGAAATCGTCGCCGGCTTCTACAGCGGCACCTGCGCCTTCCTCGACCAGGATCCCGACGCCCTCATCGCGATCGGCCAGCACATGAATGCCGATGACTACGGCGTCATGACGATGCCGAAGGGACCGGACGGCAAGACCTTCCCGACCATCGGCTATGCCGGATGGTCGATGATGTCAGCGAGCGAAAACAAGGATCTCGCCTGGAAACTGATTGCGACACTCGAAGGCAAGGAAGGCAACATCGAGTGGAACAAGCGGACCGGCGCTCTGCCGGCGCTCAAGTCCGCCGAAAACGACCCCTTCTACTCGAGCCCGCAGTTCAAGGGGTGGTTCGAGGAGCTTTCCGACAAGGATGCGGTGCCGACCGTCATGCCGACGCATCTCGAAGAGTTCGCCTTCTTCAAGGACTCTCTGGTGATCAAGACCTCGCAGCAGGCGCTCCTCGGCGACATCACGCCGCAGGAACTGGCGGACCAGTGGGCCGACTACCTGACGAAGGCGCAGCAGAAGCATCTCGCCAAGCAGTAGCGCACCTTCCTCCGGGCGGAGCATCAGTTCTCCGCCCGGACCTGAGCCAGATCGTCCAACGGAATGCCGCCGATGACCTCGCCTGCCCGCGCCGATGACCGGAGATCGCTGACCAAGCGATTGGCCGATGCGTCGGAACCCTACCTCTACAGCGCGCCGGCGCTTGTCCTGATCGTCGCCGTCATGCTGGTGCCGCTGGCGCTCGGCATCTCCTATGCGTTCCGAGACATCCAGCTGCTCAACCCGTTTTCGGGTGGCTTCGTTGGCCTTGACCATTTCCGCGCGCTCGGCCGCGACCAGGACTTCTACCGGGCACTGAAGAATACGCTCTGGTGGACGGGCGCGTCCGTTGCCCTGCAATTCGTCTTCGGCCTGATCCTCGCCCTGCTCCTCGACAAGCCCTTCTACGGCCGAGGCCTGGCGCAGGCGCTGGTCTTCCTGCCCTGGGCCGTGCCGAGCTTTCTCGCCGGGCTCAACTGGGCGTGGCTGTTCAATCCGGTGATCGGCCCCCTGCCCCACTGGCTTTATGCGCTCGGCCTTCTTGCCGAGCCCAACAATATCCTCGCCGATCCCGCGCTTGCCATGTGGGGACCGATCGCAGCGAATGTGTGGTGGGGCATCCCCTTCTTCGCCATCACGCTTCTTGCCGCGCTGCAGGCGATCCCGCGCGACCTTTACGAGGCCGCCTCCATCGACGGCGCTGGCCCGGTCCAGCGTTTCCTTTCGATCACCTTGCCCTTCCTCGCCCCAACCATCGCCATCACGGTCCTGCTGCGTACCGTGTGGGTCTCGAATTTCGCCGACCTCATCATCGTCATGACCAATGGCGGGCCGGCCGACCGGACCCAGATCGTCGCCTCCTACATCTTCACCCAGGCCTTCAAGCGGCTCGACTTCGGCTATGCCTCGGCGATTGCGCTGGTGCTGCTCGTGCTGCTGCTTGCCTATTCCATGCTGATCGTGCTGCTTCGCCAGTCGCTCCTGAACAAGGGCTGAGACCATGAGGCCATCCCGCATTCTCCTCACAGTCGCCCATCGTCTCGCAATCCTCGCCTATATCGCCGTCGCGCTCTTCCCGCTCTTCTGGCTCTTGAAAGTATCGGTGACACCCAACCGGCTGCTCTACAGTGAGGGCGTGCGCATGTGGCCGTCGGAAACGACCCTCGAACACTTCACCTTCGTCATCGCCCACAGCGCCTTCCCGACCTTCTTCAAAAACAGCCTGATCGTGGCGGGCTCGACCGCCGCCGTCGTCACCGTACTCGCTTCGCTGTCCGGCTACGCGCTGTCCCGGTTTTCCTTCCGGGCCAAATACTGGATCGTGGCGCTGATGCTGCTCACCCAGATGTTTCCGCTGGTCATGCTGGTCGCGCCGATCTTCAAGATGCTCTCGCCGCTCGGGCTGACCAACAGCCTCACCGGTCTCGTGATCGTCTACTCTGCTTTCAACGTTCCATTCGCGACCTTCCTGATGCAGTCCTTCTTCGACGGGATCCCGAAGGATCTTGAAGAAGCAGCCATGATCGACGGCGCCACCCAGTTCGTCGCCTTCCGGCAGATCATCCTGCCTCTGACGCTTCCCGGCATCGCGGCGACACTGGGCTTCGTCTTCACCGCTGCATGGAGCGAACTTCTCTTTGCGCTGATGCTGATCTCCGGCAACGACGCGGCGACCTTCCCGGTCGGGCTCCTGTCCTTCGTCTCGAAGTTCTCCGTCGACTTCGGGCAAATGATGGCAGCGGGTGTGCTTGCCCTCATCCCTGCCTGCCTCTTCTTCCTCCTCATCCAGCGCTACCTCGTGCAGGGCCTGACGGCCGGCGCGGTCAAAGGCTGAAAGGGTTCCCCATGGCTTCCATCGATATATCCGGCGTCCGCAAGAGTTACGGTCACTTCCCCGTCCTGCACGGTGTGGACCTCTCGATCCGGAATGGCGAGTTCGTCGTCCTCGTCGGCCCTTCCGGCTGCGGAAAGTCCACGCTCCTGCGGATGATCGCGGGCCTCGAAGAGGTGACTGCGGGGGAGATCCGCATTGCGGAGAAGCGGGTGAACGAGCTGGCGCCGAAGGACCGCGACATCGCCATGGTGTTCCAGTCCTATGCGCTCTATCCGCACATGACGGTCGCCGAGAACATGAGCTACAGTCTGAGGCTGCGGAAGACGGCAAAGGAAAAGATCACGCGCGTCGTCGCGGACGCCGCCGCCAAGCTCGGCCTCGATCCCCTGCTCGCACGCCGCCCGAAGGCGCTCTCGGGCGGACAGCGCCAGCGTGTCGCCATGGGCCGAGCGATCGTTCGCCAGCCGAAGGCCTTCCTATTTGACGAACCGCTCTCCAACCTCGACGCTCGTCTGCGCGAACAGATGCGCGCTGAGATCAAGAAACTGCACGGCGAACTTGGTGCCACTTCGATCTACGTAACCCATGACCAGATCGAGGCCATGACGCTTGCCGACCGCATCGTCGCCATGCATGGCGGCATCGTCCAGCAGGTGGGCTCGCCACTTGATCTTTACGACCGCCCAGCCAATCTTTTCGTTGCAGGCTTCATCGGTTCCCCGGGGATGAACTTCATGAAGGGTCGCTATATGAGCGGCGGCAACAACGCGACCGTTATTCTCGCCAATGGTTCACCCGTTGCCGTCGAGCCGAGAGCGGGACTGGAAACCGGCGCCGAAGTGACCCTCGGCATTCGTCCCGAGCATGTCGTCATCTCCCCGATCGGGCCCATGCAGGCCGATCTGGATCTCGTCGAACCCACCGGCTTCGGCATCATTATGCACCTCTCGCTGCATGGCCTGCCCTTCAAGATCTTCACGACCGACCGCTCGGTTCTCGGCGCCGGGTCGAGCGTCCGCGCGGAGTTCCCGAAAGATCGCTTGCATATCTTCGACGCCGACGGCAACCGGGCGGACTAGGTGCCGCCCGCCGAAGCCGATTGACACGAGAGTGTCTATCGCCGGGCAACTCCGCCTTGCGCCACACTGCAAGGCCCCCTAAGCTCGCGCAAGCGACTATAACGATTGAAGGAGGGAAGAAACGACCATGAAACACGTCAACATTCTCGTAGGCGCCGTCCTGGCGCTGGGTCTTGCCGCCACGGCGGCAGCGCAGCAGATGGCCTTCTTCCGCATCGGCACGGGCGGCACCGCCGGCACCTACTATCCGATCGGCGGCCTGCTCGCGAACGCCATCTCCAACCCGCCCGGTTCGCGTCCCTGCGAGGAGGGTGGCGCCTGCGGCGTTCCCGGTCTCGTTGCATCGGCGCTCTCGTCCAACGGCTCCGTCGCCAACATCAACGCGATCGCCGGTGGCTCGCTCGAATCAGGGTTCGCCCAGTCGGACGTCGCCACCTGGGCCTATAGCGGCACGGGCATCTGGGAAGGCAAGCCTCCGGTCGAGAAACTCCGGGCAATCGCCAACCTCTATCCGGAAAGCATCCACCTCGTCGCCAGCGCCGGCTCGGGCATCAAGACCGTGGCCGACCTAAAGGGAAAGCGCGTCTCGCTCGATGAACCGGGCTCCGGCACGCTCGTCGACGCGCGCCTCATTCTCGAAGGTTACGGCCTCTCCGAATCGGACATCTCGGCCGAGTTCCTGAAACCGGACCAGGCGGCGGACCGCATGCGCGACGGCGCCATGGATGCATTCTTCTTCGTGGGCGGCTATCCGGCAGGGGCGATCGCCGAACTCGCCAGCCAGCATGACGTGAAGCTGGTGCCGATCTCCTGCGAGGATGCGCCGTCCATCTGCGAGAAGTACACCTTCTTCGCAAGCGACACCGTGCCGGGCGGAACCTATGAGGGCAACCCGGACGACGTGAAGACCCTTGCCGTCGGCGCACAATGGATCACCAGCGCCGATCAGCCGGAAGACCTGGTCTACGGCATCACCAAGGCACTCTGGAACGACAATACGCGCAAGCAGCTCGACGCCGGGCACGCCAAGGGCAAGGCTATCGTCAAGGAGAATGCCCTCAAGGGCGTCGGCATTCCGCTGCACCCGGGCGCGGAGAAGTTCTACAAGGAAGCCGGACTCGTAAAGTAAGGCACGGGCCTCGTATCTTCAGCACAGCAATGTGACGGGGCCGCGCACACCGTGCGCGGCCCGCGGTTTCCGAGGGGACAGCTTCCATGATCGCAAACAAGGACAGACCGGATGCGACCGACGATGTGCGGCATCTGACAGCCGACGAGTTGCAGGCGATTGAAGAGACCTACGATCCGGAGCTTCGCTTCCGTGTGCTCGCTTGGCCGCTGACGATCATCGCCGCTGCGATCCTGTTTCTGCTCTCGTGTTATCACTACTACACCGCGGGGTTCGGCATACCGCAGGCAACGGTTCATCGCGGTCTTCACCTCGGTGTCACGCTGCTCGTCGTCTTTCTAAGCTTCTCGGCATTCGGAAAGAAGGAGATCAGGCCGGGCGTCACTGCGCCTTTCGGTCTCCCGGTGGCAGACTGGATCCTCGGCATCGCAGGCCTTCTGGCGGCCCTTTATGTTCCCTGGATATATAGTGAACTGGCCTTCCGGGTCGGCAATCCGCTGCCCATCGACATCGTCATGGGCACGATCCTGATCGTCGTGCTGCTGGAGGCGGTTCGCCGATCGATGGGCTGGCCGCTCCCGGTCATCGCGATCCTCTTCATCGCCTACGCCTATTTCGGCAAGTCCATGCCCGGCATACTCGTGCATCCGGGCGCAAGCTGGTCGAACATCGTCAATCATCTCTACCTCACCTCGCAGGGTATTTACGGCACGGCGCTCGGGGTCATCGCGACCTACGTCTTCCATTTCGTCCTGTTTGGCGTCATGGCGACACGTATCGGCCTCGGGCAGCTCTTCATCGACGTGGCCTCGGCGCTCGCCGGTCGCTATGCCGGTGGGCCGGCAAAGGTGTCGGTCGTCTCCTCCGCGCTGCTGGGGTCGATCTCCGGATCGTCCATCGCCAACACGGTCACAACCGGTGCGCTCACCATTCCGGCGATGATCCGGATCGGCTATCCGCGCCATTTCGCGGCGGCCGTTGAAGCCGCCGCCTCGACCGGCGGCCAGATCACGCCGCCGGTCATGGGCGCCGTCGCGTTCCTGATGATCGAATATCTTGGCCTCCCGCTCACGACAATCCTGACGGCAGCCCTCGTTCCCGCCTTCATGCACTTTTTCGGTGTTCTTGTGCAGGTGCACCTCGAAGCCCGGCGCCTCGGGCTGCGCGGCCTTTCTGCGTCCGAGCTGCCAAACGCCTGGAAGGTGTTGAAGGAAGGCTGGCTCAAAGTGGTGCCTCTCATCGTCCTGATCACGGTGCTGCTGTCCGGCCGGACACCGTTTGCTGCCGCCTTCTGGTCGATCACCACCTGCGTCCTCGTCCTGGTGGTCCAGGAGGTCCGTGACGGCGGGCTCGCCAAGGGCCTGCGCGGCACTGCTCATGGTGTGTGGGAAGGCTTCGTCCTCGGCGCACGGCAGTCACTCTCTGTTACCGCCGCCGCAGCACTCGTCGGCGTGGTGATCGGCGTGGTGACGCTGACCGGTGTCGGTTTCAAGATCGCCTATATGGTGACCAGCGTTGCCCAGGACTGGGCCGCTTCGGTGCACGCGACACTCGCCTATCTGCCCTTCGAGGTGATGACGGTTCCGACGCTGACCCTGCTCTTCACACTCATGCTGACGGCGGTCGTGTGTATCCTCATGGGGTGCGGCATACCGACCACCGCCAACTACATCATCATGGTCGCAGTCGCCGCCCCGATTCTCGGCCTTCTCGGTGTGCAGCAATTGGTCGCGCATTTCTTCGTCTTCTATTACGGGGTGCTGGCGGACGTGACCCCGCCCGTGGCGATGGCCGCATATGCGGGGGCGGGCATCGCCGGAGCCAATGCCTTCAAGGCGGGCAACACCGCCTTCCGGCTAAGCATGGGCAAGGCGCTCGTCCCCTTTGTCTTCGCCTTCCAGCCGGCGCTGCTGCTCGTGACCGACGGCTTCACCTGGCCGGATTTCTTCCTCGCCTTCGGCGGCACCGTCCTCGGTATCGTCGTGCTTGCGGCGGCAGTCTCCAATTGGCTCTTCGCGCCGCTTTACTGGTTCGAACGGATCGCTCTCGTCTTTTCGGCAATCCTGCTCGTGGCACCCGACTTGACCGCAACCATCATCGGCATACTCCTCGTCGCCCCGGTCGCAGCGCGGCAGTTGCTCGGCAAACGCCGCGCTCCCTTAACCTAAGAGGCATTTTGCGGCGATCTCAGTGCATTCACCAAGCGTGCCGCGAAAATGCGTTTCCATCAGAACCGACCGGACCCGACTTTGTACATGCCCGCAAAATAGTGCTTTCATTGCAGATGCGTTGAGGTCGCACGGATGGACCGTGCTTGGCGCGTGTCGCATGTCGGGAGGAACAATGAAGGATAGCAGCGGCGGCGCCATCCGCTCGCGAGCGGAAACGGACGCGCTAACCGGTGTCAGAGCCGGGCTCACCTTGCGTCAGATCGAGGTCATACGCGCAGTCACGATCGCCGGCACAATCGCAGGTGCTGCGCGCCTGATGAACGCGCATTGACTGTCGCGGTTTGTCATCCTGACTTAGCTGCGGAGATCACAGTCCTCTCGGACCCACGCATTTGCGCCGGCAAGCGTGGCGCGCTCGACCATTTCAGTTGAGGAACGCGAGCGTCAGTGATTTTGAAAACGTCATGTTTTGTTCGCTCAAGACAGACTTTTGTTCGGGGTCTCAAAGCTGCCTGTAGGCATGATGGAACTGTGAGCGCTCTTGAACCGATCTGAACCTGAGGCACACCAATCGCCGCCGTCCATGTCTGCGGTGCAGTAAATTCAATTACTTGCCCAATCTTCATGCTCGTGGCGAACTCGTATTACAGAAATTGTTTCATCGTCTTCGATTCGGTAGACAACGAGATGCGCTTTGAAGGGATGAATTCTAACGGGTGGATTGATCTCATCCCGTTCGCGCGCGATGCGTGGATTGGCAGCTAACAGACCAAGTAGTGCGAAAAGTTCATCGTGGTAGCGCTTTGCTTGGCCTGCTCCGAACATACGGACACCTTGCTCGGCAATCGCGATAATGTCCTCTTCCGCTTCAACTGAAAGACCAACACTCATGACTCGCCGGCACGAGTCATCGCCTCAGCAAAGAGTTCGTCCTTTGAGCGTATGCCAACACCACTTCGGAGCCCGGCATCGACGATGCTTTGCATGGCGGCAATCTTGTCGTTGCGCATCTGGTCGCGTCGGATCAGGTCGCGCACGTAGTCGCTGGCATTGGAATATCGTCCGGTCCTAGCCTGCGCCTCCACCCAATCCTTCATCGGGTCTGGAAGAGATACATTCATCGTGGCCATCGGCACCTCCATTTGAAGGCACCATAACTGATTTTGGCAAAGTTTGTCAAAGACTCGAACGCATTGATCGAATCAGAACCGCGGACCAGAAATCCAAGTCGTCTGGCCCGATCAGATCCGAGCGACAACTGGCGGGGCATCATCCCCGGCCGCTCGCACGGCCGAGGATGTCGGGATCATGCATTGAGCGTCTTGGCAAACGGCATGAGGCGGATCCGCTTGCCGAGCGCCTTGTAGACGGCATTGGCGACCGCCGGACCGACGGGAGGGACACCCGGCTCGCCGATCCCGGACGGCGGATTGGCGGAGGCGAGGATATGGACCTCCACCACGGGCATCGCGTCAATCCTGAGCGGCGAGTACATGTCGAAGTTGCCCTGATCGACCTTGCCGGCGGTCAGGGTGATTTCCTCGCCGAGAATGGCGCCCAGACCGAACCCTATGCCGCCCTCGACCTGGGCGCGGACCTGATCCGGATTGACCGCCAGACCGCAATCGACCGCGGCGACGACACGCTCGACCTTGATACTGCCGCTGCCGTCGGTCGAGACCTCCGCGATCTGCGCAACGACCGACCCGAAGCTTTCGGCCACCGCGACACCACGGAAGTGCCCGTCCGCAAGCGGCTTCGTCCATTCTGCCTTCTCTGCCGCCAGTCTGAGGACAACCGCGTGACGCGACTGCGGATCGAGCATCGAGAGGCGATACTCCACCGGATCGCGGCCCGCCGCCTCGGCGACTTCGTCGATGAAGGCTTCCGCCGCGAACGCAGTGTGGGTCGAGCCCACGGAACGCCACCAGAGGACGGGCACGCCGACCTCCGTCGTCGTCAGGCCGACCGTCTGGTTGGAAATGGCATAGGGCAGGTTGCTCGCCCCTTCCACCGAGGTCGGATCGACCCCGTTTTGAACCATTCCCTCGAAAGCGGTCTTGGCCATGATCGATTGTCCGACCACGTGATCGCTCCAGGCGACAAGCTTGCCGTCACCGTCGATCCCGGCCTTGAGCTTGTGCACGTATGCCGGGCGATAACGGCCGGCGCGCATGTCATCCTCTCGGGTCCACTGAACCTTGACCGGGGCCCGGAAGCCGAGTGCCTTGGCGACGTAAACGGACTCGACGACCACGTCGCCGTCGAAGACTGCGCGCCGGCCAAAACTGCCTCCGCTCTTCATGACGTGCAGTTTCACCTTGTCCGGTGTCGTGCCGACGATCTGGCTGGCAAGCATCTGATAGACGTCGGGGAACTGGTGCCCGCCCCATATCTCCAGCGTTCCATCCTCGGCCCTGCGCGCCACCGCGTTGAGCGGTTCCATCGCGGCGTGTGCCAGATAGGGAAACTCGAAGGTCGCCTCGATGACCTTGGCCGCACCCGCAAAGCCCGCCTCCGCGTCACCGTCATTGCGCGCGACAGCCACCGGCGCCTTGTCCGCGAGGCCCCTGTACATCGCCATGATCTCGGAGCTGCTGCGCTTTTCGGCCGTCGTGTCGTCCCAGACCACCTTGACCGCTTCCCTGCCCTTTATCGCCGCCCACATATGTTCTGCGACGACGGCCACACCACGCGGCGTCTCGACGACGTCCACGACACCCTTCACGGAACGCGCTGCGGTCGCGTCGAAGGACTTCACCTTGGCCCCGAACATCGGCGGGTGGATCATCACCGCCGTCAGCATGCCCGGCAGCTTGACGTCGATCGTGTACTGTTCGGTTCCGTTCGCTTTCCGGGCACTGTCGAAGCGCTTCAGCTTGGCATTGCCGATCAGCTTCCAGTCATCCGGCTGCTTGAGTTCCACGTCGGTCGGCACCGGCATGGTTGCCGCCTTGGCGGCAAAGGCGCCGAAGCCGGCGGACTTCCCGGAGGGATGCGCGAGCACGCCGTTTGCGACCGTGATCTCCTCGGGCGAAACACCCCATTCGGACGCTGCGGCCGCCACCAGCATGGCGCGCGCCGTCGCGCCGGCCTTCCGGTAGCGCTCCCACGAGGTGACCATGGATGTGGAGCCGCCCGTTCCCTGGATCGCGCCGCCGAAGGCGATGTTGCCGTAGGCCTTCACATTGCCTGCCACGCCGCGAACATCGATGGACGACCAGTCGGCGTCGAGTTCCTCGGCGACGAGCGTCGCAAGCCCGTTATACGAGCCCTGTCCCATCTCGAACTGGGATGACAGCACGACGACCTTGCCGTCGCCATCGATCGTCAGATACGGCGTGAAGACGGCCGCATTGCCGTCCTCCGCAGCAGTCTCGGCGGCAATTACAGGCGAGGCTGCAATGATCTGATAGCCGACGGCGATACCGCCGCCCGACGCCAGTGCGCCGAGCATGAACTGCCGGCGCGAAGCCTGCATCTTCGCCACGGGAAGCGTGAGGTTCTGCATCAGTTTCGGGATCATCGTTCAGGCCTCCAGACGCTTGGCGGCTTCGTGAATGCCGGCACGGATTCGGTGATAGGTGGCGCAACGACAGAGATTGCCGGTCATGGCGGCGTCGATGTCGTCATCGGTGGGCTTCGCATTGCTGGTCAGAAGATCGGTCGCTGACATGATCTGGCCCGACTGACAGTAGCCACATTGCGGTACGTCGAGATCAGCCCAGACGGCTTGCACCGTCTCGGCTACCTTGCCCGAGAGCCCCTCGATCGTCGTTATCTTCGCACTGCCGACGTCGCCAACGGCTGTCTGGCAGGAGCGCACGGGCGTGCCGTCCATGAGCACCGTGCAGGCACCGCATTGCGCCATGCCGCAGCCGAATTTCGTTCCCGTCAGTCCGACGAGGTCGCGGATCGCCCACAGAAGCGGCATGTCCGGTTCGGCATCGAGGTCATGCTCGTTGCCGTTGATCGTCAAAGTCACCATAGTGTTCTCCTCGCGTTTCGACATGGTCGCAGAGCACCGGCCACGGTCTCACCGGGCGGGCGCTCCTTGACGTTTGTCATCTCCTCGAGCTTATAAGACCGTGCTGAATTTCGGTAGGCAGGATCCTGCCCGATTATTGCCCAATGCTGTCGGCCGGATGTGGCTGCATTACACGTCAGCAAACATCGGGCGGCGCCCGACTCTGGCTCTAGATGTGCTATCCGACCGCCCCGCGCCGGGTCACGCCCTCAGAATTGAGGATGGCTTTGACGTCGCGCAGTGGCGGATGGCCGAACATGCGGCGATATTCCCGGCTGAACTGTGTCGGGCTCTCGTAGCCGACCCTGAGTGCCGCGCTCGCCGCATCGAGCGAACCGGACAACATCAGTTCGCGCGCATGGTGCAGCCGCAAATGTTTCTGGAACTGCAGCGGGCTCATGGCAGTCACCGCGCGGAAATGATGATGCAGCGTGGAGACGCCCATGTTCGCCATCTCCGCCAGTGCCTCGACGCGAAGCGGCATGGCGTAGTTTTCCTTCAGCCAGGCCACCGCCTTTGCCACGCGGTTGCTGTTCGTTCCGGCCAGCGCAAAGCGCCGGAGCCGCTCTCCCTGCTCACCCGTGAGGAGGCGGTAGAGGATCTCACTTTGAATATGGTCCGCCATGAATGGCACGTCGTTCGGAGAGTCGACCAGGGAAATCAGCCGCCAGAGTGCATCGAAGAGTTCCGGTGTGGCCCTGCCCACCACGATGCCGCGGTCGCGCTCTCGATCGGAGGTGTTCGTCGGATAGAGATCATGGTTGGTGATCAGACGCCGAAGCACCTCCAGATCCAGGCGCAGCTTGGCGGCGACGTAAGGCTCCGTCTTGCTCACCTCGCAGATCTGGCCGGTCATCGGCAGCCCAATCGTGGTCAGGAAGAAGCACGATTCGTCGTATACGAGCCGCTCGTCGCCGACACTGAGGCGTTTGCTCCCCTTGATGATCAGCGACAGGCTGGGTTCGTAAACGGTCGAGAAGGGCCCGGTGCACTCGACGATCCGATAGAGTGTCAATCCCGGTATCTCATGCTGGCAACTGACGCCGTCCCACGGCAACCGCGACAGGACGTCGAGTATCCGCAGACGCGTTGCAGCCGTCCCGGCCTGAATCGTCTCGCTTCCCAACAGAATGGCCTCCATCGAACCGCCAACGCCGACCAACGAGTATATCAAACGGATCACGGACGTTGTGAGATAATTTCGTTCCCGGCAGGATCAGGCAAGAATTTGGCAGAAACGAGCAACACTCGCGAGACGGGAACATCACCCCGCCGTTGCAGCCGAAAGTTCTTCTTGTTTCGCGGAACCGATCAGGCGGGCGGCTGGGGGACCTGCTGCAGATGACCGAGAAGATAGGCATGGGTGGATTCGTTCGCGACGATCATTATGCCCGATCGTTCGTAATGCTCGGGGCCCCTCCCCCACCAATCCGTTACCAGACCACCCGCTTCCTGAACCAACAGGATGCCCGCCGCCGTGTCAGTAAATCCGGTCTGCTCGAAATACCCGGTCAGCCTGCCGCAGGCGACATAGGCGCAGGAATTCGCGGCACTGCCGACCACCCGCACCGCCCCGATGGGCGCGCGGATCGCGTCAAGTCGACTATAGGCGCCCGGATGCAGCGACAGGTTCGGCGTCGGCAAGCCGGTCCCTACGACCATCTGCGCGACATTCCGGTTGTCACGCATGCGCAACTGCCGGCCATTGAGATAGGCACCGCCGCCCGCGACAGCCGTGAACATCTCGTTCGTAACGGGATTGTAGACGAGGCCGCAGACCGTCTTGTCGCCCTGTCTCAGCGCGATCGTGATGGTATAGTCCAATCCGCTGAGAAAGTTCGTCGTTCCGTCGATCGGATCGACCAGGAAGCGATAGGTCAAGTTGACACCTTCGACAGGCGGAAACTCCTCTCCGCTCAGGCTCCAGTCGGGATAGCGCGACAGGAGATGCTGCCGGATCAGCGTCTCTGATTGCTCATCCGCCTCGCTGACGAAATCGCCGGGGCCCTTCACGCCGATGTCGAGCGTCTCGCGCCGGTTGAAATAATCGAGGGTCAGGCTGCCTGCGCGACGGGCGGCCTCTACCATGTCGTCCAGAACGGTATTGGTGTCGACGGCGTTCATGTCATAGCTCCTGCCAGTCCTTCGGGATCATCCGTGGTGATCTGATCCACCCGTAGCGCCAGAAGACGACGGGTGTCGGCGACGGTGTCGGCGCACACGTTCCGGATGGTCCAGGCATCTACCCGCCGACCGTCGGCATGGATCGCGCCGACGATATCGACACCCTTGCTGTCTGCGGCGAGAACAAGTTCGTAGTCGAGATAGATGATTGTCGCCGTCGGTGCGGTCCGCAGCGCGCTTGCAACAAACGCCGTGAAGTCATCCGGCGTCCTCAAGGCGTCCAGAACACCCGGGTACGTCGGGTCATAACCCGTTCCGAGCGACGGGACAGCGGCGGCCAGTGCAGCGATTGCCCCGGCATCACCGCCCGAGAGGATCATCCGATCGGCCACCGGCCCGACCGCGGCAGCAAAGTTCTCGATCGTAAGCTTATCGAGGCGGGAGAGGTCCTCCTTGAAATCGAGCTGCAGGAGAGCCTCGGGGTGTGCCGGGTTCTCTTCGAGCAGATTGCACAAGTCCTCGAGCAGCATGACCCGGTCGCCAATCGGTGTTCCGTCATTGCCGCGCAGGTGCAGTCGGCGCAGTTCATCCGCGGACGTCTCCCCCACAAGGCCGGAGCCTGTCGTACCGCGATCGAGGTGCAGGTCATGCAGGATTGCGCAACCTCGGTCGGCGTGGACGACCAGATCGACCTCGACGCTCGCGCCGAGGCGCATAGCCTCGAGGATACGCGTCGCGGTGAACTCCGGATCCGAAATCATGCGTCGCGCGCGATGCCATTTCAGCCACGTGCGATGGCCATCGGACTCAAGATAGAGGGGATCACGCATCGGCTGATGTCCGGTAGAGTTGGCGATCGTCACGGAAGAGTGCAAAGGCACGGGGCCGAAGATCCACGCTCTGCCCGGCCCCGAAATGGCCCGGCTCCGGCACCATGGCCTTGAGCCGCGTGCCGTCGGCAAGCAGGAGATCGACGAGGCCATGCGTGCCGAAATCGGTGACACGATGGACGCTTGCCGGCCCGGAATCACAGGCGATGAGACCGAGTGCCTCCGGGCGTATGGCGAGCGTGGCCCTTCCGTCGCTCACCGGAACCGGAACGCTGAGATCGTCATGCATGAACCGCCCCTTCTCGACGACGCCCTCGACGAAATTCATCGTGCCAATGAAGCCGGCGACGAACGGAGTCTGCGGGTCGCGGTAGATGACCTCCGGCCGATCGGCCTGTTCGGTGCGGCCGTTTCGCATCACGACGATCCTGTCGGCCATGGAAAGTGCCTCGTCCTGTCCGTGGGTGACGAAAAGCGTTGTGATCCTCAGCCGCTGCTGAATGTCGCGCACCTCCTCACGCAGTCGCTCGCGCAGATGCTGGTCGAGACTGGCAAAAGGCTCGTCGAGCAAGAGTATCTTGGGTTCGAGCACCAGCGATCGCGCCAGCGCGACGCGTTGCTGCTGGCCGCCGGATAGCTGGTTCGTCATGCGGCCGCCGTAGCCGGCGAGGCCGACCAGTTCGAGGACGGCTTCGACCCTGTCCCTGATCTCACTTGCCGTAAGGCCCCGCAGCTTGAGGCCGAAAGCAAGATTCCTGTAAACATTCATATGGGTCCATAGAGCATGGCTCTGGAAGACCATGCCGGTCGGACGCCGGTTCGGCGGAACATAGGTGACCTCTTCACCGTCGATCGAGACCATGCCTGCGGTGGGCTGCTCGAATCCGCCGATCATGCGAAGAACCGTGGACTTGCCCGAACCGGAAGGCCCGAGAAGGCAGACGAGCTCGCCGGCGGCCACCTCGAGAGAGAAATCGTCAACGGCGACCGTCCCGCCCGGAAAGACCTTCGATACGCCGTGGATACTAAGTAGAGCCATGTGCTGGTTCCTGAAATCCGAGTTTCTCAACCGCCGAAGCCGCGGGCGAAGGACGCGCCGCCGATGACGCGGCGCGCGAACATGAGAGCAATGAATGACGGGACCCAGAGCATGACCGAGAGCACTGCGCCGTACTGGATGACCATCTGGTTGTTGATGAAGCTGATCATCAGGACCGGCATTGTGCGAATGCCGGGTGCCCCGATCAGCCACGCCCCTTCAGTCTCGTAAAAGGTGCTGACGAAGGTCAGGAGAAGTGCTGCCGCAATCGTGGGCGCCGCCTGCGGCAAGGTGATCGACCAGAAGACCCGCAACGGCCCGGCGCCGACGTCGCGGGCTGCTTCCTCCATGCGCCTGTCCACCGCCTGAAAAGCCGCGACGGGTATCCAGATCATGAACATCAGTGTGCTCACCAGCTGGATCAGGGCCACACCCCAGAACGTGCCAATCAGGTGGAGCTGAAGGAAGATGGCCGCAATCGCGACCAACAACCCGAACTTGGGAAACGCATGGCCCGCGAGGAACGAGAAAAACAGCAGATCGCGCCCTGGAAAGCGCATTCGCGCGAAGGCATAGGCTGCAGGCAGACAAATCACCGCCGAAGCAAGCGTGACGAACGTCGACAGCTCGAGGCTCAGTCGAAGGGCATTCCACACGTCTGCGCGGTTGAGCGTCTGCTGCCAGAACCGCAAGCCGAACTGTTGCGGCACGACGCTCGGAAAACGCCAAACTTCGGTGAAGGCCCAAACGCCGACGACGAGGAGCGGAATCACCACGACGACCGTGAGAAGAAAAGCCAGCAGCATGCCGGTCGGGTCGTTTGGACGCCAGATGGAAGAAGACCTCGACATACGCACTCACCTTCCCCGGTTGCGGGCGACAGACCGCACGTAAAAAAGCCCGAAGGCGATACAGAAGCAGAAGGTAATCACCGCCTGCGTGATGGCGGCGATCGGATCATTGACGTCGCGGAATGTCCTTTGCATGAAAGGGCCCATCATCTCGGGGGACGCTGGTCCGAGTAGGTACGGCAGCGTGAAAGCCGAGAAGATACCGAGCACCGAGAAGGACAGGGCGACGAGAACGGAATTGGAAATCTGCGGCAGAACGATGTGCCAGAACACCTGCAGGCGATTGGCCCCGACGTCGCGCGCCGCCTCCACGGCCATGTTGCTGACGGAGCCCAGTCCGGCGAGCAGGATGACGACCGTCAGCGGAATGTTGTCCCACACGAGGCCGATCACCGGTCCCCAGGGTGTGAGATAGGGTGTTCGGATTTTCGGCAGGCCGACGGCATTGAGCAGTAGGTCGACCATCCCGTTGGGACCGAGAACGCGAATGAAGGCATAGGCGAGAATGATCGACGGCACGAACATCGGAAGGATCGCCAGTGCCTGCACATAGACGGCGATCTTCCCGTTGGCGAAACGCAGGTAAAGCGCAATCGGAAGGCAGACGATCAGCAGCAGGACGGCGCAGACGCCGGTGGTCCACAGCGTCAGGTAGAGATTGTTGAGGCTGTAGGCGTCACTGAAGAAGAAGGCATAGGTGGAGAGATCGAACCCCATCCCACCGTCGCCTTGCGGCCGCCAGACGGTGCGCAGAATAGCGCTCACGATCGGCCAGATGACCAGCCAGCCAACGAGAAAGACGGGGACGGCGACGAGCAGGAGGCCGACCGGCCTCCTGCCTTCTCCTGCAGCGATCCGTACCGATGAGGCCACCGGAGCGCTCACGACTTCCGGTCGATGTTCGGCGCGACGTTCCGGTACCAACCGTCGTTGACGGCCGCTTCCCAGGCGCCGGCAGGGAAAGTCGGGATCGTGGTTGGAATGATGTCGGCGAATTTTTCGCGCAGCTCGGCCGAGACATAGTCCCAGCTCACACCAGGAAAGCCGCCGAGCTCGGTCAGGATGGCGCTCTGAATGTCTTCGGTCAGGATGAAGTCGGCAAGCTTGAGGGCCGCGTCACGGTTCTTGCCATTGCTCAGCACGACGGCACGCGAGAAGCCGCCACATAAGGCGAGGTCCCGGAGCTGAACCATGCCCGTCGTCTCGGGCAGGACGCCCTCGCTGATCGCCTGAAGAACCTGATCCGACCACACCGGAGTCATGGTCACGACCCCCTGTGCGAGAAGCTGGATCGACTGCGTATTGCCGGAGGAATAGGCGCCGCCGTCGTAGAGAGCAGGCGCGATGTCCTTCAGGAGGTCCCAGGCCTTGCCGAGCGCCTCGTTGCCGAAGGCTTCCGTATAGTTGCCGACGGTGAAGGCCTTCGGATCGAGACCGTTGACCTGATGGATTGCGCGACGCACGAAATTGCCACCGGAGCCGCCCTTGTCGGGACGGTTATAGACGAACTGGCCGGGATTGGCCTTGATCCAGGTTACCAGCTCATCCCAGGTCTTCGGCACATCCGCCGGCGGCAGCTTTGTCGTATCGTAAGCCAGCAGGACCTGCGAACCGCGATAAGGCAAGCTGTAGTCACTGTCGATCGCGAGCGGGTTGACCTTGGCGTAATTGGAAAGGCCGGCATCCTTCATGTTCACATAGAGGCCGGCTTCGATCGCACCTTTGGGCAGGCGCGGATCGGCGTGTTCGAAATAGTCGGCCTGGGGGTCGGCATTCGTCTGCATCGCCGCGATCGCGCGCTCGGCAATCGATTGAATGCCGGCATTGTCGCCCGCGTCCACCAGATTGAGCTTGACGCCGGAATGCGCCGCTTCAAAAGCGGGCTTTATAGTGTTCGTCCAGAAATCGAGGATGTTGCTGTCGGAAGCGGTGTACCAGTCGATCTGGCCTTCGGCCGCAAACGACATACGCGGCAGGAGCATCATGCCGGCCACGGAGCCGGCTGTAGATATCAAAAAAGCGCGACGCTTCATCATCATCTCCCTAGTGTTTCGGCCGGGCAAAGGCACGCGGCGCTTGGCGCCGGCCAGGGTATGGGAGACGACCGGCGGTCGACTGGCGAACATGGACCGGCTACCGTCCACCACCTCCCAGAACGCTTCCCGCCTCTGATGGAGGAGCGGGAAGCACCGCAAGCATCACCAGCCCGATCGAATTCGGCGACGTGACCGGAGGGCATTGTTGCACACTATTGCAACAATGCCTGCCCAAGGCAACAGAGGCCTATACGGAGAAAGCAAAGGTTTGATGACAGAAATACGTTGCACACATGTGCAATGCTTCGGCCGTTCAGGCAGGCAGCGGCCTGACGGACTTTCTCCAGATGGCAGGCGGCTCGAAAACGGCCGCCTCGCGGCCACCGCCCCGCCCACTCGGCTCGCTTCCAACCAGGAGGCCGACCACATGAGACGCGATTTTTTCGAGCGGTTGATCGAAGGTGGTCAACTGATAGGACTCCCAGCCCGCCTGCTCGATATTGTCAAACCCGATCACGCAGAGGTTCTGCGGGATTCGCAAACCGAATTCATGCCGCGCTGCATCCATAAACCCGAGCGCGAGAAGGTCAGTGACACAAAAGACACCGTCGGGCGGATTGGACCGGGCGAACAGACGTCGGGCGGCATCGAAGCCGGATTGATAGGTCGTGGGGCCTGCCTCGACCACCGCGATTGCGATACCTTCCTGCAGGCCGGCCTCGACGAAGTGGCGCTCTCGCGCTAGAAGGCTCGGCGTCCTGGCGCTCGATGTCACGACAGCGATGCGCTCGCATCCGGCCCGACGCAGCAGAAACAACGCTTCCCTCGCAGCGATCGCGTTGTCGACCCCGACATTTTCGCTGCCGTTCAAACGGTCGTCGCGGTTGATCAGGATCACTTCCTGTCCGTTGGCGAGCGCCGTCTGCACCAACGACGATGACGGCGTCCCGGAAAGAACGACGGTCGCGTCGGCGCGATAGTGGAGCGTGAGCTTCATCGCCCGACCGACGCTCGCCTCGTCAGCCTCCGTATTGAGGACCACCGTGATCTTGCCGACCGCCTGGAGTTTACGGGTGAGAATGTCCAGCATACCTGCGCGGATGGGTGTCGTCACATCGGAAACGATGAGGCAGACGATGTTGCTGCGTTCCCGCAACTGCCGGGCAAGATGATTGACGTGGTATCCGAGCGCATCCGCGGCCTCAAGAACCTTCCGGCGTGTCTCCTCGGATACGCTGGCGCCGTCGGTAAACGTGCGCGAGACCGCCGAGCGCGAGACCCCTGCTCGCTCGGCGACCATCTTTGCACTGACGAAAGACGTCGGAGTGGCCTCACGCATCCCCGTTTCCCACCGCAATTATCCACGTATCGCTCGCCATCAGCGCCCTCGACCTGGTTTCACCCACCTCACCTGCTTCTCTACAGGATTTCAAGACGTCGCGCGCGTGGGCATCATACAATGCACTCAGAATGGCGGCGTCACCGCGGCCACCGGTAGGCCGCCCTGCCGACCGCCCGTTCACTGCGGCATCCAGACGAATCGTGATAGACGTCCCGCAACGGGTTCCGTCCAGCCACGACCTCGCCACGGAGCGCGGGGCATCAAAAGGGCAACAACAAGCCGGATGGACAAGTAATACGCCATGTACGCATCGAACCAACGTTCAGCCACGACGACCCTTTTCGACGCCGTCCAGACTGAAAATCCTGTCGACGTCCTTCGGCGAGTCTGGGGTTATCCGGAGTTTCGTGGAAAGCAGGCAGATGTCATCCGCCACGTCATGGCAGGGAAGGACGCACTCGTGCTCTTCCCGACCGGCAAGGGCAAGTCGTTGTGCTTCCAGCTTCCCGGCGTTTGCCTGCCCGGCGTGACCGTCGTCGTCTCGCCGCTGGTGGCGCTGATGAGAGACCAGGTCGAAGAACTGAAGGCACTCGGGATCGCGGCCGAATGCCTCTGGTCCCAGCAGTCCGAGGAGGAATCGCGCGCCGTCAGGGCGCGGCTGCGTGCCGGAGAAATAAAGCTGATCTACGTGACCCCTGAGCGTGTGGTCCTTCCCGGCTTCGCCGGCCTCTTCGGAGCGGTACCGATCTCGCTGATCGCGATAGACGAATGCCACTGCGTCAGCAGCTGGGGCCACAACTTCCGCAAGGACTATCTCGGACTCGGGAAACTCAAGGAACTCTATCCCGGTGTCCCGCGCATTGCCCTCACGGCCACGGCCGACCCTCACACGCGTGACGATATCATCCGCCAGCTCCAACTCGACGACGCCGCCGTCTTCGCAGACAGCTTCGATCGGCCTAACATTACCTACCACATCGCAGAGCGGGACAACGCCCGGACCCAGCTCCTTCGTTTTCTGAGGCGCCACGATGGTTCCAGCGGCATCGTCTATTGCCTCTCGCGGCGCAAAGTCGAAGAAACCGCCGCCTGGCTCAACGAGCACGGCATCAAGGCGAGGCCGTATCATGCAGGTATGGACCCGGCCGTCAAAGCGGAGAACCAGGACGCATTCCGGATGGAAGAAGACCTTTGCCTGGTCGCAACCGTCGCATTCGGGATGGGTATCAACAAGCCGAACGTCCGCTACGTCGCCCATCTCGACCTGCCCTCGTCCGTCGAGGGCTACTACCAGGAAACCGGACGCGCCGGTCGCGATGGCCTCCCCTCGGAAGCCTTCATGATCTACGGCATGCAGGACATCGTCCAACGTCAACGGATGATCGACGAGGGTGATGCGTCAGACGAAATAAAGCGCGTCGAACGGGCGAAACTGAGCGCGCTCCTCGGAATTTGCGAAACCGCCGGATGCCGACGCAAGGCGATCCTTTCCCATTTCGGCGAGGCGGCCCCTGACCGATGCGGCAACTGCGACACATGCAACAATCCCGTCGAGACCTGGGATGGCAGCGAACAGTCGATCAAGGCATTGGCCGCCGTCTATCGCACAGGAGAGCGCTTCGGGACCGCACACGTGATCGACGTCCTCCTTGGAAAGGACACGGAACGGACGAGGAAGTTCGGGCATGACGAGCTGGCCGTCTTCGGCGTCGGCAAAGAGCTTCCTGCCCCCGCATGGCAATCGATTTTCAGACAACTCCTCGCTCTCGGCTACATCCGGGTTGCCCACGACGAATATGGCGCACTGAAGCTTGAGGCGACGGCTCATCGTGTTTTCAAAAAGGAAGTGGCGGTGATCCTCCGCCGGGACGCCATTGACACCGTCCGCAAACGGGAACGAGGCAAACCGGTCGTGGCGGCAACGAGAGCCAGATTGACTGACGAGGACGAGAAGCTGTTCCAAGCGTTGCGCGCCGAGCGGCTGGCGATCTCAAAGTCCCTGGGTGTCGCTCCTTATGTCGTGTTTCCGGATACGACGCTCATTTCCTTCGCCACCGTCCGTCCGAGGACGGAGCAAGAAATGCTCTCGATCTCGGGGGTCGGAGCGACGAAATTCGCTCGCTACGGCGAAAAGTTCATGGCCATCATCGCGAAAGGCTGAAACGGACACCCGAGCATATTGGCGGCCGGACAGGCCCGCGACCCGTTTGATCGCGCAGCAGGCCGCGCGCCAGACGGGCGCAATCATTTCGGTGGATCACGCCTCTTCAACTCCTGGACGAATTCATCGACCAGCCGAGAGGCATTCTCGAGGAAGTCAATAATGACGTCCTGTTCCTGCGGAGAATAGGTTCGCATGATGGCGTCGGTGCGATCACCGAGCATACGGAAAAGATCGACTATCTCCGGCATACGGCCGGGCTCGACAACGATGACAGTCTTCCGCCGATCCGAGGGGTCGGGAGTACGTCGGACGAAGCCCTTCTTTTCCAGACGGTCGACGACACCGGTGATCGCTCCGGTCGTCAGACCGCTGAGATCGGCGAGCTGACCTGCCGTCAAAGGGCCGCGCCGTTGCAGGAAATCGAGGCACTTGTGATCGGTTATGTTCAGCCCGAGGTGATCGGCTATGGCCTGGTGAAGAAAGATCGTACTCGCACTGAGGTCTCGCAAGATCGCATTGGCCTGCATGATCGCGCTTGATCTCCCGTGAATTTTATCTTACATACTAATTATCTTAGTTTGTGAGATATATAGAACATGAGTGAAGATAGCACGGTCGCTGCTGGCTCGCCACCGCAGCTCGCGGCGCGCGACATGGCCGCCATCCGAGGTCTCATCAACGATATGGCACGCGCCTGGAACGCCGGCGACGGAGCAGCCTACGCAGACGTATTCACGCGCGATTGCGATTACGTGACCTTCAACGGAGAACGGCTTCGCGGTCGCGATGCGGTGGCCAGGAGTCACCAGAACCTCTTCGACACGCATCTCAAAGGATCACGGCTGATTGTCGAAAACGTCGATGTCAGGCCGATCAACAACGATGTCGCCCTTGTCCACTGTACTGGAAACAGCATGCTGCGATGGCAAAAGAAGGCCCCGAAGTCGCGAAAATCGCTGCAGACGCTCGTGGCGACGAGGACCGAGTATGGTTGGCGCTTCGCGGCGTTTCATAATACACGCATTTTCAAGATCACCGCGTTCCGGGCAGTGCTGATGATGCTGGGACTATAGCCGAAAGACCGCTCCGGCCGAACAACCGATTGACGCGCCGGGAACTCTCTTCCTCCGACATCTGGACCAATTCCCGCCCGCCATCGTTCTACTGCGATGTCAATGTCGAAGAAGAGAGGGTGAACCATGGATCATGAGCGTCATTCGATGGGTATGGGCTGGGGCCGGTTTGCTGGGATGATCGCGGTCTCGACGATCATCATGTTCTTTCTGATGTACCAGCTCGTCTACAGCTATGACCACGCCCTGTTCAGCCTGAACCGGTTTCTCGCATCGCTGCTCATGGGCTGCGTCATGGCTGTCATCATGCTGGGCTTCATGTGGTCGATGTACAGTGGCAGAGGCGTCAAAATCACCATTGTCGTGATCGCGAGTATCGCCGCCGTCGTCCTCTTCTACATCAACCGCAACCAGAGCCTGGTGGATGACACGACCTTCATGAAGGCGATGATCCCCCACCACTCGATCGCCATCAACGATGCCCGCAAGGCAACGATCAGCGACCCACGCGTGCGTCGCCTCGCCGACCAGATCATCGCGTCCCAGATGCAGGAGATCGAAGAAATGAACCGTCTGATCGACGATATCGACAGCAACGGAAGTCGCGGGGACAAGCCCCTTCCTGCACGCGCGGCGACGATCACACCCGACATGGAGCCGAAGATCCGCGAAGCAGTAGAATAGGCGTTATGCGGGCGCGCCGTTCCAGCCCGCCCGCATGATCCGGTTACGCGGCAAGGCGCGCGGCGTCGATCGGGATTTCCACCTCGATTTCGAGGATGGAAACGTGCTCATCGCGATCCATCTTGACCTGCACCTTGTCGCCGTCGACCTGCACATGCCGGGCGATCACGGCGAGAATTTCCTCTCGCAACACGGCAACCAGATCCGATCCCATCGAAGCGCGTTCGTGGGCGAGCAGGACCTGCAGCCGCTCGCGCGCCATCGGCGCCGACTTCTGCTTGCGGAAAAGACTGAATATGCTCATGCCGCCCTCCGTGCGAAGATCTTGCCGAGGATGCCGCGCTTTTCGCCGGGGATTTCGACCGGCAAGACCTCGCCGGCCAACCGGCGAGCTGCACCGAAATAGGCCTGCGCCGCCCCGCTCCGAGTATCCGCCAGCGTGACCGGCGCGCCGATGTTGGAAGCCCGCAGGACATCCATGCTCTCCGGAATGATGCCGAGAAGCGGGATCGAGAGGATTTCCAGCACGTCATCCACCTTGAGCATGTCGCCGCGCTGGGCGCGCGTGCCGTCGTAGCGGGTGAGCAACAGGTGCTTTTCGACGCGCTCGCCGCGTTCGGCCTTCGCCGTCTTGGCGTCGAGAAGACCAATGATCCGGTCGGAATCGCGCACCGACGAGACTTCCGGGTTGGTGACGACCACGGCCATGTCGGCATGGCGCATCGCAAGCGTCGCGCCGCGTTCGATGCCGGCCGGACTGTCGCAGATGACCCAGTCGAAATAGCGCTTCAGTTCGCCGATCACCTGTTCGACGCCTTCTGCCGTCAGATTGTCCTTGTCGCGGGTCTGGGAGGCCGGCAGCAGGTAGAGCGTCTCGAGCCGCTTGTCGCGGATCAGCGCCTGCGGCAGCTTCGCGTCGCCCTGGATGACGTTGATTAGGTCGTAGACCACGCGGCGTTCCGCACCCATGACGAGGTCGAGATTGCGAAGGCCGACGTCGAAATCGACGACGACGACCTTTTCGTTGCGCTGCGCGAGCGCAGCACCCAGCGCGGCCGTCGAGGTGGTCTTGCCGACCCCGCCCTTGCCTGATGTGACGACGACTACCTTCCCCATCTTGCTCTCCTGTTTTCGGCCGGTTGCGGCTCAGCTAAGTTTCTCTGCCATGATCGAATCGCCTTCCAGCCACCACTGGACGGGCTGTCCGCGGAGGTTGGCCGGCATGTCTTCCGCCATCTTGTAGACGCCGTCGATCGCCACCAGCTCCGCTTCCAGCTTGCGGCAGAAGATGCGGGCCGAGGCATTGCCGACGGAGCCGGCGAGGGCTCTTCCGCGAAGCGCGCCGTAAATGTGGATCGAGCCGCCCGCAATCACCTCGGCGCCGGAGGCGACCGAGCCGATGACCGTCACGTCGCCCTCGGTGAAGACCACTGACTGACCGGAGCGCACAGGCTCGCGGATGATGAGCGACTGCAATGCCTGACGGATCGCCGCGGGCTCAGGCGGTGGGGTTTCCCCCCGCTTCTCCGTCACCGTCTCGCTGACCGCCACTTCGAAATCGGAAGCCGGCCGGCCACCCTTCAGGATCGGCGGCATTCCGGGCTCGACGAGCGACGGGCGCCCGCCCTCGATCCCCATGATGCTCACATTCCGGTGACCAAGCTCACCGAGCAGCTCCTTCAATTCGGTGCGGTTGATCGCCAGCTCGGTGACGTCCAGCACCACCGGCCGGCCGAGAAAGAAGCCGGCCGAGCGCGCGGCCAGATCGTCGAGCCTTTTCAGCCAGTCGTCGAGCGGGAGATCGGGCGAAAGCACGACCGCCAGGAAGGAGCGGCCCTTGATGCGGATCGAACGGGCGTCTGTTAGCACTTTGGTCATCTGCGTTAATGATTGGTTAGCCTTGCCTACCTCCGACATGGTTAACAAAGCGTTAACCGCAGTCGCTAACGATCGCCGCCGCAACAACCGACGGCGGTGCCGTCGCCACGTTCTGCCCCCAATCATGGTTAACGATCGGTCAATATTTCGTCGGCTACCATGAAACCGGAATCACTGCGTCGCCGTTATCGGCGAGAAAATACGGGAGGTTCGATCATGCTTGCGATTTTGAAGGCCATCCGGCAGCTGCTGGCCGAGACACCCGACGCCTGGGCCTCCGCTCCCGAGATCTGCACTCCCGACACGGGTACCTATGCCGACGGCGCCCTGCCGCTGCAGGCGATCGACCCGAAAAGCGTCCGCGGCGAGCCCGCCCGCTCTGCTTTCCTCCGCGACTATGGCCGGGGCAGGACCGTGAGGCCCGAGGGCGCCGGATACGCCTGAGGCGGCATGGAATCGACAGAAGGCAACCCGCGGTCTCCCGCGAGTCGCGTGGGAAAACAATTGCGCGTCAGACCGCCGCGTTGATGTGAGCGATACTTTCCTTCACGGCCGAAACAGGATCGACGAGATCGTGGATTTCTTCGGCGAAGGGTTCAAAACTGTAGGGCCCCTTGTATCCGGCGGCATTCAGCGCCCTGATTTGCACGATGTTCTCCAGACGGTCGCCACCGTCGATGAGCACGCGGTGCGCGTCGAGCATATCGGCGACGGCAACCGCGGGATCGGCAACACCGGAAATGTGCACCAATCCGGTCCTGTCGGCAAAGAACTCGGTTTCGCCGGCGAGATGGTGGTGGAAGGTGTCATGCACGAGCTTGTAGACGTCACCGCCTGCCGCCGCATCGATGGCGCGCAGGGCCTCCTTCTTGGTGCGCAGCGACGAGACCGGGAAGCCAAGCGGTTCGACGAAACCGGTCAGGTGCCGCTCCGCAAGGATCGGCTTCATCGCCTTCAGCGCGGCAACCAGATCGTCGAAGCCAACCTTGGTTCCGTCGTTGAGCGGGCACATGACGAGCGCCTTTGCGCCCGAGGCCGCAGCGTAATCGGCAAGCGTCACCGCCCGTTTCGGCAGGTCACCGGACCAGACGTTGAACGGATAGAGCGCATTGATCGATATGATGGTGACGCCCGCCTTTTCCGCCGCCGCCTTCACCGCCCCGGGTCGCACGCTGCCGACGACGTCGGGCAGGTCGTTGCGAATCTCCACCTCGGTGAGGTCGAGCAAGCGGGCGGCGGCGAAGAATTGTTCGAGCGACAGCTTCGGCGCGGTGATGTGGTTGATGGCAAAACGCATGGAAGACCTCAGTTATAGAGCGCCGGACGCGCGGGCAGATTGATCGGCACGATTTCGCCTTCCTTTTCCTGCGCGGCGACGCAGGCATCGGAGGTGATCGCCGCCACGTAGCCGTCCCAGGCGTTCGGGCCGGCGGCCGTGCCCCTGGCTGCGGCGTGGATGAAGTCCTGGAGCTCGACATCGTAGCTCTCGATGAAGCGGTCCTTCCAGTCGGTCAGGATCCTGTTCTGCAGCCTGGCGTCGAGACGCATCTGGACGGCCATCGGTTCCGGCAGGCTGGCGGCGCCGTCCTCACCGACGACCTCGCAGCGAATGTCGTAACCATAGTGGCAGTTCACGAAAATCTCGACGTCGATGATCGTGCCCTTGGCCGTTTCCAGGATGACGATCTGCGGGTCGCGAAGCTTGGCGTGGCTGCGGGCCGCCGAACGCGGGAAGATAACGCGGGCCGATATGTAGTCGTCATCGAGCAGCCAGCGCAGCACGTCGATCTCGTGGATCATCGTGTCATGGATCGCCATCTCCGTGACGTATTGCTCCGGCACCGACGGGTTTCGATGGGCCGCATGGACCATAATTGGCGCGCCGATAGAGTGGTCGACGGCCTTCTTGAGCGCGACATAGCCGGCATCATAGCGACGCATGAAGCCGACCTGCACGAGGCGCTTGCCGCGCGCGACCTCAGCCTCGACGATCCGCTTTGCCCCCTCCGCCGTCGTGGCAAGCGGCTTCTCGCAGAAACACGGCTTTCCCGCGGTGATCGCGGCTAGCACGTACTGTTCGTGGGTCGCACCCCAGGAGGTCACGAGCACAGCGTCCACCTCGGGCGAGGTGATCAGTTCTTCGCCCGTTTCGAAGACCGTCGCATCTGGCGCGATGTCCTTTTTCACGGCTTCCGCCGATAGCCTGTTGACGTCGCTGAGCGCGACGATCCTGGCGCCGCTCAGCACCTGACTGATCCGGCGGGCATGGTCGCGGCCGATGGCGCCGATACCGATGACACCAATTCTGACTGTCATGAAGAAAGCCTCACTTCCTGAATTTTGCGATGTAGTTGTTCATTTCGGTGCACATGAAGGTGCCGCTCTCGTCGGCGCGATCCTCCCAGGCGAAGACGCAGGCCGTCATGATGCCGTCGAAGCCGATTTCGGCGAGCGTTCCGAAGAAATCGTCCCACGGCACCTCGCCCTGGCCGATGTTCAGGTGCTGGTGCACGCGGGCGGTCGAGCCCGGCGGGTTGACGATGTAGCGAAGACCGGACGAGGCCTTGTGGTTGAAGGTGTCGCCGACATGAACATGGGCGAGCACGTCCTTCGCCTCGCGCAGCATCGCCTTGGTATCGTCGCCGAAATAGAAGGTATGCGGCGCGCAGTAGAGGAACCTGACGTGCTTCGAATTGACCGTCCGGATGATGTCGAGCGCCGGCTGCAGCGTCTCGCACCAGTCTTCCGGATGCGGCTCGACATGCAGGTTGATCCCCTCGCGCTCGAAGATCGGCAGGAGCTCTTCCATCGAGCGCCACCAGGCATCCTCGCAAGCCTCGATCATCGAACCGGTATGGCAGCAGTAGCACGAGCCCTTGTCGGGATGCGGTCCACGGCCGAACTCCGAGTTCATCGTGTCGACTTCCAGCTCCACCGAGATCTCGATCGCCCGCTTCCAGTGCTTCACCGCCGCCTTGCGCTCAGTCTCGTCGTTCGAGGCCCAGCGGTACATCGGCAGCAGCGAGGCGATCTTTACGTTTTCGGCGGCGAGCGCCTTCTTGAACGAACGGATGCGCTCAGGAAACACCCGCGGCGCCTTGAACCATTCGAGAAAGTCCGCTCGGGGCGACAGTTCGATCCATTCGTAGCCGAGCTCCCGGACTTTGGCCGGAAGCGCCTCGAGGCTCAGATGTCGATGCATGAATGGGTCGAGCGCGATGCGCATGGTTGCCTCCTTGTCCTCGGTCCACGTTTCAGGAAGGCGCGCGTAGCCGCCGGCGGAGGTCCATGGAACTTCCGTCGCCGACGATGTCAGGATGTCGTTTGTCCCGGCAGGACGCCTTCCCGTCTCCGCCGGTGAGGACAATTTCTCACCTCCGGGCGGCCGTCAACGCGGCGCGACGTCGGGAACCCATCAACCGTGATAGAAAGGAATCATGCCGGTCTGATAGCTTCTATCATTTCATCAAAGACTCTCAGGAACCCAGAGATGGGCAGGCAGAAAACGTTGCCCCGGCGTCTCCGCCATTCCGTGCTCTATCGTATGGACCATCGTCGCGATGAGGTCGGCACAAAGCTCCGGCAGAGGCGTCTGGAAGACGCCGGAGATGCGTCGCTCCAGAAGCGCTTGCCGCGATTCCGGCGTCAGCTCGTTCACCAAGCAGACGATCTTCTCGCTTTTGTTCCCCTCCCGCAGGGCCTCGATCACACCTTCCATTCCGCCGCCGATGCAATAGATGCCGACAAGGTCGTGGTGTTTCGAAACGGTATCCATCACCAGTTCATAGGTGAGACGCCTCGTCTCCAGCGTGATCAGGGCATCCATGACCTCGAAGTCCGGCGCGTATTCCCGCATATAGGCGCGAAACCCGGTCTCGCGCAGCGAGTGGCCATGGAAGCGATGGCCGCCGAGGAGCAGCAGCACCTTGCCGGGCGTGTGCGACAGCTTGGAGATCATCCAGGCCGCGGTCCGGCCGACCTTCATGTTGTTTGCACCGAGATAAGCCTCCCGCACGCCCGGGGCGAAATCCGAAAGCAGGGAAAAGGTCGGAATTCCGCTCGTTCGCAAGAGGGTGACGGCCGACGTGACGTCATGGTGGTCCGGCCCCGTGGCGCCGACGGCGTGCACCTTACCCTTCATGCCGAGCAGCAGGTCGGCAAGCTCGGCCGGCTCCCCCGACCGTGCATACTGTACCTGAACGTTGAGCCGTCGGTCCTTCATGGCAAGCGCTGCGCCCTCCAGCTTCTCTGCGAAAACCTGGTAGAAGGCGTGCCGCTCCTTCCGAAGGATGAAGCCGAGATTATAAACGGGAAGATCCGCCAGCATGCGCTGCCGGATGACGTTGGTCGCGTGAAACCCTATCTTTTCGGCGGCGGCATAAACCCGTCGTGACGTTTCTTCCCGAACCGGCAGCCGGGCATTGAGTACGCGGTCGACGGTCGCGACGCTGACCCCCGCCGCCTGAGCGACATCCGCAATCGTCGGCCGCTTCATCGGCACCCCCGAAGAATGATAGAATTCCATCATAGCCTTGCACAGTCCGTCCTAAAGGGCGAGCAAAAAACGTAATCGAGGTCGAAGCCGAGATCTCGGCCTGATAGAAATCTCGCCTCGTGTTGCGAGGAGAAGTTCTCCTCGCGCTGTGTCCCCGCTGCTCTATCTTGCGGACCGATCCCTCTGCTAGACGAGTGCATGCATCCCCCGGGGCGGCCATTCGCACTCCGGTCTTCCAAGGGGATCATCGCTCGCCCGGCATTCGGGCCCTTCCAAGAATTCGAAGAAAGAGGCGCATTCCATGGCAGATCTCTCCAGCTTCCCCATCACGCAGAAATGGCCGCCGGCCGAGCCGGACATCATCCAGCTCTATTCGGTTGCGACGCCGAACGGCGTGAAGGTCTCGATTGCTCTCGAAGAGCTCGGTCTTCCTTACGAGGCGCACAAGGTGAGCTTTTCCGAGAACGAGCAGAAGAGCCCGGAATTTACCTCGCTGAACCCGAACGGGCGCATTCCGGCGATGATCGATCCCAATGGTCCGGACGGACAGCCGATCGGCCTTTTCGAGTCCGGTGCAATCCTCATCTACCTCGCCGAGAAGACGGGCCGGCTGATCCCCGCGACGGCGCGGGAGCGCTACGAAACGCTCTGCTGGGTGATGTTCCAGATGGGGGGCGTCGGCCCGATGTTCGGCCAGTTCGGGCATTTCCACAAGTTCGCCGCCGACAAGGTCACGAACAACTCCTACCCTGTCGAACGCTACCGCGACGAAAGCAAGCGGCTGCTCGGCGTCCTGGAGGGCCGCCTCAAGGACCGGCAATATCTGATGGGCAACGATTACACGATCGCCGATATCACCACCTTCCCCTGGATCTGGTGCGCCGATTTCTACTACGGCGGCCGCGAGGTGCTGGAATACGATCGCTTTCCTGCGGTGATGGCGTGGTTCGAGCGCTGCATGGCCAAGCCCGCAAGCCAGAAGGGGTTGACCGTCCCTGCCTGAGCGCAGGCGCAAGGCAACGTGAGAACTGCATTCGAGTTCCCGCCGGCTCAGCAAAGGCCGGCGGGATCCGTTGCCGCCGCGACAACGCTGACGGGGGTATTGCCCCGGCGCTGCACCACGAGCGCAAGCCGATGAGCCTCGCCAGGCGCGAACTCGAAAATCTGCCAGGGTCCGGCATCCTCCGGCCGTTCGAAGAGAGCCTTCCGCGAGGCAATCTGAAATGCGGGCCTGTCCAGCCGTCCCGACAATCCCTCGCCGGTCGCCTTGAAATAGGCTTCCTTGAGCGTCCAGAGCCGGAAAAACATCGCACGGTATCCATCACCCGCAGCCCTTCCAAGCATCGCCCGTTCGCCCGGCGCAAAGCGTTCGGCGATGGCCGATGACGGCTCACCGTCGCCTGCCTCGACGTCGACGCCGACCGGAACGCCCGCGATTGCGCAGGCGACCAGACGGCGGGTGTGCGAGATGTTGAAGTGAGGTCGCAGTCGGAGATGGGAGGCCGCAAGGGCAGGTTTGCCGAACGGGCCGGTCTCGAATGCCCAGGCCCTCGGGTCCCCGCCGAGCGCCTCGCTCAGCATATGGCGGAGCAGCGCATGGGCCGCGACATAGGCGGCTTGGTCCGCCCGATTACGGAAGCGCATTGCCCGGGCTTGCTCCGACGGGTCGAGGAGAGCGAACCACTGTTCCAGGCGCAGCGCTTCCACGTCAACCATCCGCATCCATCGGAGTTGTACGCTGCGCGGACGAAGCGAGGTCTCAGACGGCACGGCGCAGTCTCCCTCGGCGTACGCTCCTGCCACCTGCCCTCCCTTCCCCGCGCCGGTTCGGCGGACACCAGACTGCCTTGCGAACAACCCCTCAATCGCCGTCGAAGAAGGCAAAGCGCAAGGCGCGCGGCAGGCAGGTGACGAGTGAGCTCGAATGCTCGCCATCCGCCTCGATATCGCAGCGCACAGTCACCCCGCCGCCACAGGCTTCCGCGAAATGCTCCGAGAATGCCTTCACATTGCCGATCATGGCGCGGCGACGGCGGAGCGAAGCGTAGGACGCGTTTGCGGCGAGATTTGCCTGCCACGGAGCCGGTTCTTCCTCCCACTGGCCAACTGTCAGATAGGCGCGACTGCAGCCGTCGAAGGTGTCGCGCCGTCCGGCGAGCCGCCGGAGCATCGCTTCACGCCCCCACCAGATGGAGGGACTGACCGCCAGGAACGCCCGGAACGCCTGCGGCCACTGACAGAGCCAGTCGAGGACGAGATACCCGGCGAGCGAATGGCCGAGCAGCGCGGAGAAATCCGCGCGGACCGGAAATCTCGTTCTGATGAAGGGCTTCAACCGGCTCTCGACGAAATCGATGAAAGCCGCCTGGCCGCCATAACAGGTACTCGCCTGCCATCCGGCATCGGAGATTTCGGGCGGGCCACGGGTGAAGTCCTCGTAGCGACGGTCGAGATCGTAGCCCGGGCCATCCGGATAGCCGATGCCGACCACCACCATCGGATGGATACCGCTCGCGTTCGGTCGACGTGCGAGGCGCCGCAGTGTCTCCACAACGAGCAGGAAATCGGCATTCGCATCCAGCAGGTAGAGGACGGGAAAGCCGCCGGGCGGAACCTCCACCGCCGGCACATGGACGAAGATCTCGTGCCTTCGACCGTCGGCGCCGGGCAGCGGGAAGCGCTCGCAATCCGGAACCATCAGGCTGCCGCCGGGCGGCCGGGCACGATCGAACGCATGAAAACGCCTTGTCTTGTTGTCAGCCACGCAGGGTCGCGCCTCCGTCCACGTAGAGATCGGCCATCGTGATATGCCCCGCCTGGTCCGAGAGAAGGAAGATCACGGCGTTAGCGATGTCCTCCGGCATGGCGAGTTTCTTCAGCGGAATGCCCGTTCGGTAACTCGCAAGGTCACCCTCGATCACCCGTTCTTCTGCGGCAGGCATGGTCCACATGCCCGTCTGCATCGGCGTCAGTGTCGAGCCGGGTGCAACGATGTTGCAGCGAACGCCATGCCCGGCCACCTCCAGACCGAGGCAGCGCACGAACATGGTCGCCGCCGCCTTCGAGGCGGCATAGGCCGCCATGTTCTTCCGTGGAATGCCGGCCGCATTCGAACCGACGATGACGATGGCACCGTGCCCGCGTCGCGCCATGCGGGCGGCAAGCGTCCGGCAGACGAAGAAGGTGCCGTGGCAATTGACGTCGAAGACGCGGCGCCAGACGTCACCTGGAAGATCCACGATGGGCGTCGTATCCAGGATGCCGGCGACGTTTACGCCGAAGTCGAAGCCACCCATGTCCGCGTCCGCCGCGGCAATGACGCGCTGCACGGCGACCTCGTCGCTGACGTCGAGCGCCGTACCCCGCACCGGGCCTTCCGCGGCACCCCAGTCCGGTTCCGCCTGCCTGTCGGTCGCAAAGACCCGCACTCCGGATGCCACCAGTCCGTCGACCACGGCACGACCGATGCCGCCAGCCGCTCCCGTGACGAAAGCCGCCTTGCCTGCCAGACCCGTCAGTTGCATCCTTGATCCTCCCGGGCCGCCATTTCCGCTGCGAGAAGCGGTGCGATCACGTCCACCGCCGGCGGCGCCGTCAATTCGGCGTGGATGAACGGCACCTGATATTCGTTCACGCCCTCCGCATAGGGTCCCCAGTCCGCCGGCGACAACAACTTCGTAGCGGAGGGCACTGCGGCTACATGCAGAATCGTGCCGGGATAGGTCTCGTGGACATGCTCGCGTACAAGGCGATTGTTGCCGCCCACCACCCGCATGATGCCCTCGAAGGCCGCCTCCGGCAGCGCTGCGAACGGGCTTTCCGCATGGCGGAGGAAATCCCTGACCGCATCCCGCGTCATCGGCAGGTCGAGAAGCCGGTCGGGATCATGGCCTGAAATAGCGAGAAGTGCCTTCAGTCCGGCGTCCGGGCCGGGGTCCGGCTCGTTGCGCCAGCAGTCGGCCGGATAGGAATCCAGCATGGCGAGGCAGCCGACGGAGTGGCCCGATCGGAAGAGTGCATTTGCAACCGCATGCGCGATGATGCCTCCCACCGACCAGCCGCAGAGATGCACCGGCCGGGCGCCGGCTATCTCGCCTATGCGCCGGGCGTATTGGAGCGCCATGGTCTGCAGGCTCTCGGGGCCGGGACGGCCGGAATCGATCGCGTCGGCCTGGATGCCCCAGACCGCACGCTCGCCGGCGAGAGCGCGCGCATAGCCGCCGTAGCACCAGGCAATGCCGCCGGCCGGGTGGATCATGAAGAGCGGCGGCGCATCATTGTCAGTGGCATTCAGCCTGATCATCGGCTGCAAGCCGTTGTCCTCCGCCCTCGCCTCGCCGTCGAGATGGGCGGCAAGCCGCTTCACCGTCGGGTGGCGAAACAAGGTCCCGAGCCCGATATCGCGACCGACGAGGCGGCCGAGCTGTTGCACGAGGCGTACCGCCAGCAGCGAATGGCCGCCGACGGCAAAAAAGTCGTCGTCGCGGCTGATCGGTTCAACGGGTCCCAGGAGGCTGGTGAACAGATCAGCGAGGATCTGTTCCGTGCCCGGCAGGGGCGGCTCTCCCGTCCCCGTCGAAAACCGCGGCGACGGCAGGGCCTTGCGGTCAAGCTTGCCGTTCGAGGACAGCGGCATGGCGTCGAGCCGGATCAACTGCGCGGGGATCATGTAGTCCGGAAGGAGGCCATCCAGATGCCGTCGCAGCGCCGGTTCACCGACGCCGGCTGAGGCGACATAATAGCCAACGATCCGTTTCTCCGGCCCCGCCTGATGCAGGATCACGACGGACTGGGTAACGTGCGGATGGGAAAGGATAGCAGCCTCTATCTCGCCGAGTTCGATCCTGAGACCGCGCAGCTTGATCTGGTTGTCCAGCCTGCCGAGATAATCGATCGCGCCGTCCGGCCGCAGCCGCGCAAGGTCGCCCGTGTCGTACATACGCTCGCCTTTGTGGAAAGGGTCCGCCACAAAGCGTTCGGCGGTGAGATCGTGCCGCCCGACATATTCGCGGGCAAGCTGCACGCCGGCGATATAGAGCCGTCCTGCCACCCCCGGCGGCACCGGCCTCAGGCGTCCGTCGAGGACGTAAAGACGAGTGTTCCAGACGGGCAAGCCGATCGGAACGGGATTGGAACCATCGTCAGGAGACGCCGTCCAGTAGCTGACGTCGACCGCGGCCTCGGTCGGGCCGTAGAGATTGTGAAGTTCGGCGGAGATCTCGCGATGGAAGCGGTCCCGCAGATCGGCCGTCAGTTCCTCGCCGCTTGCAAAGACGCGCCGCAGCGAAAGACCCCGCGCCTTCGGCTCCGACACGAAGGCCGAGAGCATCGACGGAACGAAGTGCGCAGTCGTCACGCTGTTCTCCCGGATGAGGCGCGCCAGCCATTCGGGATCCCTTTGCGCCTCCGGCGGCGCCATCACCAGGGTCCCGCCCGCAAAGAAGGAGAGGAAGAATTCCCAGACCGAGACGTCGAAGGTCATCGGGGTCTTCTGCAGGATGATGTCGTCAGCCGAAAAGCCGTAATGGGTCTTCATCCATTCCAGCCGGTTGACGATGGCGCGGTGTTCGACGAGCACCCCCTTGGGCTCACCGGTCGAGCCAGAGGTGAAGATCACATAGGCCGCGTCGCCGGGAGCGACGGTCGGAAGCGCGCCAGCCGATGTTTCGGTTTCCCAGGCGGAAGGGGCAAGCACCGGCAGGTCCCCGATCAGCATGCCGTCGGGCGCGAGTGCCAGAATCGGCGTGCCGCGGGCAAGCATGCGTTCGATCCGCTCGGCCGGATGGGAGAGATCGACGGGCATGTAGGCGGCACCGCTCCGCAAGATGGCGACAAGTCCGATCAAAAGCTCCGTCGAGCGCGGCAGCGCCACGGCGACGCGTCGGTCGCGACCGGCGCCGGCCGCGATCAGCTGCCGGGCGAGCGCCGCCGAGCGGCGGTCCAGCTCGGCGTAGCTCAGGCTTTCGCCGTCGAAGCGAACGGCCTCGCGCCCGGCGTGGTCGGCGAAGGCCTTCTCGATCACCTCCACGAGCGTCGCCGGTGTCACCGCGTGAGCGGTGTCGTTGAGCGTTCCGATCAGCCATGCGGCTTCGGAATCCGTGACCGTCGGGACATCGCCAAGCGTGCCGTCGGCGAGCGCCGCCGCGACCGACCGGTCGAGAAAATGCAGGAAGCGTTCCGCATGCGCACGGACCTCCGCCAGGCCGTAGAGGTCCGGATTGGCGTCGATCTCGACCGTCAGGTTCTCCCGCATCGGATCCCCGCGGAACGAGAAGGTGATGTCGTCGACGGGACCGGTCCCGAGCCGCTCGGTCGCGACTGCGGTGCCCTCCAGTTTCAGATCCTCCTCGTAGGGCAGGACGTTGACCAGCGGCCCGAACAGCCGCCGCTGACCACCGCCGAGATCGAGATCGCGACGGATGTGCTCATGGCGATAGCGTCCGTGGCGACGCGCCACCGCGAGCGTTGCCGCTGCCGCGCCGAGCCAGTCACCGAAGCGCTGGTCCTCGTCGATCCTCAGGCGCACCGGCAGGATGTTCATCAGCATGAGCGGCACGCGCGCCGCCGGCGAGCCGAAACGTCCCATGAAGGCCACGCCGACGGTCACGTCCTGCTGCCCGACGAAGCGGGCGTAATAGGCTGCGACCAGGGCGGCCACGATGTCGCTCCAGCCCGTTTTCAATGCGATCGAGAGATCGCGAAGCCGTTCGGCCAGCGCGACCGGAACAGCCTCGACCTCATGATGATAGCTGCGGGCGGTCAGGGCTGGCCTCGGTTTGATCCCCGCCACGGCCGGCATGTCCTTCAGCGCATCGTTCCAGAAGGTGCGGTCCTCAGTATACTGCTGCGAATTCCGGTAGAGCTGGTCCTGTTCGAGCGCGATCTTGAGTGGAGACAGCGCCGGCCCGGTGTCCGCCGCGCCGCGATTATAGAGTTCTCCCGTCCGCGACAGAATAAGGTGGGTCGCAAAGCCGTCGGCGATCACGTGGTGAAGCCGCACGTACCACCAGAAGCGGTTTTCGCCGAGCCGGTAGAGCCGGAAGAGGGTCGGGCTCTGCTGGGCGAGATCAAGCGGCGTTTCCATGTCGCGCCGAATGTCGGCGCGGGCGACGGCGGCGGGATCGTCGTCTTGCGACAGGTCGACGATCGAAAGCGGCGGCTCCGCGCCGGGATCGCGGACCTGCCGGTTGTCGTCGAGAATGCGAAGCGACAGGCTGTCGGCTTCCGCAAAGACCTTCCCGACAGCACGGGTAAACCGCTCGACATCGAGCGCACCGCAGATCTCCATCACCTGGCCGGTGTTGAAGACGGGATTCTCCGGGTCGAGTGCCTGCGCGAACCACAGTCCGCGCTGCGCCTCGCCGAGCGGGAGGATTCTCGCGGCGGCGGAGAAATCGGAGCGCGCCGTTCCAGCGGAGGAAGCCATGGCTCAGGTCCTTTCCATGTTCTGCTGCCGTGCGACGACGGCCCACCAGGCGCCAAGCGTGACGTCCCTCGCGAGCTCGGAGAAGTCGAGCTTGAGGCCTTGCTGTTCCCAGGAGAGGACGAGTGCCATCGCCCTCATGGAATCGAGGCCGAGATCCATGAGATTGTCGCTGTCGCCGATCTCGGAAGGGTCGACATGGATCATCCGCGCGATCTCCCGGCGAAGCATTTCGATCGTGAAGTCCGTCATCGCTCACGCTCCTCCGATCTCTTGAAGGACATGGGAGAGAACGACAGGAACCGCGAACGTGCCCGCGGCATAGGCGAGCGCCATGTCGTGCTTCTCGCGGGAGAAATCCGCGAGGCAATCGGCGACGAGGAAGGGCTCTATGTCCTGCTGGAAAGCATCGGCAGCGGTCAGCGTGCAGCCGATATGGGCGTAGACGCCGCAGATGAGCAACTGGTCCCTGCTCCGAACGCGCATCAGATGGGCGAGATTGCTGTGCTGGAAGGCGCTGTAGCGGTGCTTGACCAGAACCACGTCCCCCTCCTCGGGGGCCAGGCGCGCGTCGATGTGCTGATGCTCCGGCGCGCTGGTCATGCCGGGTCCCCAGAGATCGGCCTGAAGCCCTCGGTCACGCCGGTCCTGATCGCCGTTCTGCGCCGTGTAGAAGACCGGAATGCCATTGGCACGGCAGGCGCGCCCGAGTGCCCGGATGTTCTCGATCGCCGGCGCGATCGGCGCTGCATTGGCGGCAAAGGCGCTGATGAAGTAGTTCTGCATGTCGTGGATCAACAGCGCGGCACGCTTCGGTTCGAGCCGCCACGGTGCGCGCGCGGTCGGAAGCTCGTCATCGCGGGGCAGGTCGTAGGTCGCAATCCTCGGCAGTCCCATTTTACGCCTCCTCTTTCTCGCGCCGCAGAAGTGCGTCCCGCAGCTGCTGGCGCAGCACCTTGCGGCTCACTTTTCCGACAGCCGTTGTCTCGAAACTTTCGGCAAAGACGACCTGGTCCGGCACTTTGAATTCCGCGAGCCCGCGGCCCCGTACGAAGGCCTTGAGCTCGGCGATACCGGGCTTCGGCCCGTCCGGAATGACGAAGGCGCAACTGCGCTCGCCGAGATAGGGATCGGGGATTGCCACCACCGCCGCGTCGAACACCCCCGGATGGGCAAGCAGATGATCCTCGATCTCCTCGGCGGAGATCTTCTCGCCGGCGCGGTTGATGTGGTCGCCGGCGCGGCCTTCGACGACCAGGTATCCCTCGGGCGTCATACGCACGATGTCGCCGGTTCTGTAGTAACCATCTTCGGTGAACGCCCGTTGATTGGCGGCAGGGTCATTGTGGTAGGCGCGGATCGTATAGGGTCCGCGGGTGAGAAGCAGGCCCCGCTCGCCCGGAGGCACCGGTTGTCCCATGTCGTCGACGATCAGGATCTCGTCGTCCGGACTGATCGGCCGCCCCTGGGTTTCCGTCACCAGATCCTCCGGGTCGTCGAGTCGGGTATAATTGACGAGACCCTCTGCCATGCCGAAGACCTGCTGTAGCCTGCATCGAAGCGTCGCAGTAACCCGCCGGGCGGCCTCGGGCGCGAATTTGGCGCCGCCGACCTGCAGGACGGCGAGGCTCGAGATGTCCGAGGTCGTCCGCCCCGCCGCCTGCATCCAGAGCAACGCCAGCGGCGGCACCAGGCCGGTCATTGTCACCCGCTCCCGCTCGATCCACGCAAAGGCGGCCTCTGGACTGGGCGACGGGCACATGACGATGCGCGCACCGGCATGGAGGGCGCCGAAGACGCCCGGCGAACTCATCGGGAAATTGTGGGCGACCGGCAGGCTGGCCATGTAGACGGTGTCGGGCGTCATCCCGCAGATCTCGGCACTCGCCCGGAAACTGTAGACATAGTCGTCGTGCGTGCGCGGAATGAGCTTGGAGAGCCCGGTGCTTCCGCCCGAAATCTGCAGGAACGCTACGCTTTCGGGCGCGGCGTCCGCCGGAAGTGGCGCGTCGCCAGCCGGGAGGTCATCGAGGCTCGGGAATTCCTCCGCTTCTCCGACCACAATGACATGGCGGAGCACCGGCACCTCCTGCTTCACCTTGCGGGCGAGCGCACGGTAGTCAAAGCCGCCATGACGGTCTGCGACGATGTAGCCGACCGCTTCGGCCCGGTGGAGGAAGTGAACGATCTCCGTCTCCCGGTGTGCCGGCAGCGAAAATACCGGGATCAAGCCGGCGCGGAAGAGGCCGAAGACGACGGAAAGAAAGGCCGTGCAGTTCGGCAGCTGCACCACCACGCGGTCTCCGGGCGTGAGGCCCACAGAGAGCAGCCCGCGGGCAATCCGTTCGGCTCGCTCATGCAGTTCGCGGTAGGTCCAGCGTCCATCGGTACCGACGACAGCGAAGTTGTCCGGATAGGCGGTCGCTGTCCTTCTGAGCACGCCGAACAGGGTTTCGCCGCGCCAGTAGCCCCTTTCCCGGTAGAGGTCGGCGAGGTGTTGCGGCCAGGTCTGTCGAAGCGGCTGCATCTCAGGCCTCTCCGATCTGCGCGGAGGAAAGGCCGAACGCTTCCAGCATGGCGGAGAACTTGTGTACGGTCTCGGCAAGCTCGCCCTCCGGTGTCGAGCCCGGCACGATCCCCGCGCCGGCATAGAGGCGGGCGTGCCGGCCCTCGATCTCGGCGCAGCGGATCGAAACGTACCAACGGCCGTCGCCGGAGGAATCGCACCAGCCGACGGCACCGGCATAGAAGCCGCGGTCATAGCCCTCGAGGTCGCGGATGGCCGCGTCAGCCTCGCTACGCGGCATGCCGCAAACCGCCGGCGTCGGGTGCAGGAGCGCCGCAAGCTCGATGCTCGACGTTCCGATATCCTTGAGTGTTCCTTTGATCCGTGTGCCGAGATGCCACATGCTGCGCGTGGCCTTCAGCGTTACGCCGTCCGGCGCGGCAAGGTCTGTGCAGAGCGGCGACAGCACATCCATGATCTGCTCGACCACCAGCGCATGCTCGCGGCGATCCTTCCCGGAACGCAAGAGCGCCTCCGCCGCCTCCCGGTCCCGCGCACCGTCGGGGCTGCGCCGCGCGGAACCGGCGAGCGGATGGGAGAAGACGCGTGGTCCCCGTCGTTCCACCAGGAGTTCCGGCGTCGCGCCCACGAGGAAGCGCGAGCTTGCCTCCCGCGGCGGCAACGGCGTCGCGAATGTCACGACGGCATCGTCCACGGAGAGCCTCGCGATGAGGGCGGGAATGGAGATGTCGCTGCCGACGGTGAGCCTGACGCTGCGTGACAGGACGATCTTGCGCAGGCTGCCGCCATCCTCGCACAGCCGCTCCAGACCGCGCCCGACGGCCATCGAGAAGACCTCTGCCGGCGGTTCCGCCGTGACCTGCATGCCAAAACCCTGCGACGCGACGTAACCACCGGGCACGCCGAGCTCGTGGCGCCCCATGACCCGGAGCGCTTTTTCCGGACGGAGGAGATAGGCGGAGGCCTCGCGGGCATAGGGAATGGCGCCGACCAGGATATCGGGACCGGTCGGGTGCTCTTCGAAATGGCGCCGGACGCGGCTGGCGAGATCGGAGATGGTACCGCCCGGCAGCTCCCGCGCGACGCCATAGGCAAGCAGGGTCTCGTCGCCGGACCGGAGCACATAAGACGGCCGGTTCGCCGGGAAGGCCCGATCTTCGGGCAGTATGTCATTCAAGGTCGACGGATGGACCATGGTGGACTCCTGTAGCTCGGTTTTCTGCCGACGAACGCGGTGGCGTCCGGCGGATCACTTCGTCCAGTAGATGCCTTCGAGCGGCACGGCGGTGCGGGCATTCAGCTCTTCGAGAGCCTGTCCCGCGTCGAAATCTGTGAAGGCCTGCGGGTAACACCACGCCGCCATCAGCTGCATCGCCAGGAGGTCGAAGCCGGGCGCCAGCAGTTGCGACGACATGCCGTGGACGCGGCCGGATGCGACCGCCGGCAGGCTTGAAAAGCCGGGCCGTGAGAGAAGCCGCAAAAGCGAGGCCTCGGTCGTTTCGGCGTCATAGGAAGGGCCGATCAGCAGGCCGTTGCGTTTCTCCATGTAGGGGCCACCGGTCGCGATGTAGACCTCCGGGCCGGAAGAGATCACGTGTTCCGTGCTCACCTGCCCGAACGGGCGTCCCTTCAGGATATCGCCGATATTCCGCGCCTTGAGGAGGGCGAGTATCCTGCCGAAGTTTTCCGTTCCCGGCGAATTGCAGCAGGCCTCGGTCGTCGAAGCATGCGTCTCCATGAAGACGGTCGGCGATCCGGCCGCGGCGACCTCGTCTACGCGCGCCACCAGCCCGGCGATCTCCCCATCGCGGAAGTCGGCAAAGGCGTCGGCCGCCGCCTCGTTTCCCGTCAGTCGCCCGAGCAGTCGAATGCTCTCCCCGGTATGGGCGAGCGGATCGAGTGTGAAGTCGACATAGGCGACGGGAATGCCGAGCATTTCGATCTGCGTGACCTGCTCGGGCGTCACGTGCGAATAGAGCGAGAGCACCACCAGATCCGGCTCCGCCGCGGCGATCTCCTCCACGGAGAGGTTCTGCTGGTTGCTCGCAATCTGCGGCAGCCCGTCGATCTGCGGAAAGCGCGCGCGATAGGCCTGGTAGAGATCTTCGCCGATCCGAGCCACGTCGTGCGGCCAGGCAGCGACGAGTGCCGGAGCCTCCGTCCCCGTGAAGGAGAGGGCGATGATGGTGCGCGCATCGTCGACAGCCAGCCTGCGGGCGGGCTCCCGCAGATGGACCTCGCGACCCTTGAGGTCGGTCGTGATGATCTCGGCCTCTGCGGCGAGAGCCGACAACAGCGTGAAGAGCATGGCTGCCAGCATCCCGACCAGGTGGTGGACCGCCCCCAGCCGTATGACAGCATGTCTCAGTCCGGTCATCTCGGCGCCCTTCAGGCAGCAACGCCAGCGGCCGTCACCCGTTCGCCGGCGCGCGCCCGCGGACGGATGAAGGTCATGCCGTCGCCGAGCGGCACGAGCGACATGTCCACCCGGTCGTCGGACTGAATTCTGAGGTTGAGGTTGCGCAGCGCTACAGTTTCCGGGCGCATGTCCTCGGGGTCGGCCACGGAACGCCCCCAGAACATATTGTCGAAGCAGATCAGGCCACCCGGCCGCACGAGCTTCAGGCACAGCTCGTAATAGGTGTCGTAGCTTTCCTTGTCGGCATCGATGAAGGCAAAGTCGAAACCGGCCCCACCTTCCTCCGCCAGGATCCCCTCCAAGGTGCGGGTGGCATCCCCGAGACGCAGGTCGATCCGATCGGCGAGACCGGCCTCTTCCCAGTAGGATCTCGCGATCGCCGTCCATTCCTCGCTGGCGTCGCAGGCGACGAGGACGCCGTCCTCCGGCAGTACGTCCGCGACACACAGGGCGCTGTAGCCGGTGAAGGTACCGATTTCGAGCACGCGTCGGGCTCCTATGCTTCGCGCCAGGAGTGCGAGCAGCTGACCGGCGGCGGGAGTGGTCATCATGTGCCCTTCGGCAAGGGCGAGCGTCTGCGCCCGCAACCGTCTGAGGAGCGGCGTCTGGCGCGTGCCGCAATCGATGACGTACTGGCGGATCTGCTGGTCCGAGATCTTCGGCATTCTGCTCTCCATTCTCGTTCTTGCTCGCCGCTCACCACTTATATTTCAGCGTGGCGTAGACGGTGCGGGTGCTGCCGTAGAAGCAGGCGGTGGTCGAACTGCAGCTCGACACGTATTCCTTGTTGAAGATGTTGCTCGCAGTGACATTCAGGCTCAGCCCCGCAAGGTCGGGATTGCGGCGTCCGAAATCATAGTCGAGCGCCGCGTCGAAGAGCGTAAAGGCCGAGACCTTGAAGCTGTTGGCCTCGTCGCCGTAAGTCGACCCGACATAACGCACGCCTGCACCGAGCCCGAGGCCTTCGAACGCTCCGTCCTGAACGCTGTAATGAACCCAGAGCGCGGCAGCATCCTCCGGCACCGCATAGGGCCGGTTGCCGACATAGGCCGCGGTCGCATTTTCGGTCATTTCGGCATCCATGTGGGTATAGGCTGCGGTGACATCCCAGCCGGCGTCGAATGCCAGCTTGGCCTCGAGCTCCACGCCCGTCGTCGTCACCTCGGCCACCTGGAGGTAATAGCCGGGATGGGCGGCATCCGAGGTCGTCATGTTGGACTGGACAAGGTGGTAAACCGAGGCGGCGAGATAGCTGTCCGAGCCTTCCGGTTGGTACTTGACGCCGGCTTCGATCTGCCGGCCTTCGACGGGATCGAGCGCGACGCCGCCGGCTGCGCTGTAGCCGAGCCCGGTCGGCGGTTCGAACGAGGTTGCGTAGCTCACATAGGGTGCGATGCCGGAATCGAAGAGATAGGCCGCTCCGACCCTGCCGGTGAAGGCGTGGTCGTCCTGCTCCGTCGAGGTGGTGACATCGGTCGCGAGTGTGGTCGTGTCGGTCTCTATGTCGTAGCTGTCGTAGCGTCCGCCGAACGTCACGTTGAGCTTGCCGAACTCGATCTGGTCCTGCGCGTAGAGGCCGGTCTGACTCGTCAGCTGACGGGTGTCGGAGGTCAAGGCCGGGAGGGCGATTGCCGCGCCATAGACCGGGTCGAGGTAGTCGATCGACGGCGCCGGCCCGGTCCCCATCAGGCGGTCGGCGTCGGCATACTGATAGTCGAGGCCGAAAAGCAGCGTGTGGGCCAGCGGTCCGGTGTCGAAATCGGCCTGGAACTGATTGTCGACGACGAAGGCATCGACCTCTTCCTGAAGATGCGAGGCGAGCCGGGTGATCGTCGTTCCGGTCATCGAGCGCCCGCTGAGACCGATATGTTCGCTCTCGACATGCATGTAGCGCAGGTTCTGCCGGAAGGTCAGATAGTCGTTGAGGTCATGCTCGAACTCGTAGCCGAGGCGCGTCGTGCGGCGCTCGAAGCTGTCGAAATCCGGATCGCCCACGTTGAAGTCATAGGGAATGTCCGGATAGCTGCCGTTCGCATAGGCGGTACCGGCCGCCGGCAGGCCGGCCGGATAGGCGCTGGCCGGATCGTCTGTATAGTTGAACAGGAGAGTGAGGCTGGTGCCTTCCTCCGGCTTGATCAGCAGAGAGGGAGACACCGAGAACCGCTTCGAGGTCACGTCGTCGAGATTGGTCTCATTGTAGCGGCCGGAGGCCGCCAGCCGGTAAAAGAGGATATCGCTTCCGGCGACCGGCCCGCCGAGGTCGATTGTTCCCTTGACATATCGGTCCGTCCCGACCGTCATCCCGGCCTCGCGGTAAGGTTCCTCCGTCGGATGCTTGGACACGAGATTGACGAAGCCGCCCGGCGCCATCTGCCCGTAGAGCACCGAGGACGGCCCCCGCACGACGTCGATACGCTCGACATCGAAAAGATCGACGGTCGGCTGGGAGAATGAAATGCCGCGCTGCATGCGCAGGCCGTCGAGATAGCCGATGAAGTTCTGGTAGTTGGCCATGCCCATGCCGCGCACGGGCACGATGTCGTAGCGGTCGTTGTTGCGGATGTCGGGCGTGACGCCCGGCGTGTAGCGCAGCGCCTGTGCCGCCGTCGCAGCACCCTGCTGTTCGAACTGCGTCTTCGTCACCACGGAGACTGCCTGGGGCGTCTTGATGAGGGGCGTCCCCGTCTTTGTCGCCGTGCGCGCGCTCTTGGCGACGAACGTGTTGCCCCTTCTGTCGGCTTGGTCGCCTTCCTGGGTGACCACGATTTCCTCGAGAACGGTCGAATCCTGAGCCACCGCGGAAAACGCGGCCAGGACCGCCAGCATGCTCACCGATCCCCTGAACCCCCAATGCACAACCCGAACTCTCACAAGGCCTCCGCGAATGTCAATTTAACATGATTGCTTTACTCATGTTTTCTATATAGCAAGGACTTGTGCCGACCAATGCCGAGGTCTTTTGCGCACCGCGGAATTTCTTTTGCGAATTCGAAGGGGCATCCACGCAGGAGGGCGCCATGGGCGAGATCATCCGGACCGGCGACTTCATCGATCGCCTGCGGCGGCAGAACCGGACCGTCTCGCTGGTCGAGAACGACCCCGGAACCGATTCTTCTCTGATGCGCGGCCGGTTCTGCGACATCGAACTCCGACAAGGGCTGAGCGTGCACGTCTCGGACGTCGTCAGTCTCTGCGACTTGACCGCCGAAACCGAGATAGGGCCGCACATGTCGATCAAGTTCTTCTTCGAGGGAAAGGTCGATGCCGAGATCGGCAACCGGCGCCTGCCCTCCCCGCAGCAGGTCTCGCCCTCCTCGCGCTGGATCCCGGCAGCATGCATGCTCGCCAATCGCCGGGAGGAACGCTTCCGCAATCATACCAGCGCCGGCAACCACATCCGCAAGCTGAAGATCAGGATCGAACCGGAATGGCTGGCGTCCGGCGACATGTTTGCGGACCGTACCGCCGGCGCGGTCGAGCGCTTTGCCCAGTCCGAGTTCGAGCTGTTGTCATGGCAACCGGCGCCCGCCCTCCTGAAGCTGGCAAACCAGATCATGTCGCCCCCCGAGGAAGAGGCGTGCCTCCGCCATCTCTTCCTTGAAGCCCAGACTCTCGCCGTCATCCACGAGTGCTTCAAGCTCATCGCCGGCGGCAAGGCGAGCGCCGGAGCGCCGGTCGCGGCGCTGAGAGCATCGGAAGAAAGAAAGCTCGCGGAAGCGGAAGACTATATTCGCGACTGCGCGGGCCGATTGCCGTCCGCCGAGGAGATCGCCGCCCATCTATCGATCAGCATCAACACGCTGCACCGCCTGATCCGTCGGGGGCGCACCGTCGGCGCAGCCAGCTTCGTGCGCACGACGAAGCTCAGGCAGGCGCGGCACGCCATCGAGAGCGAAGGCATTCAGATCGCCCGCGCCGCCCATCTTGCCGGTTATTCGAGCCCGGCGAATTTTTCGACCGCCTTCAAGCGGGAATTCGGCGTCCCGCCGAGGGCCATGCGCGGCTAATATCTCGTATCAGCCGCGGATCAGGATCGCCCGGAAATCGTTGACATTGGTCAGTGTCGGCCCGGTCACCACCTGATGACCGATAGCGCCGAAAAAGCCGTGAGCGTCGTTCTCCGCAAGAGCCCCGGAAGCATCGACGCCGAGCTTCGTTGCGCGCTGAAGCGTATCGGGACAGACGACCGCGCCTGCCACCTCTGCCGCGCCGTCGACGCCGTCGGTATCGCAGGCGATCGCGTGGATCCCCTCGGCACCTTGCAGCGCCAGCGCAAGCGCCAGGCAGAACTCGGCGTTCGGACCGCCGACTCCTTTGCCTCGCCGCGTCACAGTGAGTTCTCCCCCGGAAAGCAACAGTACCGAAGGATCACCGGGCTTCATCCCCGCCTTTATGGCAAGCGCCTGTTCTGCCTGCGCAGCGGCCACCTCGCGCGCCTCGCCTTCGAGACTGTCACCCAGCATGCGGACGACGCAGCCGGCTTGTTCGGCGAGCGCTGCCGCCGCATTCAGGGACTGCCGCGGCGCCGCATAGATGATGTTCTCCACCCTGGAGAGCCTCTGGTCCCCCGGCGGCACGACGCCGCTCGGACGATCGAGGGCCTCCCGCACGCTCGCCGGAACCTCGATCTTCCATCGCCGAAGGACCTCGAGCGCGTCTTCACGGGTCGAGCGTTCACCGACCGTCGGACCCGAGCCGATGAACGCCGGATCGTCGCCCGGCACATCGGAGATCATGAGCGCCAGCATCCGCGCCGGATAGGCGGCGGCGGCGAGCTGGCCGCCCTTTACCCGGCTCAGGTGCTTGCGCACGGTGTTCATCCGGTCGATCGGCGCGCCAGAGGCGAGGAGCGCCGCATTCACCGCCTGCTTGTCGGCGAGCGAGACGCCTTCGGCTGGCTGTACGAGCAGCGCGGAAGCACCGCCGGAAATCAGCGCCAGGACGAAATCGCCCTCCTTTGCCGTCGCGAGCAGGTCCAGCATGCGGCGCGTCGCCACGAGTCCGGCTTCGTCAGGCACCGGATGGGCGGCCTCGACGATCTCGATCCCACGACAGGGTCTGCTATAACCATAGCGGGTAATGACCAGGCCTTCGCAAGGGCCCCATTCCGCCTCGACGGCCTCTGCCATCCGCGCGCTCGCCTTGCCGGCGCCGACCACGATCACCCGCCCCTCGGGTTTCGGCGGCAGAAATGCCTTGAGCGAACGCATCGGGTCTGCGACCTCGACCGCTCGGTCGAAAAGCTGCCGCAGGAAGCGGTCCGGATCGTTGAACATTCAGTCAGTCCCCACACGATGTCGTTTCGATGGTAAGCGTCTGAATTTCTCCATGAAAATAAGCATACGTACAAGTGCTGCCGGCCCGCGACCGGACAGAAATCACAGTTTCAAGCTGCTCAAACGCTAGCGCATCAGGGCGAGCGCCATGGACAGGAAGCCGAGCGCGAAGAATACCGCCCGCACGACATGCGACCATTCCCAGATGCTACGCTTTCGCCGCCAGTCTCCGCCGGGGGCGGAGAGAAGGCCGAAGAACAGTCGCCCCGGCGTCGCAAGCTTGGAGTCCTTCAGCCAGAAGGCGTTCACGGGGTGCGTGGCGACCCAGTAGACGGAATGCCCCGCCACCAGCAGACCGAGTGCGGCGCCCTCCCACCAGAAGCGCACGGTGCCTGCCGGCGTCATGACCAGAAGGACGATCAGGAGAAGCATGCCGCCGACTTCTCCCACCAGACCGCCGATCGTAAATCCGGGATAGTAGATCGCCTGTACCGCGCGATAGGCCGGCTCACCCAGTCTGAGCTTTCCGGGAAACTCGAGCGCATGGGCAAGGGCGAGGCCCAAGTTTACGGCCATCAGAAGCAGCACCAGCACGGAGAGAACAGAGAGCATCACAAGAGTCCGGTTCACAGGATCGTCGACGCTTCTTCCAAACTCCGGCGGCGGAGGTTCAGTTCCGGCGACGGTCGAAGCGCCGCCGCCGTTGGCAGGAATCCGGCGCCTTCTGTCATTTGCGGCCGGCTTCTCCCTCGATACCCTGCTTCGAACCGTTAGAAGCAGCGAGTTGGACAATGAAGGTTCTGATCGCGGGCGGCGGCATCGGTGGCCTCACGACCGCCCTCTTCCTCCACAAGGCCGGCATCGAGGTCGAAATCTTCGAGCGCGCAGAAAGCATCCGCGAGCTCGGGGTCGGGATCAACATGCTACCCCACGCCGTCAAGGAGCTGACAGGGCTCGGCCTGCTCTCCGACCTCGACGCACAAGGTATCCGCACGCATGAACTGATCTATGCGAACCGTTTCGGCCAGGTCATATGGCGTGAACTGCGTGGGATGGAGGCAGGTTATGACTATCCTCAGATCAGCATTCATCGTGGAAAGCTGCTGAGCTTGATCTACAAGGCTGTCGTCGTGCGGCTCGGAAGAGAGGCGGTTCACACGGCCTGCCGCGTAACCGGCTTCACGCAGTCGCACGGAGGGGTAACCGTCCAGATCTGCGGCCACGACGGTGCCTCGTCGTCCGTTTCGGGGGACGTTTTGGTGGGCGCCGACGGCCTTCATTCAGCCGTCCGATCCCAGCTCTATCCGGAGGAGGGTTCGCCGGTTTGGAGCGGCATCATGCTCTGGCGCGGCTGCACCTTGTGGCCGGCTTGGCGCAACGGCCGGACCATGGCGATCGCCGGCGGAAACGTGGCCAAGTTCGTCTTCTATCCGATCGCAACGGTTCCCGGCCGGGATGACCTGCGCCTGACCAACTGGGCGGTGATGGCCAAGACCGGCGACAGCGGAGCACGCCCTCTACGGGCCGAGGACTGGAGCCGCCCCGGTGTTCTCGCCGAAGTGCTTCCGTTCGTTCGCGACCGGTTTCATCTCGATTTCGTCGATCCGGCCGCAATTATCCCGGCAACCGGCAACTTCTACGAATATCCGAACTGCGACCGCGAACCGCTGCAGCGATGGTCCTTCGGACTCGTCACGCTGCTGGGCGACGCCGCCCATCCGATGTATCCCGTCGGTTCCAACGGCGCGAGCCAGGCAATCCTCGACGCACGCAGCCTCTCGGATCACCTTTCCTCGGCGGCATCGGCGGAAGAGGCTCTCGCCGGCTACGACGCCGAACGCAGGCCGAAGACGTCCGAGATCGTTCTTGCCAACCGCCAGGGTGGCCCGGAAGGCGTCATCGACATGGTCGAGGCACGTGCGCCTGAGGGGTTCGAGGATATCGACGACGTCGCATCCCATGATGAGCGGGAGGCCGTCGTTCGCGGATATGCGCGCCTCGCAGGCTTCGCCAACACCCGGCGATAAGAACGTCCGTCGGAACGGCCGCAGCGGTGCAGCGCGGATCGCGGCCTACCATTCTTCGTGCATGTCGCGAAAAAGCCGCGGCGCAATACCGAAGCGCCGCTCGAAAGCTTCCGTCAGCCGGGCGGTCGGAAAGAGGCCAACCTGCGCCGCAACAGATTTTAGAGAAAGCCCGCGGGACAGCAGCATGCGTGCGGCGTCGAGGCGCGCGGTCTCGACAAACCGGGCAGGCGTCTCGCCGGTCGCGGCCACGAACTTGCGATGGAAGGTGCGCTCGGTGAGGCCGGCGCGTGCGGCGAGAGAAGGGACGTCCAGCGGCTCGGCGAGATTTGCTTGCATCCATCCGATCAGGTCGGCGAAGGGGCTATCGCCCTTTACCTGCGCCTGCAGTACCGGACTGAACTGCGACTGGTAGCCGGGACGACGGGCGTAGAGGACCAGCCGCTTTGCCACCTCCCCGGCAATCGTCGCGTCGAGGTCGTGCGCGATCATCGCCAGCGCCATGTCGATGCCGGTGGTCACCCCGGCCGACGTCCAGAGACGGCCATCGACGACATAGAGGGCGTCCGCGTCGACGATCACCTCAGGGAAGATTTTGGCGAACGGCTCGCAGGAATCCCAGTGGGTCGCAACCCTTCGCCCATCGAGCAGACCGAGCGCGGCCAGCACGAAACCCCCGGTGCAGACCGAACCAAAGCGCTCGGTGCTGGCGACGAGATCGGGAATGGCCGCCCTCAACACGGGATCTCTCATGACCTCGAGAAGCGGGTCGCGCTCCGCACCCGCGATAAGGACCGTCTGAACATGTCCAGACTGGAGGTTTCCGATCGCGACGGTATCCATGGCAATGCCACTGCTGCTTTCGACCGGACCTCCCCCGGCCGAGACCGGTAAGATCTTGTAGAAGGCCGATCTGCCCCGCTGCCCTAAGGCGCGATTGGCGCTGTTCAAGGCCGAAGCCGGTCCGGAGACGTCAAGCAGTTCAAAGCCCGGATACACGATGAAGGCCACGTGATGCATTGGCAGAAATTAGCAGACTTTTGTCATTTCTGCCACAGACGTTCCTTGCTACCGTTCGGAGGTCATCGAAGCTCCCGCTTGCCGGCGGCGTCGAGGCGGTGCATTCTGGCGTTGGAGCAGACTGCGATGTCTAGAACCATCTTGCTTTGGGGTGTTGTTCTTGTCGTTCTGGCCACGGCGGGTTTCGGCGGATGGATATTCAGCCTGCCCCCTGCGACAGCGGCGAAGGCGCCCCCCGTGCCGCAAGCGGAAACCGACGCCGTGACGGCGGCGCTGAGACCGTCCGGGCGCGAGCGCCCGCTCATTGCGGTGATCGGCATCAACGACGCCACGGAAACCACCGACTATGTCATGCCGGCGGGCATACTGCGTCGAGCCAACGTAGCCGACGTCGTGATGCTGGCGACCGGCCCCGGTCCGGTGCAGCTCTATCCGGCACTCGAGGTCGAACCGGATATGACCGTTGCCGAATTCGATGCCGCGCACTCCGAGGGAGCCGACTACGTGATCGTGCCGGCGATGAGCCGCGACGACGATCCTGCGGCTCTCGCGTGGATCAGGAGCCAGGCCGAAAAGGGCTCAAGGATCATCGGCGTCTGCGCCGGCGCCAAGGTGGTTGCTGCCGCCGGGCTGCTCGACGGCAAGCGAGCCACGACCCACTGGTATTACCTGCGCGAATTGCTGAAGCGCAGCCCGACGACACGATACGTTGCGAACCGTCGTGTGGTCGCGGACGGAAACGTGGCGACTACGACCGGCATCAGCGCCTCGATGCCGATGACGCTGACGCTAATCGAGGCGATCGCCGGACGGCCCAAGGCCGATGCAGTGGCGCAGGACCTTGGACTCGGCCAGTGGGACCTGCGACACGCGAGCGACGCCTTCAAGGTGACACGTCCGTTCGCGGCGACGGTACTGACCAACCGCATCGCCTTATGGAATCACGAGGAGCTCGGCATCCGCCTCAGGTCCGGCATGGACGAAGTTTCACTTGCGCTCGTGGCAGATGCCTGGTCCCGGACCTATCGGTCGATGGTCACGACCTTGGCCGACACGGCGCCCTCCGTGCTGACTGCCAACGGCATTCGCATCGTGCCGGATCGGGTAACGAAAGATTGGCCGGAGGGGCGTTACGTCACAATGTTCCCCGACCAGCGACCTGCCACCGCGTTGGACCGGTCGCTCGAGGCAATTGCAGCACGCTACGGCGAACCCACGACCGACGTGGTGGCGATGCAGCTCGAATATCCACGAGCAAGATGACGTTTACCACGCATTCCTGCAACCAACAGAGGGATCGGATGAGATGACAAAGACACTCGCAATTCTCGTCGCTCGCCTGCTCTTCGGCGGCACCTTCCTCCTCGCAACCGCCATGAAGTTCGCGGACATGGGCGCAACGGCAGGCTATATCGCGTCGATCAGCTTTCCGCTCCCGCTCCTCTTCGCGTGGGTAGCTGCGTTCTTCGAACTGGGGCTCGCGCTGGCCTTCTTCACCGGTGCCTTCTATTCCGAAGCTGCCACACTGGCCGTGATCTACGTGCTGTTCCTGACCTTTGCTTTCCACGGACCGTCGCGCTGGGAAGGCAATCCAATGGAGTTCGGTTTCTTCGTCAACCATTTCACGTTCATCGCCGGCCTTCTTGTCGCCGCCGTTCACGGGCCCGGAACAAGGTTCGTGCTGGGCTGGCGCTTCGATGGCCGGCGCCTTCACCTCCGGCACTCCTGATTCCATCCGGCCTTGCCGTTCACAAATGCCGCCGAGCATTCGCGTGCAGGCAATAGAGGCGAAAAACAGGGAGGAAAGTCCATGAGAAAACTGAGAATCCTCGAACAGATTTCGATCGACGGGGTCGTGCAGGCCCCGGGAGGCCCCGGCGAAGACCGGGACGGCAATTTCGACCATGGTGGATGGGCTATGCTGCATTCCTCTCCGGAAGTCAGGGAAACCATTTCCGCTCTCCACGGCCGCCCCTTCGACCTGCTTCTCGGGCGCCGGACCTATGACATCTGGGCCCCATTCTGGCCGAAGCAGACAGGTCCATTGGCAGATGGCCTGAATGCCGCGACCAAGTACGTCGCGACGCACAGGCCGGACAGCCTCACCTGGGGACCGGTCGAGGACCTCGGAGCGGATATCGCGGAAGGTGTTCGGCGAGCCAAATCGGAGGACGGCCCCGACCTGATCCTCTGGGGAAGTTCGACGCTGCCGTCCGTGTTGCTGGAAAGCGACCTGGTCGACGAGGTCCTGCTGTTCGTTTTCCCCATCCTGCTCGGCCGCGGCAAGCGCATCGTCCCAGACGGGGCGGATGCGCGTGCGCTTGCTCTCGTCAGCTCGAAACCCGCATCCTCGGGCGTGCTCATCAACACCTATCGCCCGGTTGGCCCGCTGCAAGCCTGAGCCCGCCCGAAATGCGCCAGGTCAATGGCGACCGCGCTGGCGGAGCCGAACCGCTTCCACCCGTTCGACCAGAAAGGAAACAATCATGCCAGGTACCGTCAATCTGCACCGCGTCCTCACCGCCTCGCCAAAGAAGGTCTTCAGGGCCTTCGTCGAACCCGACGCAGTGGCAAGCTGGCTCCCGCCCAACGGGTTCACCTGCACCGTCCACGAGCTCGACGCGCGGGAAGGCGGCAAGCACCGGATGTCCTTCCGCAATTTCACGACCGGGGGCAGCCATTCCTTCGGTGGCACATACACGAAGGTCGTGCCGGGCGAACGCCTCGTCTACACCGACAGCTTCGATGATCCCAACCTGCCGGGCGAGATGACCACCACGATCGCTCTCAGAAGCGTCTCCGTCGGAACGGAGATGCATATCGAGCAACAGGGCATCCCGGATGTCATCCCGCCCGAAGCCTGCTATCTCGGCTGGCAGGAATGCCTGCGCAAGCTGGCGAAACTCGTCGAACCCGAAATCAACCAGTAGACCGGAAGGGCATCATTTCCTTCCGCTGCTTTCCCGGATGACGAGATCGACCGCGGTCAGGCGCTCCGGCTGAGGGGGACGGTTCTCCTCCAGCCATGCGAGCACCGTTTCGGCGATCTGCCGGCCGAAGTCGGCGATCCCGCAGCGGACGGTCGACAGCGTCGGATAGACCTGGCTGGACTCCTCGATATCGTCGAAGCCGACGATACGAAACGAACGCCCGACAGCCCTGCCGATCTGGGCGAAGCCCGACATCATGCCGAGCGCGACGAGGTCGTTGAAGCAGATCGCCGCATCGACGTCCGGGTGGTCGCGCGTCAGCGAGCCGGCGGCCTCGCGCCCGAAGGCGCGGCTCGCGCGCCCCGAGACGATGAAGGGTTCCATGCCGGCCTCGTCCAGCGCCTGTAGATAGCCGGCCATCCGCTCCTGTGTCACTGCCCGGTCGGGAAGACCGCCGATGAAGGCGATCCGTCGTGGCGAGAAGCCGAGTAGGTGCCGGGTTGCGAGCAGGCTTCCGTTCCTGTAGTCGGGCGCCGCAAACGGAAAGCGGTCGACATGCGGATTGACTTTGCGCAGCACCTGCATGGTCGGGATGCCGGCCCGTGCGATCGCCTCGAAGGTCGAAGCGTCGTCGTCGTAAGCCGGCGAGACGACGAGCGCCGACACGCCGTGCTCGATCATCGCCGCGACCACCTGCGCCTGGATGCGCGGGTCCTCGTCGGTGTTGGCGAGCACGGTCGCATAACCGCGGGCCGACAGCGCCATCTGCAGGGAAGTCGCGAACTCGGTGAAGAACGGGTTGCGAAGGTCGTTGATGACGAGGCCGATCAGGCCGACATTCGAGGTGCGCAGGTTGGCGGCGGCGCGATTGTAGACATAGCCGATCCGGTCCATGGCCTCGCGAACCGTGCGACGCGTTTCCTCCTTGACCAGCGAACTGTTCTGCAGCACGAGGCTGACGGTCGACTTCGACACGCCCGCAACGCGCGCCACATCCACGATTGTCGGCCTACGCTCCATTGCCGCTCATTCGACTCCGTTGATCTCCAGCAGAAGACGCATCCTTCTCACGGCAAGCTCGGGGTCGGCAAGCAGGTTTGCCTGGTCGGCGAGGCGGAAGACCGCGCTGTAGTGGACAATGTCGCGGCTCGACTGGAAACCGGCCGGCATGATGAAGTGCTTCTGGTAGCCGTTGAGCCAGGCGAGGAAGGCGATGCCCGCCTTGTAGAAGCGCGTCGGTGCGCGAAAGATCTCGCGGCTCAAGGGCACCGTCGGTGCCAGCAGGCGATGGTAGGTCTGAAGGTCGCCGCCGGCCAGCGCATCGAGGGCCTGCGAGGCCGCCGGCGCGATCGCCGCGAAAATTCCAAGCAGCGCATGGGAGTAATGCTTGCCGTCGCCGGCAATCAGGTCGGCATAGTTGAAATCGTCGCCGGTATAGAGCCGGACGCCCTCGGGCAGTCGGGTGCGGAAGGCCTCCTCGTGCGCCCGGTCGAGCAGGGAGATCTTGATGCCGTCGACCTTGGCCGGGTTTTCGGCAATCAGCGCAAGGACGGAGTCGCTCGCAACCGCGACGTCCTCGCTGCCCCAATAGCCCTTGAGCGCCGGATCGAACATGTCACCCAGCCAGTGCAGGATGACGGGCGCTGCCGCCCCGTCGATCAGCTTGCGATAGACCGAGCGGTAGATTTCGGGTCCAGCCCCAATTGCCGGGAAGGCGCGTGAGGCCATCAGGATCAACTGTCCGCCGGCGGTTTCGATCGCCTCCACCTGATGTTCGTAGGCCGCGAGGATTGCGCCCGCATCACGCAGATCCTGTCGGGCCGCGTGATCGGTGCCCGCGCCGCAAGCGACCCGCGGCTTCATCGGATGCGAGCGTGCCGAGGCCATGGTACGCTCGATCAGCTCTCGCGCCGTCTGCCAGTCGACGCCCATGCCGCGCTGGGCGGTATCCATGGCTTCGGCAAGCCCGAGCCCCTGGTTCCAGAGGCCCTCGCGGAAGGCGAGCGTCGCCTCCCAATCGACCGCGGGCCGCGTGTCCCAGGGATTGCGCTCGCGAAGCGGGTCCGACACGACATGCGCCGCGGCGAAGGCGGTGCGGGTCAACGGGCGGGAAGGCGCGCGTGGCGTGAGCGGCGTGCCGGTGAGCGTGTAGTCCTCTATCCGGCAATCCTCGGTGGGCAAACGTATCATGGCGATGTCCTTCAGTTTTGAACCGGCAGGTCGAAGACGAGAATCCCGTCGAGACCGCCCTCCGCATGGGCAATCAGCCGGGCGCCGAGGCGCTGATGATCGGGATGGGCCTGATAGGCTTCAAGCGCCTGCCAGTCGGCGAAATCGGCGACGAAGCCGTGCCTGTAGCCCCGCTCGATCTTTTCCGGGCTTTCGCTGCGCCCGGAGGTGATGGAAAGTAGGCCGTTGATCTTTCCTTCTATGGCGTGAAGCTCCTCGAAGAGGGCGTCGATCGTTGGTTCATCGACATCCGCGCGGAACCGGACGAGCACGATATGACGGATCATCTTACGCTCCATGGTCGGCGCGGATCATGTCGGCGGCCTTTTCGGCAATCATGATCGTCGGCGCGTTGGTGTTCGACGAGACGACGGCGGGCATGATCGAGGCGTCGACCACGCGCAGGCCGTCGATACCGTTGAACCTGAGGCGCGGATCGACGACGGCGGCGGGATCGGAGCCCATGCGGCAGGTGCCGGCGGGATGATGATCGGTCTTGGCGTGCGCGCAAGCGTAGTTGAAATAGTCCTCGTCGGTCGAGACGTCCGGGCCCGGCAGACGCTCGGCCTTGACGAAGGGCTTCAGGGCATCCTGCCGCATGATCTCACGGGCGAGCTTCAGGCCGCGGATCGACATTTCGCGGTCGTAAGGATCCTCCCAATAATTCGGATCGATGAGCGGCGCGGCGAGCGGATCGGCCGAGGCAAGTCGCACCGTGCCGCGGGAGCGCGGCCGCAAATAGGCGGAGTTGAGCGTCACGCCGCCGTTTTCCATAACCGCCACACCTGCCTCAATGCCGGAGCCGAGGCCGAGATGGAACTGGATGTCCGGCGAGCGCGCCTCAGGGTCGGCATACCAGAAACCGCCGGTCTCGAAGAGGCTGGACGCCACCGGCCCGGTCCGCGAGAGGATGTACTGAAGCCCGGCCAGCACCGAGAGATGCGGCTTGGCGTAGCGATCGTAGGTGTGCGGGCCAGTGCACTCGGCAATCACGAAGAGGTCGAGGTGATCCTGGAGGTTGGAGCCGACGCCGGGCTGGTCGAGGACGACGGGCACGCCAATGGATTTCAGATGGTCGGCTGGCCCGATGCCGGAGAGCATCAACAGCCGCGGGCTGCCGATCGCACCGGACGAGAGTATGACATCGCGCTCAGCGCGAACGACACCCTCGCCAGCGAGCTCCACGCCGACGGCGCGCCCGTTCTGGACGACGATCCTCAGAACCTGCGCTCCAGTCCGGATCGTCAGGTTCTTGCGACCCCGCACCGGATTGAGATAGGCGATCGAGGCGGAGGACCGGCGGACGTTGCGCTGGGTGAGCTGGTAGTAGCCGACGCCGTCCTGCTTTTCCCCGGTCATGTCGGGGTTGAAGGGAATGCCGAGCTCACCGGCTGCTCTGAAATAGGCCTCGCAGATCGGCAACGGCGCCGCCGGTTTGCTCACGCCCAATGGCCCGCCCTTGCCGTGATAGCGGTTGTCGTAGGTATCGTTGTCCTCGGCCTTGCGGAAATAGGGAAGCACGTCCTCGTAGGCCCACCCCTCGCAGCCCGCCTGCCGCCAGCCGTCATAGTCGAGCGCATTGCCGCGGGTATAGATCTGCGCGTTAATGGTCGAGCCGCCGCCGAGCACTTTTGCCTGGGTGTAACGGATCGCCATGTCCTTCATGTGCCGCTGCGGTACTGTCTGCCAGCCCCAGCTGCCGATGCCCTTGGTCATTTTGGCAAAGCCCGCCGGCAGGTGATAGAAGGGATGCCAGTCGCGCCCACCGGCCTCGAGCAAGAGGACACGTGTATGCCGGTTCTCCGAGAGCCGCGCGGCGAGCACCGAACCGGCCGAGCCTCCCCCGACGACGATGAAATCATAGGACGTCTTCATGCGATGCTCCTAAAGGCGCGGGATCGAAAGGCCGCCGTCGACGGGGACGACGGCGCCGCTGGCGAAGGCGAGGTTTCCCTCGGCCATCGGAACCACCACGCGACCAATGTCTTCCGGCTGTCCCCAGCGCTGCGCCGGCACGAGCCCCCCTTCGATCCGGGCGGTGTACTTGTCCTTCACGCCGGCGGTCATCTCGGTTGCAATGATGCCGGGCCGAAGCTCGAACACGCCGATGCCGTGCGGCGCCAGTCGAACGGCGAAGAGCTCCGCCATCATCGCCGCCCCGGCCTTCGAGATGCAGTACTCAGCCCGCTCGATCGAGGCCATCGTCGCGCTGACAGAGGTAACGAAGATCAGCGAGCGATAGACGTCGGAGGGCCTGTCCACCATGCGGCGAGCCACCTCCTGGGCGAAGAAGAAGGCGCCACGCAGATTGACGCCGAGAACAAAATCGAAGCTCTCTGGAGAAAGATGGAGCATATCGCCGCGCACCTTCGCCGGCACGCCGGCATTCGAGACCAGTGTCGTCACCGGTCCCATTTCCCCTTCGACCGCGTCGAGCACGGTGCGGACGCCGTCGATTTCCTGCAGGTCGTGACGAAAATAGCACGCCCTGTCCCCGAGCTTCTCAAGCGCGGCCCCGACCTGCGGGGCCTCCGGCTCCAAGCGCGATACCAGGGCCACGCGGTAGCCGGCGCCGACCAGCGCCTCGGCAATGCCGAGCCCGATGCCCTGCTGTCCGCCGGTGATGAGAGCGAGCCGTGTCACTGATGGAACTCCGTTTCGGTGATGTGCCTTGCAGCCCTGAGCGCAAGGGCGGCGATCGTCAGCGCCGGATTGACGGCCGCCGAGGTCGGCAGAATCGAGGCGTCGACGACGAAGAGGTTGCCGTGATCGTGGCTGCGGCCATAGCTGTCGACGACACTCGTTCGTGGATCGGCTCCCATGCGCACCGTGCCGCACTGATGGGACGGCGTGCGCCGGTCGAAGGCGCGCGACAGAACCACCGGATAGCCGGCTTTGCGAAGGAGCGCCTTGAGACGTGCGACGAGCGCCAGATGCGCGTCCCAGTTCGAGCGTTTCCAGTCGAGCACGATTTGCCCGTCCCTCAGCGTCACGCGGCTTTCGGGATTGGGCAGATCCTCCGACATCGCATAGAGATCGATCGACCGCGCAGCGATCCAGTGCGCGAGCGGCCGCGGCAGGGACGAACTGGCCGCAAGAATCGGACCGGTGATCTTACCGAGCAACTGGATGTTGCCGAGGGGCTCGCCCTTCGGACCGCCGGTGAGATAGAAATCGTTGACCAGCAGGGTCTTCTGGTAGACCGACGGATTGCGGTGGAGCGGATTGAGCGCCAGCACCGCCGAGCAATTATGGTTCATGAAGTTGCGCCCGACCTGGTCGGAAGAGTTCGCAAGCCCGTTCGGATGGCGGCGGTCGGCGGATGCCAAAAGGAGCGCCGCTGAGCGGACCGCGCCCGCCGCAAGCACCACGAGCGGCGCCGTGATCACTCTGCGTTCGCCACGCGCCTCGACCTCGATTCCCCTGATACGGCCATCTTCGGACGCAAGCAGGCGCCTTGCCTCGCACCCCGTCAGCAGCGTGACGTTCGGATGCGCTAGAGCCTTCGACAGGCAGGCCGTTTCGGCGTCCATCTTGCCGCCGCAGGTGTCGGGGAAGGCGTCCCAAGTGGTGCGCCCACCCGCAAGCCAGCGCTCGATGTCGACCCCTAGCGGCAGCGAGGCCGGATGCATGCCAACCCGGCCGAGCCGCCGGCGAAGATCGGCGATCGCCGGTTCGTCGGGAACCGGTGGATGGACGTAGCTGCCGGAATGGGTGGGCTCCGTCGGATCCTCACCGAGCGTGCCCCGCACCTGAAAGATCGTCTCCGCCTGCTGGTAGAAGGGTTCGAGTTCGTCGTAGCCGATCGGCCAGCCCGGCGTCGTCCCGCCCATGTGGCGGAGCGGCGTGAAGTCCTCACGGCGATAGCGGATGAGAACGGCGCCGTAGAACTTCGAATTGCCCCCGACATAGTAATAGTTTCCCGGATTGAAGGGGCGCCCCTCCCCGTCCAGCCACTCTTCCTTCGGCCGGAACCGCGCCTTGCCGAAGATTGCCTCCGGATCGCGGTCGGCCGTTGACGGTGTCAGCCATTCCCCCTTTTCGATGATGAGGATCCGCCGGCCGCTTGTTGCCAAGGCGGCCGCGAGACTGGCGCCGCCCATGCCGGAGCCGACGATGACGATATCAGGTGCGATGTCGGGGACAGCGTTGCGAGCGTTCATGGCCGGATGCGTTCTTCCGTCTTCGGGTCGAAGGCGACGGCCTTTTCCATGTTGACGGCAAAGTCGAAGGCCTGGCCGGCATGAACGTCGGTATCGGCGCGCATGCGGCCAATCACGTCCTTGGCCCCGAGGGTCATGGTGACGAAGGTGTCGGAGCCGGCGGGCTCGGTGACGACGACCCGGTTCTTGAGCCCTACGATGTTCTTCGACTTGCGGTCGGCACCCTCCGGGTCGGTGATCGCTTCCGGCCGGATGCCGAGGAGGATTTCCCTGCCGTCCCATGCGGCCAGGTTCTGCTGGCTGAAACGCAGATGTTGCTCGCCGCCCTCGCCGTCCTTCACAGCCGCGTGGGGCAGGCCGTCACGGACGGTGACGCGGGCCGGAAGCACGTTCATTGCCGGGCTTCCCATGAAGGTCGCGACGAAGACGTTCGCGGGTGTGTCGTAGATCTCCTTCGGCGTTCCGAGCTGCTGGATATAGCCCTTGTTCATCACCGCGATCCGCGTCGAGAGCGTCATCGCCTCGATCTGGTCGTGCGTGACGTAGACGATCGTCGTCTTCAGTTTCTCGTGCAGCTTCTTGATCTCGGTGCGCATGTCGACGCGCAGCTTGGCGTCGAGATTGGAGAGCGGCTCGTCGAACAGGAAGACGTCGGGGTCACGTACCAGCGCCCGACCCATGGCGACGCGCTGCCGCTGACCGCCGGAGAGCTGCCCCGGCTTGCGGTCGACGAGATGGTCGATCTGCAGAAGCTTGGCGACTTCGCTGAGCGCCTTCTCCCGCTCGGGCTTCGGCACGCCGTGCATCTCCAGCCCGAAGGTGATGTTCTGCCCGACTGTCATGTTGGGATAGAGTGCGTAGGACTGGAATACCATCGCGATGTTGCGCTTTGAGGGATGCACGCCGTTGACGACACGGCCTTTGATCGCGATTTCACCGGAGGAGATGTTTTCAAGGCCGGCGATCATGCCGAGGAGCGTGGACTTCCCGCAGCCGGACGGTCCGACCAGTACGAGGAACTCGCCCTCCTCGACCGAGATGTCGACGCGATGGAGCACCTCGAGCTGTCCGTAGGACTTGGTGACGTTGTTGATGTCGAGAAAGCCCATGTTCTTATCCTTTGACTGAGCCCGCCATCAGCCCGCGCACGAAATATCGGCCGGCGACGATGTAGACGAAGAGGGTGGGAAGAGCGGCGATGATCGCACCGGCGAAGTGGACGTTGTATTCCTTCACGCCGGTCGACGACTGCACCAAGTTGTTGAGCGCCGCGGTCATCGGCTGGCTGGTGCCACCGAAGGAAACGCCGAACAGGAAGTCGTTCCAGATGTTGGTAAACTGCCAGATCACGGAAACCACAGTGATCGGCCCGGAAACCGGAAGCAGGATGCGCCAGAAGATGCGGAAGAAGCCCGCCCCGTCGATCTGGGCCGCCTTGACGAGTTCCGTCGGGAAAGCGGCGTAATAATTGCGGTAGTAGAGCGTCGTGAACCCGATGCCGTAGACCACGTGGACGAGGACGAGACCCGGCACCGATCCGGCGAGGCCGAGCTTGCCGAGCACGAGTGCCATCGGGATCAGCACGATCTGGAACGGGATGAAGCAGGAGAACAGCATCAGTCCGAAGATGATCGTGTCGTATCTGAAGCGCCATTTCGTGAGTACGTAGCCGTTCAGCGCTCCGACCATGGTGGAGATCGCAACCGCCGGGACCACCATCAGGATGGAATTCAGGAAATAGGGCCTGAGGCCGGTCGGCGACACGCCGATCTGGGCGGTCGACCACGCGGATTTCCAGGCCTCCAGCGTCCAGGTCTGCGGCAGCGCCATCATGTTGCCGCCGGTGATTTCCGGCAGTGGCTTCAGTGAGTTGATGCCCATGACGTAGAGCGGCAACAGGTAGAAGAGCGCAAAGAGCAGCAACACGAGGTAGATGAAGGTGCGGGCGACGCGGCCGGTCCTGACCGCAGTGTCCTGGCTGACGGCAGACATCAGTTCTTCTCCTTCAGCTCGGCATAGAGATAGGGAACCATGATCGCGGCGATCGTCATCAGCATGACAACCGCGGAGGCCGCGCCGACGCCCATCTGGTTGCGGGTGAACGTATAGGAATACATGAAGGTCGCCGGCATTTCGGTCGCCCGACCGGGGCCACCCCCGGTCAGCGCGATGACGAGGTCATAGGACTTGATCGCCAGATGGCTCAAAATGACGAAGGCCGAAAGGAAGGCGGGCCTCAGGAGCGGGATGACGATGCGGCGATAGAGCTGCAGGCTGGACGCGCCATCGATCTGGGCAGCCTTCAGGATCTCGTTGTCGATCCCGCGAAGCCCGGCGAGGAACATCGCCATGACGAATCCGCTGGTCTGCCAGACCGCTGCGATCACGATCGTGTAGATCGCCATATCGTTGTCCTTGATCCAGGTGAAGGTGAAGCTCTCCCAGCCCCAGAGCCGCATGATCCGCTCCAGCCCGATGCCGGGATCGAGGAACCATTTCCATGCCGTGCCGGTGACGATGAAAGAGAGTGCCATCGGATAGAGGTAGATCGGCCTCAAGAACCCCTCGCCGCGGATCTTCTGGTCGAGGAAGATCGCGAGGCCGAGGCCGAGTGCCGTGCAGATGACGATGTAGAGGCTTGCGAAGATCGCGATATTGACGATCGCGATGTGCCAGTTCTCGAGCGCCCAGAGCCGCGTGTAGTTGCTGAGCCCCACGAAGGTATAGAGCGGCAGCATCTTCGATCCGGTAAAGGATAGGAAGATGGTGAACAGGATGAAGCCGTAGACGAAGACGAGCGTCACCGCGAGGGAGGGTGCGAGCACCACCTTCGGCAGCCAGTCCTGCAGGCGCGTGCGCATATCGGCCCGCGTTGAGCTTGTCATGGATCTCCTCCCTGTGCCTGTCGATCGTGCCGGGCGCGGCCTGTCTGCCTCGCCGGCGAATGACCGGGCGGCGGCAAGTCGCCGCCCGGCATCTGCGGTTACTTCGTCGCCGCAACCGCCTCGGCGAGCGCCTTGGCGGCCTCCGCGCCGTCCTTGTAGCCACCGTTGAAGGCCTTGGTGACGACGTCGTAGACGGCGTTCTTGACCGCTGCGGGCGCGGCATGGCCGTGCGCCATCGAGCCGAACAGGGTACCGCCGGAGCTCGCCTCCGCCAGATCCTTCATGCCCTTCTTGCCGCAATCGTCGAAATCGGTGTCCGGAACGTCGGTACGGGCCGGAACGGATCCCTTGACCACATTGAAGGCGGACTGGAATTTCGGGCTCTCGATCGAAGAAGCCATCTCCATCTGCGCCTTGACCTTGTCGTCACCCGACACGTTGAACATGGCGAACTGGTCGGAGTTGAAGGTGACCGACCCTTGCGTCCCGGGGAAGCGGATGCAGACAAAATCGGCACCCGGCTTCTTGCCGGCCTTCAGGAACTCGCCCTTGGCCCAGTCGCCCATCATCTGCATGCCGGCCTTGCCGTCGATCACCATGGCGGAAGCGAGGTTCCAGTCGCGGCCGGAGAAGTTGTCGTCGACATAGGTCCTGAGCTTCATCAGCCGGTCGAAGGCATCCGCCATGTCGGCGCCGCTGAGCGTCCCCTCGTCGAGGTCGACGAAGGCCTTCTTGTAGAAATCGGTGCCCTTCGAGAGCACGACGCCGTCGAAGATGGTCGCATCCTGCCAGGGCTGTCCACCATGGGCGAGCGGGGTGATGCCGTTCGCCTTCATCTTGTCGAGCACGGCGACCAGTTCATCCCAGCTTTCCGGTGCCTTGCCGCCAGCGGCATCGAGCGCTGCCTTGTTGATCCAGACCCAGTTGGTCGAATGGACGTTGACCGGGGCCGCGATCCAGTGTCCGTCGTACTTCGAGAACTTCTGCAGCGCTTCCGGGATGACCTTGTCCCAGCCTTCCGCGCTCGCCACTTCGTCGAGATTGCCGAGCGCGCCCTGTTCGGCCCAGTCGAGAATGTCGAAGCCGAGCATCTGCACGGCCGTCGGCGGGTCGCCGGCCGTCACGCGGGCACGAAGCGCCGTCATCGCCGCTTCACCGCCGCCACCGGCCACCGGCATGTCGACCCAGCCGATGCCCTTGCTGGCGAGATCTTCCTTCAGTACGTTGAGAGCGGCCGCCTCGCCACCCGAGGTCCACCAGTGCAACACCTCCACATCGGTGGCGCGAGCGACACCGGCCATCATCGTCAGTGCAATTGCGGTCGTCGTCAGAAACTTGCTCATTCGATCCTCCTCTTTGGCAAGTTGGCGGGTCTCCCTCCCGCGGTCCCGGCGCCGTCGAGCCCTGCTCGTGACATCGGGAATATTCAGGCACCGGTCGGTGCGCAATAATTTGAAACGTTACAACTTCGACAGAGTCAAGAACCCTTTCGCATCGTCACGTCCGCTCCTCCGCGCGCTCCTTACTGTAGAAGCAGCGACAGCCTTTACGGCGCCGTCGTCCACAGACAAAAATGAAATCGTTTTAAATTTCGCCTGCGAATTCTTGCCGGCGAGGCTTCCGGAGGTTACGCTCGTTCGTCTTTCATCGTGCGAAGAACAGTCAGAGTGCCCAAGATCAAGATCGAGAACGCCAAAAGCCAGACCCGCAGGGCTGCGACCGGCAAAGCCACGCTGAAGACGATCGCCGAAGCGGCGAACCTTGCAGTCACCACCGTGTCGCGGGCGCTCGCCGACGACCCGCTGATCAGCAGTACGACGCGAGAACGCGTGCGCGAGATCGCCGACCGCATGGGCTACATGCCGGACCGTGCGGCGCAGCGACTGAAGACCGGCAAGACCAATGTCATCGGCGTCCTCCTCGACCAGCATGAGGAAATCCTCGGTTTTGGAACTTCCCTGCTTTACGGTGTGACCAAGGCGCTGAAGGGCACGCCCTACCATCTGATCGTGATGCCCAACTTCCTCGATAGCTCCAATGTAGAAGCCGTCGAGCACATCGTGCGCAACAATCTCGCAGACGGCATCATCTTCACCCGAACCGAGGTTCTCGATCCCCGCGTACGGCTGCTGATCGAAAAGGACTTTCCCTTCGTCAGTCACGGCAGGACCGAATTCACCACCCCGCACCCGTTCGTCGACTACGACAACTACGCCTTCGCCTACGAGGCCGCTCGCCGCCTGATCGCCAAGGGTCGCCACAAGCTGACGATCATCCTGCCGCCGAAACATCTCACCTTCAGCCAGCACATGTTGCACGGCTTCATGACGGCGGTGCGCGAGGCGGGTATCGCCTACGAACTCGCCGAGGGCATCACGCTCGATTCCACCGCCGGCATGGTGCGGGACTATTTCCGGACGCGGCTGCAACAGCCCGATCCTCCCGACGCCCTGATCTGTCCCGGCGAAGTCTCCGCCATGGCTGCGATCACCGGGCTCTCCGACGGCGGCTGGACGCTCGGAGGTGAATACGACATCGTCGCCAAGCAGACGTCCCGTCTCCTCTCCGACATCCAGCCGGGCGTCGAGGCGATCTATGAGGACCTCACCGCCGCGGGCGAATGCCTCGGGCGCCTGCTCCTCAAACGGATCGATGGCGCGGAGATCGATAACCTGCAGGTGATCCTCAGCTGACCGCAGATCTCCGACTCGATGGTGGTTCCGGGCGCGTTCGACGGTCATCGGAGTGTCCTTACGTCCTCACCCAATTCGCCCGCGTGCGCCCGACCCGCATGACGACCGACTTGATCTCGAGGAATTCCTCGAGACCGTAGCGGCCGTTTTCGCGACCCTGGCCACTCTGCTTGTAGCCGCCGAAGGTAACTTCGGGAAAACCGTCCATCCAGGTGTTGGTCCAGACCGTGCCGGCCTCGGCGCGGCGCGCGAAGGCAAGGCAGGTATGGACATTCTCGCTCCAGACGCCGGCGGACAGCCCGTAGGCGGCATCGTTGGTAAGCGCGATCGCGTCCTCCAGCGTGCTGAAGGTGAGCACTGAGAGCACCGGCCCGAACACCTCCTCGCGCGCAATCGCCATATCCGCGGTCACGCCGGTAACCACGGTCGGCGCGAAGAACCGGCCCGGCAGACCGGGATGGGAAACCGGCGCGCCTCCGAGCTCAACCCTTGCTCCCGCCGCCAGGGCATCCTTCACATAGCCGGCGATCTTTTCCTGGTGCGCCTGTGAGATGATGGCGCCAATCTGCGTTTCGGGGTTGAGCGGATCGCCGAAGGCGACCTTCTTCGAAAGCGCCACGACCTTCTCGACGAGCATCTCGGCGATGTCCTCATGGACGATGATGCGGCTGCCGGAATTGCAGCACTCGCCGGCGTTGAAATAGACGCCGAAGGTGATCGCATCGGCGGCGCTTTCGAGATCCGCATCCGGGAACACGACCTGCGGGTTCTTGCCGCCGAGCTCCAGCGCCACCTTCTTGAGTGTCGCAGAGGCGGCCGCCGCAATCGCCTTGCCGACCGCGGTCGAGCCGGTAAAGCTTACCATGTCAACATCCGGATGCTCCGCCATCAACGCGCCGACGGGCTGCCCAAAGCCGAGCACGATATTGACGACGCCCGCCGGCAAACCGGCTTCTAGCAAAAGTTCGCCGAGGATGACCGTCGTCGACGGCGTCATCTCCGACGGCTTGATGACGCATGTGCAGCCTGCCGCGAGCGCAAACGGCAGCTTCTGGCTCAGGATCCAGAAGGGGAAGTTCCACGGCGTGATGATCGAAACGACGCCAATCGGCTCCTTCAGCACCATGGCAAGCATATCTTCGCCGAGCGAATTGTGACTCTCGCCATGCATCGTGCGGGCAAGGGACGCCGCATAGCGCCAGAGATCGGCCGCACCGGCTATCTCGCCGCGCGCCTGACTGATCGGCTTTCCGCTTTCGAGCGTTTCGAGAAGCGCCATCCGCTCGACATTGCCTTCGATCAGGTCCGCGACGTTCAGGAGGAGCATCGCGCGTTGTTTGCCGGAAACTCGGCTCCACCGCCCGTCGTCGAAGGCCCTACGCGCTGCGCCGATCGCGGCTTCCGTTTCTGCTTGCCCGGCGCGGGCGGAGCGGCTGACGAGAATTCCGTGCGAGGGCGAGGTCCGGTCGAAGGTCTCGCCGTCTTGGCTCCCTTTCCAGATGCCGTCGATCAGGTGCCGGCCCTCGAAGGCGGCTTCCGGCAAGGTTGCCTCGACGGCGGCGGTCATGGTCATGTCGCTCATGGTCACTGTCCCGAAAAAGCCGGTTTGCGTTTGTCGCGGAAGGCCGCAACACCTTCGTTGCGGTCGGCGCTGGCCGCAATCGCAGCGCTTCCGAGCGCCTCGATCATCGCCGCCTGATCCTCGCCGCAGCCGGCATGGATCATGAACTTGGCGACCTCGACGGCCCGCGGCGAGAGCTCTGCGACCTTTGCCGCGATCTCGACGGCCGCATGGCGAGGATCATCCGCAATCTCCGCGACGAAACCGAGCTGCAAGGCGCGCTCGGCACTGATGCGCCGTCCAAACAGGACCATTTCCTTCAGGACAGATTCCGGCAAGAGACGCGCGAGCCGCTGCGTACCGGACCAGCCGGGCACGATGCCGACATGGGCCTCGGGAAGCGCAAGCGTTGCCTTCGGCGCCATGACCCGGATGTCGCATGCGGCCGCAAGCTCCAGCCCGCCGCCAAAGGCGTGGCCGGAAATCACGCCGATCACGGGTCTTGAGAACCGGGCAAGCCGGTCGAAGATCCGGTGTCCGTCGCGAACCCAGTGACGGGCGAACTCCGCCGGCGAAAGCTCGCCCCAGGCATTGATGTCGGCGCCGGCGCAGAAGGCCCGCTCGCCTTCCGCCGTCACCATCAGGCAGGCGATGTCCGCCCGGCGCTCGACGGTTTCGAGATGTTCTGCGAGTTCCGTCAACATCGCGAGGGTGAACGCGTTGAGCTTGGCCGGATTGTCGATCCGGATCTCGGCGAGCCGGTCGTGTATCTCGAGATGAACCCTGCTCATGGCGTCCACCCCATCGGCGCCTCGGACAGCAGTCTCCGGTCGATCGTCGCCGCGTCGGCTGCAACCTTGACCCGCCCTTGAGAGGCCGTGACAATGTCCCGCTCCGGCTCGATGCCGGGCATGATTTCAGTAGCGACGAGGCCATGGTCGGTGAGCCGCATGACGCAACGCTCGGTGACATAGAGCACGTCCTGTCCCTCGGCGCGCGCGCGACGGCCGGAGAAGGTCACATGCTCGACCTTCTCCACCATCTTGGTGAACTTACCCGGCTTGGCGACGCGGATGCCCTCTCCGGTGAGCTGCACCTCCGCACCCGCCTCGAACCAGCCGGAGAAGACGATCTTGCGCGCCTGCGCGGTGATATCGACGAAGCCGCCGCAACCAGCCGTGAGATAGGGCTTCTTGCCGAGCTTCGAGACGTTGACATTGCCCTCGACATCGACTTCCAGGAAGGAGAGGAAGGACACGTCGAAACCGCCGCCCTGGAAATAGATGAACTGCTGCGGCGAGGGCACGAAACCGTCGGCGTTGGAGGCGCAGCCGAAGGCGAAGTCGGTGAGCGGCATGCCTCCGACGGCGCCCTGCTCGATTGCCCAGGTGACCGCATCGGGATGGCCTTCCTCAAGCAGGATACGCGGCACCTGCGCGCTAATGCCGAAGCCGAGATTGGCCGTCATGCCGCGTTTCAACTCGAGTGCGGCCCGGCGCGCAATCACCTTCTCGACGCCGTGCCCGGCGAGCTTGAAGCTCGACCACGGCCGCATGATCTGGCCGGAGATCGCCGGATCGTAGGGCGTCTCGCAGGTCTGCTTTTGGTCCGGATCGATGACCACGAGGTCGACGAGGTGACCCGGCACCCGCACGTCGTGCGGCCTGAGGCTGCCGGCAGCCGTCATGCGCTGCACCTGCGCGATCACGACGCCACCGTGATTGCGCACGGCAATCGCCTGTTCCAGTCCGCCGAGATAGGCCCCCTCGTGTTCATAGGTGAGGTTGCCGCGCTCGTCTGCCGTCGTCGCCCGCAGGATGCAGACGTCCGGCACGATGTTCGGAAAATGCAGCCAGGTCTCGCCGGCAAACTCCACCCGCGTGACGATCGGCCGGGCGGCGGCTTTCGCATTCATGGCACAACCTTCACGCCGCGGATCGACGAAGGTATCGAGACCGATGCGGGTGAGGACGCCCGGTCGGCGAGCGGCTGCCTCGCGGTGCATGTCGAACATGATGCCGGAAGGCACATTGTAGGCCTCGATGCGGTCCTCAACGATCATCTTCCAGATCTCGGGCATCGGCAGGTTCGAAGGGCCGGACGGATAGGAGCCGGCGAGAACGCGGCTGATGAGGCCGTCCTTGGCGATGTGGTCGATGCCCTTGACCCCGTACATGTCGCCGGCGGCGATCGGGTGCAGCATGGTCAGGCCGCGCGGATGGCCTTCGTCGTCGAAACGTTTTCCGAGCGCTTCCAGAACGAGATCGGGGCAGCCTAGGGCGGAGGAGGACGAGACCGTGACCACCGCGCCGTCGGGAATGCGTGCGACGGCTTCGGATGCCGAAACGAGCTTGCTCACTTGGCACCTCCATAGTCGATATCGACGGCGGCGCCGGTCAGCGCGGCCTCGCGAACGGCGAGCGCGACCGCAAGCGACTTGGCACCGTCCCAGCCGTTCGCGGCGGGTTCACCACGGCCTGCGGCAGCCGCATGGAAGCGCCGCACCGCTTCGCCGTAAAGATCGTGGGAATCATAGGGGACCGCCTCGCGGCCGGCCGCGGTGACGAGTTCGATCGCGCCGACCGGGTTCTGCGTCATCACGCCTCTTGCGAAGATCGAACCTTCGGTGCCGTGCACCTCGAGGCCGGTCCCGGCGAACGGGTGAGTGAAGCTTTCATGGCTCATCACCATGATGCCGGACGGCATCGACCAGACGGACATGACCGAATCCTCGACACCCTGCCCGAGGCCGGACGCGGCCATCTGCGCGACCACCGTCTTCGGGTCCTCGCCGGTGAGGAAGCGGACGACATCCGCATCATGCACGGTGATGTCCGGGATGACGCCGCCGCCGGCGGCAGGAGAATTGATGCGCCAGCCCTGCAGGCTTTCCGGCAGATGCACAGCGTGATGGAGTCGCAGCGACAGTACCCGCCCGATGCGCCCGTCCCGGATCAGGGACTGGACGGCGCGGTGGCTGCCCGAGCAACGAAGATGATGATTGGTGGCGAAGACCGCGCCCCGCTTCTCCGCCGCACGCACCATCGAGACGGCATCGGCAAGGGACATCGCCAGCGGCTTTTCGCAGAGGACGTGCTTGCCGGCCGCAATCGCAGCCAAGGCCTGAGGCAGGTGCTTTTCATTCGTCGTGGAGATGTAGACGGCCTCGATACCCGGATCGGCGAGCGCCTCCTCGACGCTGCTACCCGAGAGAGGAATATCATGGGCCGCGACAAAGGCGGCGCCGCGTTCTGCCGAGGAACTCACCACGCGGACAATCTCGCCGCCCTCGGCCCTCAAAGCCCGGATCATGTACTGTGCAGCGATGGTACTCGCCCCGATCAGCGCCCAGCGCATCTCCGTCCTCCCGAACAAAATTGGATCGTTCCAATTTGTATATGGAACGTTCCAAATGGAGTCAATAGGAAAATCACGCTGTGATGTACCGATTGGATCGAGAGGTTATCGCTCAGCCGGCTCGCAGGCCGTAGAGAATGAACACCAGTGACAACGCCGCTTGCTCGGACGATGGGCGGCGGCAACCACGCTCCCCGCCTTATCGCCTTGCGGTGCGCCGGCTTTCCGCGCCCGAGACTTCTGGCCCGCTCCGTTCCGCAATCGCCCGAACAAGAAGCAGCATGACGAGCGCCTGGCCGTAAGGCGCCGGGACATTGGGGATCTGCCGGTAGAAGTCCAGCGTATGACCCATCGGCGTACCGTCGGAGACTTCAAGCACAATCCCGCTGTCGTCGATCCGCGCCAGAACCGCTTCGAGCGCCTTGTCCGCGACCGGCTTCAATCCTGCATCCAGCAGGCCGAGATCGATGCCGCGCAGGATGCCGTAGGCGATCGCCGCCGTTGCAGACGTCTCCTCCGGCGAACCCGGATCGCAAACCAGCGTGCAGAACATGCCGTTGTCGCGCTGGTGGGCGGCAAGCGTCCTCACCTGCGAGCGCAGCACGAAAGTGAGGTGCCGCCGCAAATGGTCCGGCACGTGGGAGACGAGACTGAAGAGTTCCGGGATCGCCACGGTGATCCAGGAATTGCCCCGCGCCCAGAACGCCTTGGCGAAATTGTGCCGGCCGTTGAAGGTCCAGCCATGATACCAGAGACCCGTCACCGGATCGGCGAGATAGCGCTCGTGCACGAGAAACTGGTAGAAGGCTTCCTCAATCCAGTCCTGCCGGCCGAAACGCTGACCAGCGCGGGCGAGAAAGAGACACGTCATGAACAGCGTGTCGTCCCAGAGTTCGCCGTCATTCATCCGCTCCTTCACGACGTGCTGGAATCCGTCGTCCTCGGTGCGCGCGAGCTTCGTCATCAGCCAGTCGGCCCAGTCCCGGACCAGCGCCTCCCAGTCCGGACGATCGACATGGTCGATCAGCACGCTGAGCGGCAGCATCGGAGAAGAGGAATTGACCTGGCGCGGCGGCAGCCCGCGGCCGATCTGCCAGTCGTACCACCGCGCGATCGCCTCGATCAGCGAGCGGTCGCCAACCGCCTCGGCATGGCGGATCAGCCCATAGATGCCGACACCAACCTCCCAGTCCCATTCATCGAACTGCAACTGGTAAGCACCATCGGGCGCGGCGACGGTCTCGTTGATGCCCTTGAGGCGGGCAAGGCCCAGTGCAACGCGGGAGAGTGTCTCGGAAAGTAGCTCGGGCTCGATCAACATCGGCGATCCTGTCACAAGAGAAGACGGTCAGAAGGAATAGGCGTCGAAATGCCGGATGGCGGGGTCGAGGCTGCGGTTGGGGAAGTCGCAAGACTTGCCGCCGACGGTCAGCCCGTGCTCCCGATCAAGGGCGAGCGTGGCGCTGCCCGGCCGATCGAAAACAAGCTGCCCGGTCGCGTCGAGCGACATGGAGACGCCGGCAAGGTGATCCTGGAAGGCGGCGAAGTCCGCCGGGCTGGAGCCTTCCCCGACCAGCGCCACCCAGCCGCAATGGAGGCCTTCGGCGCGGAACTCGATGCCGGCGCCGGGACCCGTAGTGACGGCCTCGATCGGCCTTGTCGCCGAGAGCCCGGCAAAACCCCGCCCGGCTCTGAGCACGATCCAGTTGCCGAAGCGCTCGACCGCATCGAAGGCATCCGTCTGAACATAGGCATGGGTGAAGGGCTGGCGGGCGTTTTCGCCGAGGTCGAAGAGGAGCATCGCGACGTTCTCGTACTGCGCCACGCGCGGCAGCGAGCCGTTGCCCGCCCAGTAGGACGGCCGCTGGCTGCCCCAAGGGTCGTCCTCGCCGGGATGGTTGATCCAGGCACGGGCAAAGGGGTCGGCGGCGAAGCGCAGGTCGACGACATGCTGCTGATGTCCGCGACCGCCGGGCTTGCCGTCGACCATCGACGACAACTGCACCGCGGCCGTCTTGTACAGCGCCAGCCGCGCCGCCTCATCGTGCCCCTGAACGTAATGCGCCGTCAGCGCCTTGTCGGGCTCTGGCTCGACCACCGCGCAGGCCGCTGCGGGCGGCTCGTAGCCACCGGAGCAGAACATCGGTAGCGCCGCCACGCCGTCGTTCAGCCAACCCTTCCCGAAGGCGACGGTGGCGAAAGGAGCGAGTTCGGTCAGCGGCCCGGCGCGCAGTTCCTTGTCGTAGGCACGCCCCATGGTGCCGGCCGGCACACCGGCCAGCGTGTGCAGCCCGATCATCAGCATCAGCCGGTCGAGCAACGCCCGCGCACGCGCCTTGATCGCACCCTCCCCGAGGTGCTCCAGCGCCAGCAGGCCGATGAAATCGATCGGGTAATAGGCGGCGGAGTTCCATTCCGCTAGCCCGTGGCGTTCGACGGAATCGAACCATTTCGAAAGCCGTTCCTCGCCGAGGCGGGCCTGTTCGCTGCCCCTGCGCCCGGAGCAGCTGAAGGTCTCCTCCGGCAGCAGACGGCCGGCCAGATATTGCGAGACATGGAAGCAGAGGACGTGGTTCTCGCTCCAGAACCACATGACGTCGTTGCCCGGCTCGTCGACCCAGTAGCGGTAGTCGAGAACCGCCCGCCGGATCTCGTGACGCGTCGCCTCGGGCAGATCGTCACGATAATCCGCATAGAGCCAGAGCAGCGGCACCATCACGAAATCGGAGCAGTCCCGGCGTTCGTCGATGGTGGCCAGCATGTCGGCGATGATTGCCTGAACCGTGGCATCCGTCGACCGCCCGGTCGCCAGGATGGCAATCGCACGGCCTATCCGCATCTCGCCCTTGGCGGCGGCGTAGTCGAGCGCCAGTGCCTTGCGTTCTGCCAGCGGCCGGCCCGAAAGATCGCGGAACGGCGCGGTGAAGGTCGCGAACGCGATGTGTCGCGAGACCCTGTTGTCCCCGACGGAGAAGGTGAGTTCGAGCGGATGATATCCATCGGCAAGCCCATCGGCTCCGGGCAACTCGACGGTGGTCGACCCCGCCTTCAGAAGACCCTGAACGTCGAGAAGCGGCGGCTTGTCGCTCATATGGACGCTCGGCTGGATGCGGCCGCGCACGGTGACGTCAACGATTGCCGGCCGCTCCACCCTGAGCCGCAGCCGACCGTCGCGTACATGCAGCGGCTCCGGCCGCACCTCCGCCGCGAGGTCCTTCAACAGCCCGACCGTCGCGCCGGAGATCGCGACGGGAAGGTGTGCCGTAAGCATGTCGGGGCCAAGCGAGGTCAGCTCGAAATACCAGAGCGCGTCGCGCTCGGCGAGTTCCTCAGTGAGCACGACCACCTCCGAGCCGCCGGCCTTCAACGGCAACCGGATTTCGGTTTCGGATTCTCTGTTGCGGCGGAAGGGTTCGAACACCGCGCACTGGACGCCGTCCACCCAGATCCGCACGCCGCCGCAAGTGGCAAGCCGGAATACATAGTCTCCGGCATGTGCCGGCACGAGTTCAGTCTTCAGCCAGCGCGCAAGCCGCGTCGGGCGATGCCAGAACCCGGAGAACTCCACCCGCCGGTTGAAACCGGGTAGGTAGAGCCCGTCGATCTCGAATTGGTGCCGGAAGGCTACGCGGCGGGACTTGAGCTCCCGCCACAACGCCACCCGGCATGGCAGGTCGCCGACATCGACGAAGCCGTTGACGAAACGGTAGCTGACCCGATCCTCGGCAAGCGCCGGCTCGCCGGGATAGAGACGAGCCTCGACCGGCGACATGGCCCAGGCCGTGACGGTCTCACCCGGAGCGACGGCAAAGCCCGTGGCAGCAGATGCGGTTTCGGCAAATCGCGGCGCCGTCATGACGATACCTCGGGGCACGACGCCAGCTCCGGCAAGCTGAGCTCGATCCGTTCGAGCAGCTCCGGCAGCTTCCAGATGTGCGAGATGGTGAAGAGCGGGCGCTCGCGGCGCAGACGCGGCACGTGACTGCGCCGTGTCGACCAGGAGAGAAACACACTCATCATGCCGAAGCGGTTGGCGCCGAGAACGTCCCGTTCGAGATTGTTGCCGACCATGACACTGCGTACCCGCTCCGCGTCGGTAAGGCCGAGTGCCGTCATTGCCGCGGAGAACATCTTCTCCGAGGGCTTCAATTCGCCAACGTCGCCGGAAATGACGTGGGCTTCGAAGCGCTCCCACAGACCGTATGCACCGAGAACATTCTCGAAGGTCGCACGCGGCCCGTCAGCGACCAGAGCGAGCCGGTAACCGCTGCGAGAAAGCTGCTCGACCACCTCGCCGGCTCCCGGAATGAGCGCAGCCTTCAGCACGACTTCCGTCCCCGGTATTTTCTCCTCTGTCGACTCGTCTACCAGCGTGTCGCCGCAGTCGAGGAAGACGGCGGCAAGATGGGGGACAGTCGCCGGCAGCGCTGTAACAAGCGACGAGACCCTCCCGGGAATCCACGCCTTCAGCCGCGACCAGGGCACCAGTGCCAACCCCTCGCCGGCATCGCTGTCGCAGCCGAATTGCCAGGCGGGCGTGAACCGCATGCGCTTCAGCTTCAGCGTAGCGAGCCGGTTTTGGAACGGAGACGCGGCGATCAGTCCGCGGTCGGAGAACCGGTTCGACCGATGGACGCCCTGCGCGCCGACAAAGGCGCCGCACATACCCTCGATCAGCAGGCCGGCTTTCGCCCGCATCTCGCCGGGGTCCGCCCAATGCGCGTGCTTTCCCGGTTCGAGATAGAGGACCGGCCGCGGCCCCTCGACGGGCAATGAACCGTCCGGCCGCGTCATCGTGCGCCGGGCGCCGTGGCGCGAGGCCTCCACCTTCACCGCCCGCCCGGCCGCATCGACATGCACCCAGACATGCTCCAGATCGTAAAGGTGCTGGATATCCCAGTCGTACCAGATCGCATACTCGATCACGCAGTCCGCAACCGGCCGGATCGTGAATTTGGAGGAAACGGACTGCATCTCACCCCGATAGACGGCGTAGCCGGCCGCGAGTGGACGGAACGGTTCTCGGTCGTCGAGCCTCAAGAGAGGGCAATGTCGCTCGGCGAGTGCGAGATCAGAGTCCTCGGCCGATCCCGTGAGCGCGACAGGCATGGTGGAGAGAACATTCATGCCGCGGGCACCCCGGTGAGTTCGAGGTTTTCGGCGTGGTGGCAGCGCGCCTGCCGACCCGGCAGCACGGTCCGGAGCTCGGGAATTTCCATGCGGCAACGCTCATCGGCATAGGCACATCGCGGGTGGAACGGGCAACCGGACGGAACGTTCATCGCATCGGCGATCTCGCCCTTAAGGGGCACGCGCTTGCGCGTGCGGTTGCCGCGTGGGTCCGGTTGCGGAACGGCCGCAAGCAAGGCTTCGGTATAGGGATGCAATGGCTTTGCGAACAGGGCATCGGTCTCGCCGACCTCCATCAGGCGGCCGAGATACATGACGCCCACACGGTCGGATATATGCTCGACCATGCCGAGATCGTGGGTGATGAACAGGTAGGTGAGACCGAACTGCTCCTGCAGGTCCTGCATCAGGTTGATGTTCTGCGCCGCGACCGACACGTCGAGCGCCGAGACGGCCTCGTCCGCGGCGATGAACCGCGGCTGCAGCGCGAGCGCCCGGGCAATCCCGATCCTCTGGCGCTGGCCGCCGGAAAAGGCGTGCGGGTAGCGTGAGGCGTATTCGGGACGAAGGCCGACGAGTTGGAGCAGTTCCGCAACCCGGTCGGCGATTTCCGCCCGCGTGCCGACGCCATGGATCACAAGGGGCTCGCCGACGAGATCGAGCAGCGTCATTCGCGGATCGAGCGAGGAATAGGGGTCCTGGAAGATCATCTGCATCTCGCGCCGGATCTGCCTCAGGTCGCGATCGGAGAGGCTGGTGATATCGACGACCTCCCCGTTCTCGCGCCGGAAGAGGATCTCGCCGCCGGTGAGATCATAGGCCCTGAGGATGAGCCGGGCGATCGACGACTTGCCGGAGCCGCTCTCCCCGACCAGACCGAAGGTCTCGCCCTTGCGGATGTCGAAGGAGATGTCGTCGACCGCCTTGACGGTCGCGATCTCGCGATGCCGCCAGCCGCCGAACACCGGGAAGTGCTTCTTCGCACCGCGGACGGAGATCAGGACCTCGTCATTCATCGAGAGTGCTTGAGTGGGTTGGAACGTCATTCGGCGGCCTCCGGAAGAACCTCGCCGGCAAGATGGCAGCGCGCCACCTGCCCACTCGGAAATCTTGCCTCGGCCGGCACGAGGACATCGCAGCGGCCCGCGACCGCATGATCGCAACGCGGATGGAAGGAGCAACCCTGCGGCACGCTGTAGGGGTCCGGAACCGAACCCCGGATCGTGCGCAGGCGCCGCGTCTTCTCCCCGCCGAGCCGCGGGATCGAACGCAGCAGAGCCTGGGTATAGGGATGCTTCGGCTCGTAGAAGATCTCGTCGACGGTGCCCGTCTCGATCACCCGGCCGAGATACATCACTGCGACACGGTCGGCGATATCCGCCACCACGCCGAAATTGTGGGTGATGAAGACGATCGCCATGCCGAGCTCCTGCTGGAGGGATTTCAGTAGGTGCAGGATCTGGGCTTCTGTGGTGACATCGAGCGCCGTGGTCGGCTCGTCGGCGATCAGCAGGGTCGGATCGCAGGCAAGCGCCAGCGCGATCATCGCCCGCTGGCGCATGCCGCCCGACAGATGGTGCGGATAGCGATCGATGATGTCGTGCGGGCGCGGCATCTGCACCTTTGTGAGCAGCTCGATCGCCCGTGCCCTGGCTTCCGCCTTCGATACTTTGCGATGCAGCATGACGGTGCGCATGATCTGCGTTCCGATCGTGTGCACGGGCGACAGCGCCGTCATCGGCTCCTGGAAGACCATGCCGATTTCGCCGCCACGCAGGGTGCGCATGGTCCGGCTCTGGCGATGCTCGGCGGAAATCAGCACCTCGCTGCCGTCCTTGCGGCGGAACCGGACACTGCCGCCGGCGTCGACCGCATTGGCCGCGGTCAGCCGCATGATCGAACGCGCAGTCACCGACTTGCCGGAACCGCTCTCTCCGACGATGCCGAGCACCTCACCCTTGTCGACGTGGTAGGAAACGCCGTTGACCGCCCTGACGACACCGTCCCGGGTCGGGAAATGCACCGCAACCTCGTCGAGTTGAAGGAGGCGGCCCGGCGGCATCGCATTTTGAAGGGTGTTCGAAGGCTGTGACATCGTCGTCCTCCGTCAATGACCATAGGGATCGGCCGCGTCACGCAGGCCGTCGCCGATGAAATTGAAGGCGAGCACCACGAGAACGACCGCTGCACCCGGCGCGAGAAGCCACGGCGCGAGCGAAATGGTGCGCAGGTTCTGGGCGTCCTGCAGCAGCACGCCCCAGCTGACCACCGGTGGACGAAGTCCGAGGCCGAGAAAGCTGAGCGCCGTCTCGCCGAGGATCATCTCCGGGATGGCGAGCGTGACGGCCGCGATGATGTAGCTGGTCATGGCCGGGAGCATGTGCCGAGTGACGATGCGATACTCCGAGGCGCCCGCGAGCCGGGCCGCCATGACGTAGTCTTCTGATTTCAGCGACAGGAAACGGCCGCGCACGACCCTCGCGAGATGTGTCCAGCCGATCAGCGACAGGATGATGGTGATCAGCACGTAGACGAACAGAGGATCCCAGCTGATCGGCAGCGCGGCGGCGAGCCCCATCCACAGCGGAATGGTCGGGATCGACCGGATGAATTCCATCAGCCGCTGGATCGCTGCATCGATCCACCCGCCGTAATAACCGGAGACGGCACCGAGCGCGAGACCGAGGACAAAGGAGAAGGCGACGCCGATCAGCCCGGCGGAAAGCGTCACGCGGGCACCATAGAGAAGGCGACTGAAGAGGTCGCGTCCGAGGGAATCCGTTCCGAGCAGATTGATCTTCTGCCGACGGTCGTCGATCCCAAAGAAATGCAGCTTCGTCTCGAGGAGGCCGAGGAACCGATAGGGCTCCCCTTCAACGAAGAAGCGGATCGGCAGGACCTTGCTTCGATCCTCCGCGTAGATCACCCGCGCCGTCTCCGGGTCGCGGGACCGTTTCAGCGCATAGACGAAGGGGCGCTGCAAGCGCCCTTCATGCAGGACGCGAACCACGCTCGGCGGCGTGAAGGTATTGATGCGATTGATCGTGTTCGGCACGTAAGGCGACATGAAGTCGGCAAAGACTGCCAGAAAGCCGAGGCAGAGCATGAAGACGAGCGAGACGACTGCGAGCCTGTGCTGGCGGAAACGCCACCAGACGAGCATCCAGGGCTTGGCGGTATAGCTCGCGTCGGCCTTGACCTCGTCCACAGCCGCAAGGGGCGGAGACTCGATGAGTATGTCTGTCGTGGGATAGGTGCCGGTATCGGTCATTTGCGCCTCATGAGAACCGGATGCGCGGATCGGACAGCGCCAGCAGAATGTCGGAGAGCAGCGTGCCAATGACTGTAAAGACGCTCAGGATCAGGATGAAACTGCCGGCCAGATACATGTCCTGCATCTTGAGCGCCTGCAGGAGAAGTGGACCGGTCGTCGGCAGGTTGAGCACCACAGCCGTGATCACGTCGCCGGAAAAGAGGGCCGGCAGTGCCCAGCCGACGGTGGAGATGAACGGATTGAGGGCGATACGGACCGGGTAGCGCCATACGACCGTGCGCTCGCCGAAACCCTGCGCATAGGCGGTTTCCACATAGGGCTTGCGCAGCTCGTCCAGCATGTTCGCCCGCATGACGCGGATCAGCCCCGCCGCCCCGCCCGTCGCCAGGACGAGCAACGGGATCCAGATATGCGAGAGCATGTTGACGATCTTAGGAAGGTCCCAGGGCTGTCCTTCGAACTGCGGGGATACGAGCCCGCCGACGTCGAGATTCAGCCAGATATAGGTCATCCACATGAGAACCAGCGCCAACAGGAAATCCGGAATGCCCTTGCCGAGAAAGCCGAAGACGGTGAACACGTAGTCGAACACCGAATACTGACGCGTCGCGGAATAGACGCCGACGGGAATGGCGATCAGCCAGGTGAAGACCATGCTGAGCGTGGAGATGAGCAGCGTGAGACCGAGGCGTTCCCAGATGAGATCGCCGACGGCCGCATTCCATTCGAGCGAACGTCCGAAGTCGCCATGAAGGACGATGTTGGAAATCCATCGCCAGTATTGGACCAGCAGCGGGTCGTTAAGCCCGTACCGGGCCCGCATCAGCGCTTCTTCGGTTTCACTGATGAAGTCGCCGCTGTTTCGGAGCTGGGCGGCATAGGCCGTCACGAAGTCACCCGGCGGCAGCTGGATGATCACGAACGAGATGAACGAGACGAAGATCAATGTGGGGATCGCCCACATCGAGCGCGCGACGATGTATTTGAGCACGACGCCAACCTCCTGTTCCCGATAGCTCCGCCCCGTGACCACTCTCCGGGTGTTGAGCGGAAACCGGGCCTCTCAACGGCGGGAGAGAGACCGCCGGCGTGTCAACGCCGGCGGCTTGCCATGATCTCCCGCGACCGGACGGCTACTGCGCCATCCACATCTGCTGCGTGGCACCGAGACCGATGCCGCGGGTGATGTCATCCTCGATCAGGTCGTCGGGGAAGTTCTTGAAGTTGTCCTTCACCACCGAGATGGCCGGCAATTCTCCGACGACACCAATGACCCAGCCTTGTGTGACGAAGGTCTTGATCAGATCGTTCAGCGCTGCATCCGCCTCCTTGCGGTCGGCAGCCTTGGCGGCCTTGTCCCAATCGGCAAAGAGCGTGCGGATCGGATGGTCCGCCGGCGGCTCGATGCCGGAAGCCCCTTTGGTCGTGTACCAGATGTAGTACTGGTGGGCGTAGGAATCGTTGCCCATCATGATGCGCGGGTCGGCCGCGACGACAGACAGGCGATCGAACGGATACCATTGCATCTGGAACTCGTTGTTGTCGCGATCAGCGTCCCACTGGGTACGGTCGATGATCCGCGGCAGCAGCTCGACGCCGATATCCTTGTAGTTCGCCGCGACGACTTCCATGGTCTTCGGGCCGTTCGAATGCTCTATCTCCACCACGATCGACAAACGTTTGCCGTCGGGACGGAGACGGAAACCTTCATCGTCGCGCTTGTCGAGGCCAACCCCGTCGAGAAGCGCGTTCGCCTTGTCCGGATCGTATTCGGCCCAGTGCGTTTCCAGTTCCGGATCGAAGTTCGGCGACCCGGACACGGGCGAGGCCTGGCGCGCTTCCGCAAGGCCCGAAAAGATCAGTTCGTTCACTGTCTCGCGGTCGATTGCGACGCTCAGCGCCTCGCGGAAATCGGAGGTTTCGAACAGGCCGCGCAACACCTCGTCCTTGACGTTGAGGTTCGGCACGAGCGACCACGTCTGCGCCTGCGTCCAGCGGTGGACCTTGTAGCCGCCCTTCGCCTCGTTCTCCTTGTAGAAGGTGAAGTCCTGCGGCTCGACATAGCGCATCTGCATGTCGATCTGCCCCTGGACGATCATCAGGTTGAAGGCTTCCTGATCGCTGAACAGCTTGTGCGAGATGCGATCGATATAGGGCAGCTGGTTACCGGCCTGGTCGACGGCATAGTAGTAGGGGTTGCGCACCATGGTGACGACGTCGCCTGGGGCGGGCTTCTCGATTTTCCACGCGGTGATCACCGGCAGATCCGGGTTTTGCCACCAGGCCGTCGCGGCGCCCTTCGAGCCCCAGAGATCCGTCCATTTCTCGACGCCGAACTTCAAGGCTGCCGCCGTCAGCTCGTCCTCGGAGGCATACTTGTTGTTGAATTGCTTCAGATAATGCTTCGGAAATAGGAAGCTCGGACGGTCGAGACTCGGATCGCCGGTGGAGTCCTTCGCCAGAATCTCGAGAAAATAGACATAGGGTTCCTCGAACTTCACCTTGAAGGTCTGCTCGTCGACGATCTCGAGCTGCATCGGCTTGCCGCCCGGCGCCAGCGTCTGGTCTATCGAAGCGAGAAGGTCCTTGTTCATGAAGACGTCTTCATACCAGAAGCGGACGTCCTCGGTGGTGACGGGCTCACCGTCTGACCACTTGAGACCCTTGAGCAGGGTGAAGGTGAATTCGCGCGAATCCGCGCTGACCGAATAGGATGAAATATAACCCGGCACGAGTTCCAGCGGCCCGCCCGGCTTCTGCGACCACTTGACGACGCGCTCCTCCATCAGCTTCGTCGGCCCCCAGCGGTCGCCCGGCCCTTTGTAGGCGCGCTGCCAGTTACCGCCGTACTTGCCGACTTCTGCAGCCTGCAGAACCGTGGGCTTTTCCGGGAGACGCTGCTCGACCGGAGGCAGCTTGCCCGCCTTCACCTGCTCGGCCAGCATTGGCGACTCCTGGAATGCGAAGGCCGACCCCGCGAGGCACGTTGCCATCAATACGCCAAGAGAAGGCGCGAAAATATTTTCGTTGAAAAACATGCCAACCTCCCAGTTCAGCAAACGGAGCCGCGATCCCTCTGTTTCCTCGCGATATCGCCGTATTTCGGACGATCATGTATCGACATCCAAAAATCAAGCTTAAAAATATTTTCACAGACTCGATAAAGCCGAGCCGCCACTCTCGCGCTCGATCAAGCGACAGCCGAGTTCGATCCTCGCCGCCGGCTGGTCGCGCCCCGCGCCCGACAGCCTCTGCTCTAGCGTCTGGACGGTCGCTGCTGCCAGGGCGTCGAGCGGCACCCTGACCGTCGTCAGCGATGGCTGCGTAAGATCGCCCGGCGCCACACCGTCGAAGCCGACGACGGCGATTTCGGCCGGGATGCGGAAGCCGAGCGCCTGAAGTTCGGTGAGCGCACCGATCGCGAGATTGTCGGCGGCACAGAAGACGGCGGTAAATCCGTCAAGACCACCCCGCTCGGCCACGAAGGTGCGCAGGGCCTCACGTGCATGCTCAGGTTCATAGCCCTTCGCATAGAGAACCTCTCCGAGATCGACCGGCAACTCATGTTGGAGATAGGCGTCATGAAAGCCGTCGAGCCGGCGCATGATCGTGCTGCGACCGCGCCAGGTCAGGTGCAGTATCCGTCGGTGGCCTTTTGAAAGCAGCCATTCCGTCGCGAGCCGGGCACCGTAGCGGTTGGCCGGAGCGACCGTGTCGATGCTCATCGTCGGATCCTCGCCGTTCAGGAGAACGACGGCGATGTCGCTGCCGGCAAGCCCCTTCAGCAGTTTCGGATTGTCGTCGAAAACGACGGCAATCGCTTCCGCTTCCGCGGCGCGCGCGCCCGCAAGAATCTCGGCGGCGTTGAGCTGTGGCGCGCCATTATGAGCGACGATACGGATGCCGCGCCGCTCGCATTCCCGCGAAAGCGCCGTCAGCAGCGTCCATGACACGAGATTGATGTCGTTGTGCGGCAGGTTGCCGGGCGGAACCGCGAGATAGAGCGAACTGAGCGAGGCGATGGCGCCCTTGCGCTGGCGCTTCGCGAGGTAGCCGAGCTTCCGCGCCACTTCCAGCACCCGCACGCGCACCTCCTGCGAAATCGGTGCGGTACCGTTCAGGACATGGGAAACCGTGCTGAGTGCGACGCCGGCCTCCCGCGACACATCCTTGATGCCGATCTTGCGTTCCGGTCGTCTTTCCAGGGGCACGCATTATTCTCCATAGAACGGATTGGTGAAAAGTCTCGGTTCCTTATCATGCCAGACCTCGTAACGCACGAAGCGCCCGGAAAACCGCTGGTCGAGGCGGAGCGTCGGACCGTCACCGGCCGGCACCACCTCCACGACACCGGCCTCGGTCACTCGACGGATTTCGTCGCCCACCGAGAGGCCGGTGAAGGTCACGGAAATCTCCCGCCCGGCAGCAACCTGCGAACCGAAGTCCGGCATATCGTCCGTGGAAGGTTTTGCCATCGTCTCATCGGGCGCAAAGGCGACCACGTTACGGCCCGCCCGCACGGCGGCGAGGATGTCGGACACGGACATCCCCTCCACGCAGAGCCGGTTGGCCGGCCGCCCGTGACGCCTGCGGTTCTTCAGATGAAAGTCGCTGCCGCCGGTCGCCGGAACGCGCCGGCCGGAGGTTAGCAATTCCTGCCAGAAGGCGAGGCCCTGTTCGTTCATCACCGACCAGTTGCCGTTCCAGATTTCGAGCGCGTCGAAGGCAACGTCGAAACCCGATTGCCAGCGCCCACCGGCCGAATTCTGGAAAGGGTGGTTGATGACGATGGTCGCTCCGTTGGCGCGCGCCTCGACCATCTTCTCGGCAACGTCACGGGGCGAACGGCAGCGCCAGTCCACGACCGGACGCGGAAGGCCGAGAAAGTTCGTGTGACCCCAGTAGGAGGTAAGTTCCATCGCCGGAATGACGAGAATGCCGGGATCGTCCGGCCGGATATCATTCTGTGTGACGGTGTTGTGGTCGGTGATCGCCAGGAAGTCGAGAGAGGAGGCGCGTGCACGGTGGATCGCGTCGAGCACGGTCACGCCGCCGTCGGAGTGCTCCGAATGGCTATGCAATTCCCCGACGAGCCAGCGCCGCCGGCGGCCGACCAGGCGGATCTCCACGTCGACCTTGCAGTTCGGTCCGATCTTCACGATGCCCAGCACGACATGCCAGGCACCCGCAAGCGGCCCCGGCTCGTATCCCGGCGTCGCCCGATCCTCCTCCAGCGTGATGTGGCCGCGTTCGGCGCCCGTCCAGCCGCGCATGAGGCCGTTGCGGGCAACACCGAGGTCGATGACGCTGCCACCACCACCGAAGGGAAAGTGATAGCTCACCTCGATCCGTTCGACGTCCGACCCGACCTCGAACGGAATTTCGACGAAGGATTTCTCACCATCCGGGAAGTGGTCGATGGTGGCGGAGATCACGCGGTTTTGTGCGGACATAGATCAACCTCTCAGCATTAGCGTGACAATCTCAAAGGGGGCGAACGCAAGCGTCAGCGCGCCGTCTTCGAGTGCGAGGGGCCGCCCGTCTCGTTCCAGGAGGTCGGCCAGTTCCGCAGTCCTGATTGCCGGATCGACCATGATCCATGCGGTACGGCGCGCACCTGTCACCTCCCACAGACGAACGATGATGGCGCCGCCCTCCTCCGCCTGCTTCACGGCCTCAACCGCAATGCCGGGCGTCTCGACTGATAGAAGCGGCGGCGGAGTTTCGCCCCCCTCTCCGCCCTTGATCAGCCGCAGCGGCAGATTGAAGTCCTCCGCCGCCTCGTGCACCGCCAGCTTGTCGCCGTCGTGGACCATCACCGCGTAACGGAACCGGTGTTGGCCCTGATCCGCCTCTGGCCAGGGATAGGTCGGCGAGCGCAAGAGCGTCAGGCGGATATCCGTACCTTTCGCGTCGTAGCCGTATTTGCAGTCGTTGAGCAAAGCGACGCCGAAGTCCGCCTCGCCAACATCGATCCAGCGCTGCATCGAGCATTCAAACCGCGCGCGGTCCCAGGAGGTGTTCCGGTGGCTCGCGCGGCGGACATGGCCGAACTGGATTTCCGCATCCACGGCGGCCGTATTGAGATCGAGCGGGAAGGCCGCCTTCACCAGCGTGTTGTGCTCGTGCCAGTCAATGAGGCAATCAATCTCCACCTGCCGCGCTCCCTCCTCGAGCGAGACGACCTGCACGATCCGTGAGGATTCGTAGCGCCATTCGAAGCGAACGGCCGCCCGAAGCGGTCCGCGCTCCACCACCTCGGCACCGACGAGCGCATCAATCTCGAAGACCTGGTCCTCGAAATCGGAATCGATGTCCCAGGCGTCGAACTGGGCGGGCATGTCGCGGAAAGCCTGCAGCCGGTTGCCGACGCGGCCGGGCTTCAAGACCTCGCGTCCGGCCTTCCTATCGAGGATTGACGCGATCCGGCCGGCATCGTCAAAGCGCACGGACAGACGTTCGTTCTCGATATGCCGCTCCGAGACGGAGAGCGCGCCGGCCGGCACATGCACGCCAGGTCCGGCGAGATCGACCACGGCAAGTGCCGGAACGGCCGGCACCAACAGGCCGTAGGCCTCTCCACCATCGGCGAGAACAAGCGTCTGCTCTTGCGGACGACCGAATGGCTCCGGAGAGACGACCAGACCGCCGCGGGGACGTCCCGCCACGTTGAAAAGTGCCTTGCTGCCCGCAGGCGCGAGCCTCGCCGCAAGCTGTGCCGTCAACGCACGCGCCTGAGCGAAGAACGCGGCATAATCCGCATCACTGTCCTCATAGACAGCGCCGATGGACGAGCCCGGCAGGATGTCGTGGAACTGGTTGAGCAGCACGATGTCCCAGAGCGCCCGGAGTTCTTCGGCAGGATAGGCTTCTCCGCGGTTGTGCGCGGCAAGTACGGCAAGGGTCTCGATCTCACGGAGCGCCGTTTCGGCGAGCCGGTTGTTGCGCTTGTTCTTTGCGACGGAGGTCAGCGTGCCGCGGTGGAACTCGGCGTAGAGTTCGCCCACCCAGATCGGGTATCGCTCCGGCTCGCCCTTCATCCGCGTAAGCAGCCGTTCGAAAAAGGGTCGCATTGGCGCATGGACGACCCTCGGGCAGCCGGGAATGCCGCGCTCCATGCGGCGAATGTTGTGCAACATTTCGCGGGTCGGGCCGCCGCCGCCGTCCCCATGGCCGTAGACCAGGAAGAGTTCCTTGCTGAGGTCCTGTTGGCCGTGCCGGCGCCATGTGCCCATCACATGCGTCGGCTTCAGGTTCGGGCAGTAGGTCGTGCCGATGCTCTTCGAATCGTACGGCTGCGTCGTCAGGAAGTAGGCCGTGACCGTGGAGCCGTCGATGCCCTGCCAGAACAGCGTCTCATCCGGCATGCGGTTTGTGTCGTTCCAGGAGAGCTTGTGGGTGACGAAGGTGTCGAGGCCGGACTTCGCCATGAGTTGCGGTAACGAGGCCGAATAGCCGAACGTATCCGGCAACCAGATCATGCGCGGCCGCACACCGAAGGTTTGCTCATGGTAACGGATGCCGTGGAGGATCTGCCGGACCAGGGCTTCTCCTCCGGCGATATTGACATCGGGTTCGAGCCACAGCGCTCCCTCGATCTCGAAGCGGCCGGAGCGGACCTCTGTCGCGATGCGTTCGAAGAGTTCCGGATAGTCCTCACCGAGATAGTCGAGCAGGACGCACTGGTTGTACATGAAGCGGTAGTCGGGAAACTCCTCCATGAGCGTCAGTGCAGTCGCCATCGAGCGGGCCATCTTCTGGCGCGTCTCGCGGACGCGCCAGAGCCAGGCGACGTCGATATGGGTGTGTCCCGTTGCCACAATCGTCGGCTTCGCCTCGAAGTCGCCGGCCGCGTAGATCTGCGCCGCAGCCGCTTTGGCCGCAGCAACGGAGGCCCTGAAGCGGGTGGGGTTCCCCGGCCTGAGGTCGACCATGTCGATGGCCGCGCCGATGGCGTTGAGGATGAAATGTCGTCGCGGGTCGTCCTCGGCGAGCAAGCGCGCCACGTCGAGGGGCACCTTGAGGTCGTAATAGAGATCCTCGACCACGAGATCGTGCGCAAAGAGCGCGCAGGCGAAACCGAGCTGGCGGCGATCCTCGATCGTGCCGGCCTCGATCAGGATGTCGAACTGTTCTCCGGCGCGGCCGCTCTGCGTCAGAAGGAATTCGCGATGGTTGCCATCGACGCCCTGTCGGACACGGCCGTCGACACGGACCAGGCATTGCGGGTCGCTACGTCCCATGACGTTGCCGAAGGCTGCCTCCACCCGGCAGATGATGCGCCTGCCCTCGGCAGCGCCCGGCAGCACGGCCGTTCCGCCGAACCAGTAATAACCGTCCGGTTCGCCCCAGACGAGATTGCGGTCGACAGCCAACCAATCCCTTCTGTCGGAGGCAACCATCGCCGCGCGGTCTGCCGCGGTCGCCGGGGCGAAGACGAGCGGCACCTCGACGCCGAGCGGCAAAAAAATTCGCTCCGCGAGATGGGTAAGCAGGTTGTCGAGCTTTCGGACTGCCTTCATGAACGCGGCCCCTCCTCCCGGACCATCAGGTGCATCGGATCAGGACCACACACTCGGCTCGTTCTCACGAATGACGATGGCCTCGGCATTCCATCCGGCGGGAAGCGGCGACGGCCGGTCGAAGGACACCTCTTCCACGACGAGGTTCTCGACGCTGGAGGAAAAGAGCGCGGGCATCCCGTCCGGGTAAGCCACCAGGCCGACCACCTCTCCATCGGCATTCTTGACCCAGGCATTCGCACGACCGGCCGCATCCGGAGACGGCGCGAGATCGAAATGCGTCGGTCGCATGTCGTAGCGATGCCCGCGCAATGGCCCGTCGACCTGACGGACAGCGATACGCGTGAGGCGCACGTCACCGATACCTGATCTCCCGTCCGCGACAAGATTGATGGCGCCTTCCATCGAGCCCCTTACGTCCTCGAACACGACCCTCTCGATGCGCCCGGCCGGACGCGTGCCGCGCCGACGGTCGACGATATTGACTGTGATCGCCTCCCCGAACCCCAGAAGCCGTCGGGAGTTTCGTGAGCCTCGAGATCTATTCGCCTGAAGACCACGTCTCGGATGCGCCCTCCGTCCCGCGAAAAGATGCCGATCGCACGGTTGGAGCGCCTTACCTCACAATCGAAGAAGGAGACGTCCTCGACATCGCCATGCGTCTCCGTGCCGATCTTCAGGGCGCAACTACGGCTTTCGATGCTGGATCGTTCGACGACGATGTTGCAGCAGCGCCCGACCGGCCGGCCGTCGGGCCGCTGGCTGGCCTTGAGCACGACCCCGTCGTCGGCGGTCGCGATATCACAACCGCGCACCAGCACGTCCTCGCAGGCATCGATCACGATGCCGTCGGTGTTCGGCATCTCGCGATCGTTGTCGATCGACACGTCTTCGACGCGCACGCGCCGGCAATCGACGAGATGGATGGTCCACATCGGCGAGGCATGCACGGAAAAGTCTTCCAGCACGACGTCCGTACAGGCCTGCAGCACCAGGACGCGCGGCCTCCGCTTCGCCGGGATGTGTGTGCCCATGTCGTCGAGACGGCCGGTGATGAAATCGGGGCCGGGCGCCTCGATGCGTCCCCGCCCGCCGATGCGGATGCCGGTCGCATCCGTCGCAAGCATCATGGCGGCGTTGGAGTCCTCCGCCGTCACTTCGACATGATTGGAAAGGTAGGCTTCGTATTCGGGTACAAAGCGTAACACCGCATCTTCGCCGAGCCGAAAATCGAGCCCGGAGGGCAGACGCAGGGCGCCGGAGAGATGCTCACCGGCACCTAGCTCCAATAGGACGCCGCTCACGGCCGCCACGTCGATCGCCTGCTGCAGGGCAATCGTGCAGTCGCCGGAGATCGGCATGAATATTTTTTTATCTTCTACCACAGATCGTCCCTCCTCGCCACCCCAGCTTCGATCACGGGAGCGGCTCAATCTATCCATTTTTCCAGTGAATCATCAAGAGGAGACGGAGAGCTCGCGACATTTTCCGGGGAACGCGTTTGTCAAATATCAGTTGAAATATTTTTGTTCACCTGCGATGGAGGAGCATAGTCAGAGCGACGACTTGAGGGTCCGAGCATGGTGAAGAAACAGGCGGCCGCCGGCCCGGAAGCCGCAAGGTCCGACGGGACGCTGCATCGACGTGAAGACCGGCCGACCCACGTCGTGGGCATAGACCTCGGCGGGACGAAAATTCTCGCCGGCATCGCCGATCATCAAGGAACGATACTCGCCACCATTAACGAGCCGACCCGCCACGGCCCCGATGCGCCCGTGCTGGCGCAACTGGCCGACGTCGTCCATCGGCTCGCGGCGGAGATCGGCGTTGCGCTCGACCGCATCGCCCATGTCCAGGTCGGCGTGCCGAGCGCCGTCTCTCCGGCAACGGATCTCGCCTCGCTCTCCCCCAATCTGGCGCTTCCGGAAGACCGGCCGCTGGCCGCAATGATCGCTTCCCGCCTTCCCTCACCGGTGACCGTCGACAACGACGTCAACCTCGCCGCCTTTGCGGAGGCGGGCCGGGGTGCCGGCAAGGACAAAGGCTCGCTCGCCTTCATCTCCTTCGGCACCGGCGTCGGCATGGGACTTGTCGTCAGCGGTGAGATTGTCCGCGGCGAACATGGCCGCGCCGGCGAGATCGCCCTGCTACCCTTCGGCGTGGACGTGCACACGCGCGCGCCATCGACCGAGAATGGGCTTTTCGAAGACGCAGTAGGGACACCAGGTATTCGCAAGCGCTTCCATCTCGGGGAGACGACCGTCGCCGAACTGTTCGAGAAAGCGATGTCCGGCGACCAGGAGGCCCGCGCCGCCATCGACGCCGTCGCCCGTGACGCCTCGGTCGGTGTCGCGTCAGTCTTCAGCCTGATCGATCCGGCCGTCGCCGTGATCGGTGGCGGCATCGGCAGTCATCCGCTGTTCTTCGAGAGCCTGAAGCGGCATCTGATGCCGCTTCTTCCCTTCCCCTGCCCGCTGGAGCCGAGCTCCTTCGGACCGCGTGCCGGGATGATCGGAGCCGTCGCGCTCGCGCTACGCCATGCCAGGGCCGCCTCCTAACCTGAAGAGGCGCGAGAATGTCATCTCAGCCCGGCATCAAATCCTCTGGAAACCGCCGATCAGCTGGCGCAACCCGAACAAGGCGCCGACGACGATGCATGCCAGTGTGACGGGTCCCGACCACGCCAGCACGGCAACACCCGAGACGCCCTGCCCGATGGAACAGCCCATGGCGACGACCCCGCCGATGCCCATGAGTGCGGCGCCCCCGACCTGCCGCCCCAGTTCCCGCGGATCTTCGCAGGCTTCCCAGACGAATGTGCCCTTGATGCTGGAGCCGATGAAGGCGCCGAGAATGACGCCGGCCACGGAGCCGACGGAAAAGGTGATCCCGCCGGCCGTTGAGGTCATCAGATAGATCAGGGTCCGGCCGATCGGCGCCGTGAAGGACGGCCCCTCCGGCGCAACGGCACCGAGGCTGATGTCTTCGAGATAGGACGTGCCTGCAAAGCACCAGGTCACGGCAATGCCGGCAGCGACGCCCCAGGCCAGCATATGCCAGTCCTTGCGAAGGCGCTCGTTGGAAAGCGCCCAGACAAGGCAGCCTACCGCGGTGACCACGATTGTCACCGCCGCCGGAATGCCGAGAAACGCCTGGAGATCGTGGACAATGCCCTGGGGACCGGTCGCCTCGGGCTGAGGAAACAGCAGTGTTCGCAGCGGCGCGAGCGGACCGGAAAGAGCGACGAATCCAACGATTCCCATCACGACCACGAGAACGAGCGAACGCACGTCCCCGCCGCCGAAGCGCGCCAGGGCGCCGAATCCGCAATTGCCCGCAAGCGCCATGCCGTAGCCGAAAAGCAGGCCACCGACGATCGAGGCGAAAGGATTCCACACGAAGGCGTGATAGAGCGTTCCCTCAAGGTTGATCAGCCCCGCCCAGGCGCCGAGCTGCGTCCCGAGAATTGCGACGCCGATGACGATCCCCCACAACCGGAGACGCTTCTGGTCACCGCCATAGACGGCGGACTCCAGCGCAGCCAGCGTGCAAAGCCCCCCGAGGCGCCAACCCAGCCCCAGGACGAGGCCGCCACCGAGGCCGACGAGCGCCGCCAGAAACCCGACCGGTAGTGTTTCCATTGCTCTTCCTCCCCGAAGAGATCAGATGTCTGCTGCTTCCCTGAAAAGGTCTGCCAGAAAGATGATGGCTGCCCGGGCTTTGGCGTCGCGGATCGAATAGAAGATCGCATTGCCGTCCCGGCGAGCCGCGACGAGCCCTTCCAGCCTGAGACGCGCGAGCTGCTGACTGACGACAGCCTGGCGGGCGGAAAGCAGGTTTTCCAGTTCTGTCACGCTCTTGGGACCATCGACCAGGTGACACAGGATGGTCAGCCGGCCATCGTGCCCCAACGCCTTCAGGAACTTAGACACGCTATCGGCGCGATCGATCAGCTTCTCCAACGCGCCCTCCCCTGGCGCTGGCATGGCCACCTTGTTCACGTCCTTCACATCCCTTCGGGTGAACGCGCTTCGAACCGATGCGATTGCGCGCGTCCGCGGTGCCCGAGCAGACGCAACAGATTGCCGCGACAGGCTGTCTTCGGGCACGTGGATACTGTGCCTCAGCCTCGTATACTGCCTCACGGACGATCCGGACAGGGTATTTTTCACTTTGTCACCGCCGCGTCGGCCTCGCCAATCAGGCCGTCCAGCAAAGCCCAAAAGAAGTCTTCACCGGGGTATCCTTCGATTCGCCCCTTCTCCACGCCGTCGATGACAAGGACGAAGGTGGGCGTAAAGACTGGCGATCTGGCAATGGTCAGATCCGGCGGCAATTTGCCGTGGAGATCGAGGCGGCGAAGCGGCGCAAGGCGGCCCTCGCGGGTCTTGGGATATTCCGGCGCCACCTCTTCGTTCCAGCGAGCGCAATAGATGCAGCCGGCCTGCTCGAACATCAACAGTTCCATGGCCGCGTCCGCCGGCAGAGCAGGCAGAAGAAGAA